>NZ_JACJQX010000001.1:0-310284 GCF_014696895.1 Chroococcidiopsis sp. [FACHB-1243] | reverse complement strand
TACACAACGTCAACCACACGTTGTACAAAACTTTTTTCGTGAGAAACATGTTGCTTACTCCGCTGCCTAAAACTGTTCACCATTCTATGCTCTGGTTAGTAAGTCCGTTGGGGAAAATTATTGTCAGTGGTAGTGGCGATAAAACTCTCAAAATTTGGCATTCTGAAAATGGTAAATTTGTCAAAACTATCGGCAGCCATGATGATGCCATTTGGTCAATTGCTCTCAGTCCTGACGAACAAGCGATCGCTTCTGGTAGTGCTGACAACGCTGTAAAAATTTGGCAATGTCACTAAACTAAGAGTTATGGAGACGCGACACGTTGTGTCTCTGCAACGTTTTTCCGTGCTATCCATGCCCAAAAAGCAAAAATTCCCCTATCTCGTTGGTTCCAAATGGACTTCCCAGCAAAAAATGTTTGGCTGGAGGCACTTTCAAGTGGTCAATCGCAAAAATCAAGGCAAGTGGGTGTTTGCGGAAATGGTCGCCGCCTGCGATCCTGAAGTCAGGTTTTGGATCAATGCGAATTTGCTAAAGGATCGTTCCCAGTGGCTGGCTGGCTGGCAATCTCTACAAGAGATGGCAGAATTAGAAACTGCTGATGTGTAGAGGGTTTTGCCAAAATTTGGACGATGTGATTCGCTATACTCCAAAATGAGAGTAGAAGCATTCTTAGCCACTTGTTGGAATCCTGTTTATGACATCCTATGCAACCTCCTCGGCTAAAGCCGAAATGAGCGAATTGCGGCGACTCAAGGGTATACTGCCCCCAGAACTGCAAAGTTGGGTAACTGTCGAAGGAACGACGGAAGTTAACCCACCCCTGATTCGGAGTGAAGAAATTGGCAGCGATCAGGTGGAAATTCAAATCGACTTGATTAAGTGGGATGCGCTGGCGATCGATCAGCGGAATCTGCTATTTTGGCACGAAGTGGCGCGAATTCAAAATGACACCATTTCCAAAGATGGTTGGGAAATGGCAGCGCTGGCGATTGGTTTGGGTGGCGCGGTCGGCGAACTTTGGGTGCAGGATGGCTTATTATTGTTGCTGGCAGTGGCGTTGTGCGGCGTGTCGGGATATCGGCTATATCAAAAGAATAATGGCGAAAAGCAGGTCAAAGAGGCAATAGAGGCAGACGAAAAGGCGATCGCCTTGGCAACTCGTTTCGGTTATACTCTACCCAACGCCTACAAAAGTCTCGGCAGTGCTTTAAAAACTTTAATCGAGCAAGCACCAGGCAAGCGACAAAAAGCGAAATATGAAGGTCGCTTGCAGGCACTCAAGCGCAGCGCTAACAAGGCAAAAGCCAAAACGAAAGCCGCACCAGATGAGATGATGTAGTTGTAGAGACGCGAAAATTCGCGTCTTCATAGCTGGTTGAGCATTTTGTGGGTTTGGGGAATAACGCGGACTCGTTTGAGTTCTTGTTTCACGATCGCTTGCCAATGCAATACTTGTGCTGGAGTGGGTGCTTGAATTGGAATGTCTCCGAACTGCTGGGATGGTGTGAGTGGGGTAGCGGGTTGTAGAAATACAGGAATTTCTGGATTGACGGATGCAACTAGTTTAGCTGCCTTGGCTAAGTCTCCGAGATCGGTTTGACTGGAAACGATCGCTTTGATAAATACCTCTATCCCTACTTGGTAACAGGTTTGCAAAAATTCTGCGTGTTCGTTCCAGCGATCTTCGCCACTGACGCTAGGTAGTTTGATATCCATGCCCACCGAGTCAAGGTAAGGTAAGATGAGTTGCAGTTGTTGCGGACGATGACCTCCCGTTTCGAGATAGATGGGTAGTCCAGTTGCACGACGTACCAGAGGTAGGAATTCTACTAGGAAAGGTGCGTGTAGTAATGGTTCGCCTCCTGTGAGGCTGATGCTATCGTGTAAGCCTGGGGAGTTTTGCCGTTCTATCCAAGTTAATAGAGTATTGAGCTGTACGGGGTTAGGGTGGGTTTCAAAGTCTCGCAGTCCAGGCGATCGCTCGACGCGACAAGTTGATGGTACGCTCCAAGTATGGGCGCTATCGCAAAAATGGCAGCGTAGATCGCATAGCGCGAACCGGATGAAGATTTGGCGCGTGCCGACGTTTAATCCTTCGCCTTGAATGGCGGAGAAGATTTCGATGAGACGGGCGGTTGTCATGGGTCAGAATGGGGCAGTAGCGTAAAAGTTAAGTTTTAAATAAGGTCGTGCAAAGGCGCAAAGGTACAAAGACAGATTTTCGTTCTCGCTCCTAATTAATGGGCTTCGCTACAATGAAATTGGGAATTGAGTCGAGATTGTCTCTTTTATTGTGCTAAATCTCAACCATAGCTCGGAGTACATTACGGTTAAGCGCGAACGGGTTTTAAGCTGGCTGTCAGAACACGTACCGCAGTCCCGCATCGACCATATTCTTAGGGTAGAGCAGATGGCGGTGGAGTTGGCTGAGCATCACCGTCAAAATGTGGAGAAGGCGGCGATGTCGGGGCTAATGCACGACTTGGCAAAATATTTTAAGCCCGCTAAGCTGCTGGAAATGGCGCGTACTGAGGGGTTAGAGAGCGATCCGGTGATGGAATTGCATCCTCATTTGTTACATGCCGATGTCAGCGCGATCGTTGCTAGAGATACTTTTGGGGTGCAAGATGAAGAAGTATTGCAGGCGATCGCCAATCATACTTTGGGCAGACCAGAAATGACGGAATTGAGCTGTATCGTGTTTTTAGCGGATAGCATTGAGCCAGGTAGAGGCGATACCCCTGAGTTACAAGCTTTACGACAGATGAGTTATCAAAATTTACCTCAAGCTGTTTGGCGTACCTGCGATTATTCTTTAAAATTTTTAATAGAGACTCATTGTTTAATTCATCCACGCACGATCGCGACTCGAAATTGGTTTCTTAACTGGGTAAAAAGCAAGCACAACTCTCCGCACATGCTTAAATGAAGAAATAGTTTCGCTCTGTCTGAAGTTGTACATTTGACAATTATTATGAGCATAGTTGCTCTTTTGTTTCAGATAATTGATTTGTAAAATATAGCTCAAAAAATGAGGTTTAATGTCTGAATATACCCAAGCAAATTCAATCTCTCAGTTCGCTTTTCTGAACTCTAGTAAAGTCAGTGCTACTCATGCCGATGAGAGTCGGGAATTAGCCTTGGCAATTGCGGAGGCTGCTGCCGATCGCAAAGCAGGCGATATTGTCCTGTTGCATGTCGCTGATGTTTCTTACTTAGCCGATTACTTCGCGATCGTCTCTGGATACTCTAGGGTACAGGTAAGAGCGATCGCAGATGCAATTGAGGATAAAGTTGTCAAAGAATGGCATAGAAAGCTACTGCGGATGGAAGGCAAGAATGAAGGAACTTGGGTGTTACAAGACTATGGCGATGTCTTAGTTCATATTATGATGCCCAGCGAACGAGAGTTTTATAATTTAGAAGCATTCTGGGGTCATGCCGAACGGATCGATTTTCCAACCGCCAGCGGCGATGGGAGAACAACAAAATGATGGAATCACCTGTTTCTGTCTGTCCAGTTCCTGACGAACAACAACCGCTCAACGAGTACGAACAGCTCAAATCATCCGGTTTTTTTCGGACTGCCGCTTTAGAATTACGGCAGTATGTTGGCAAACTACTGTGGGTTTGGGGTTGGTCGTGGATAGTGGCGGGACCGATTGCCGCTGCTAGTTTTCCACCCATCAAACACGCAACGCAATTCTTGCTATGCGGCACGCTCGGTGCGAGTCTGGGAGTAATTTTAGCAGTTGCCCGGATGTACCTCGGTTGGTCTTACGTGCGCGATCGCCTGATGAATCAGACGATCTTTTATGAGGAAACAGGTTGGTACGACGGTCAAAACTGGACGAAACCACTAGAAATACTGACCCGCGATCAGCTCATTGTCAGCTACCAAGTTAAACCAATCCTGCAAAGACTCCGCCGCACTTTTGCGTGGCTGGGTTTCTTTTTCCTGTCTGGGGGCTTAATCTGGTATTTTTTATAAATCGGTAATGGGTAATAGGTAATCGGTAATTGTTGATGGATAATGGTCAATCGCAGCAAACAATTAACGGTGAACTATCAACAGCAAACAACTACTAACTACCAATCACCAATTATCAAATTACCAAAAAGGTGATACATTCTAACCCATGACAAGGGGAAAAAGAACTCAAGCCGCAGAACTGGAAGTCCGGTTGCTGCGCGAAGGAATCGTCGAATCGATCCATCACGTCCAAGCAGTTGTCTGTGACAATCGAGGACGGGTGTTATCTGTGGCTGGCAATGCGGAAACAGCAACTTTCGTGCGTTCTGCTCTCAAGCCATTTCAAGCACTAGGCGTGACAACAACAGGCACTTTAGAACGCTACAATCTCAC
Organism: Chroococcidiopsis sp. [FACHB-1243]; assembly: GCF_014696895.1. NCBI lineage: Bacteria > Bacillati > Cyanobacteriota > Cyanophyceae > Chroococcidiopsidales > Chroococcidiopsidaceae > Chroococcidiopsis > Chroococcidiopsis sp. [FACHB-1243]. The sequence goes on along the minus strand of NZ_JACJQX010000001.1, from coordinate 305,915 downwards.
AGATCGAGATTTAGCGATTATTTGTAGTTCGCATAAAGCCGCGATCGCACAAGTGCGACAAGTCTTTAATATTCTTTGGCGAGCAGATATCGATCCCTCTGCATTACAATGTCCCACACCTGCGGGCAAGCGCAGCCCCCTAGAATACAATTGTTCTGGCAAACATGCGGGAATGTTAGCCGTGTGTCAGCAACGCCGTTGGGCGCTCAATAGCTATCTTCAACGCAACCATCCCGTGCAGCAATTAATTCTCACTAAAGTAGCTGAAATGCTGCGAATGCCAGCCGAAGAATTTATCTGCGCTCACGATGATTGCGGTGCGCCTACCTATTTCATGCAGTTGGGACAAATGGCAGCTTTATACGCTCAGCTTGCTTCTGGTAGCAGCTTGGATCTGGAACGGATCGTGCGTGCTATGACCTATCATCCCACCTTGATTGCAGGGGAAGGAGAGTTTGATACAGAAATTATGCGCCTGACGCAAGGGGAACTCGTCAGTAAAGCAGGTGCGGAAGGCGTGCAGTGTATTGGCAGAGTTGGTGAGGGCATGGGCTTGGCAATCAAGGCGATCGATGGTTCTAAACGCGCTAAGCACGCTGTAGCGATTCACTTGCTCAAGCAAATGGGTTGGCTCAGTCCCTCAGCCGCAGAAACTCTCGCTGAAAGCTTTATGGAGTTCGGTAAATTCAAGCGACTAGAGGTTTTGGGAGAATTGTCGCTTTTATAGTTGCAAATTACCAAAACTTATGGTTATACTAGAAAAGTTGACGCGGGATAGAGCAGCCTGGTAGCTCGTCGGGCTCAACAAGCAAGATTAATCAAGCGCTTAGCAGTTAGTCTTGTTATGGGCGGTACGTAAAGAAACTTACGTACGTTTACCTGTCAAACTCGGGGAAGCCATTAGCGCGGTAATCCCGAACCAAGCTCTCGCAAGAGAGAAGGTGTAGAGACTGGAAGGCAGGCATCCTAACGTTAAGCCGAGGATGAAGGGACAGTCCAGACCACAAACTAGTTAACTCAAGACGAGTCAATTTAGGCAGCGAAAGCTGTAGATGGTAAGCATAACCCGAAGGTCAGTGGTTCAAATCCACTTCCCGCCACCAATTTAAAAGATGAAACCCTGTAATGTAAAAAGTTGCAGGGTTTTGTTTTATGCTGTTCGAGCAGCTAGAAATTATTCAAATGGATACTAAATTAAAAGGAGATATAGCAGAACAAGCAGCAGTTTTCCATGCTTTAAAACGAGGTTGGGGGGTTCTAAAACCTATTGGCGATCGATTGCTATACGATCTAGTGTTCGATGTTAGTGGAGTTCTGGTTAAAATTCAAGTAAAGTATGCCTGGTTTGACGCGCCTTCGAGTAATTACGTTGTAGATAATCGGCGAACCAAGACAAATCGACGACTGATGGTTAGAGAAGCTTATAAACAATTAGACTTTGATTTTGCTCTAGTCTATATAGAAAATCTTGACCTGTTTTATATATTTCCAGTAGACGTATTTATCGAGTATGGCAGCGAAATTCATTTAGTTGAAGCTGAGAAACGACAGAGAAAACCTCGGTCTGCAAATTATCGCGATGCTTGGAAATTAATATTACAGAAAGTTTTGCAATATGAAGCTGATATGCAACCTCTTGACTCAGTTGAGGAAGCTGTTGTTAGTGAGATAACGCCATTCGGAGTTCCCACTAATGAAATTTCTATTGTTTCGAGCAGTCAAGTATCATAGGTAACCAGTAGCTGGCACTCGACCGATCGCAAAGTATAGTAAACTCGGCACGTCTAGAGCCACTTAGAGTGCTATTTTATTGTGGGAAATCATTAGACTAGAGATGTTGCGAGTGTGGCTGGTATGTTGCAGCGTCCAATTTTAATCGGTGGTGTTGGTTTAGCCTTTGCTCTGTGGTTTTTGCAAGGGTGGCGAGAATCTTTAGCCCATCTGGGTGAGTTTAGCTTGATGGGTGCGATCGCCATCATCCTGTGTTTATGGTTATTTGGGAAATATCGCCCTAAACAACGGGTGCAAGAATTACCCATCAATCGCGAAACGGTAGAAAAAGCGATCGCGCAAGTACAAGTAGTAGCAGATCGCCTAGAAATAGAAAATCATCCTACTCCAGAACTGCGAGAAAAAATCGCCCAATTAGAAGCGCAGATCGATCGCCAAGAAATTAATCTAGCTATTACTGGTGGTAAATCTGTCGGTAAGACGACATTACGACAAGTTTTAGAAGCACAACCGCAAGATCGAAAACTTTGTATTAGCGAGACAGCGGCTTTATTTAGCGAAGTCGAACAGACGGATACAGCAGCTTTACAAAGTGCGATCGCATCCGATTTAATCTTATTTGTGACAGCCGGAGATTTAACTGATTCAGAATATCAAACTTTACAACAACTATTGGCAGCCCATCAGCGCCCAGTTTTGGTATTTAATAAACAAGACCAATATTTGCCCGAAGATCGCGCTGCTGTTTTATACTCTCTCCAGCAAAAAATACAACCTACTTTAACCGCAGAAGACGTTGTAGCGATCGCATCTGCACCGAATTCGTTAAAAGTCCGTCAGCATCAAACTGATGGTGCGGTAGAGGAATGGTTGGAACAGCGTTTACCAGAAATTGCTTCTCTGACACAACGTTTAGAATATATTCTCCAACAAGAAGCGCAACAGTTAGTATGGGCAACTATCAAACGCCAAGCTGAAGAGTTGAAAGCAGAAGGCAAAGTCATTTTAGATGGAATAAGACGAGATCGCGCCCTCCCCGTTGTAGAACAATACCAATGGATCGCCGCCGCCGCCGCTTTTGCTAACCCAGTTCCAGCTTTAGATTTACTCGCAACAGCAGCAATTAACGCTCAGTTGGTGATGGAATTAGGCGCAGTTTACCAGCAAAAATTCTCGTTTGAGCAAGCGCAAAATGTAGCGGGAACGATGGGTAGTTTGATGTTGAAGTTGGGTTTGGTAGAACTTTCTACGAAAGCCATTAGTACTGTTTTAAAAACTAATGCTATCACCTTTGTAGCAGGTGGAGCCGTGCAAGGAGTTAGCGCCGCTTATTTAACTCGTCTAGCAGGGTGTAGTTTGATCGAATATTTCCAACAACAGGAAGAGGCGATCGAGTCAGCGTCAGGGTTGAATTTAGATAAGTTGAGACAGACTTTACAAAATGTGTTTCAACAAAATCAGCAAGTTGCTTTCTTGCAAGGGTTTGTTAAACAGGGTTTGGGAAGGTTGTTGCCAGCGCCTCAACCGCAAGCTTAATTTTATAGGCTTGATTTTGTAGGGTGCGTGACTAACGTACCCTATGTTGCTACTAATCTGTAGTTGTGGTAAAAGTTACGAGCATAAGTCTATTAAAACAATTCTTTATACAATTATCTTATTGCAGCTAATGTAGATGATACAGAGTAAACTAATTGGCTGAGCCGTTTCTAGTACTGACAGCTTGTGTTTTCAAGAAATACGCCAAATCAGCAGCCTGGATTATTTGGATTAAAACACTCAAACCGAGACTTCACCCAAAAAGACGCTTGGGGTAAAAATTGTTTCAACAATTCATTTCCAGCTTCTCTTTGTGCTTACTTATACAGTAGAAATATTGATAACATTTATATCAAGCTCAATTCAAATTTAGAAGTCGAGCATTCAAGTATTAATACAGCTTATTTCTACGGAATTAATCCAGACTCAGACAACTTGTTTTACGCTTTTGAAACACAGTTTACTCCATACCAACAATATTTGATCGGTGCGCTACCGCGAGCAGATTTGGTTACTCAACAAAGAGATACGGGAAGTTGCCTGCAAGCAGTTGAGGTAAAATTAACAGCTTTACCTGACAATTCAACGTGCGATCTTCTAGATGAAAGCTTGTATGGATGTGAAATAGTAGTAAGACCTGATACTATTGTTTACCTGGCTTGCAGTATTGCTGAGTACTTTGCACAAGATATTAATTTACTAAAAAGTTTAATTATAGGAAACTTCGAGGAGATAGAAGATTGGACAGAACCTTCAGAGGTGATAACTCATCTTTCAAGTATGTTTGATTCTCTCAAATTAATTATGCTGTCTATGGTAGCAGTACAAAAACCTTCTGTGATGCAACCTATTTGGAAAACTGTAAGCAAATCTCCTAAACTTGCAGATAATTGTTTGGATGTATTTGTATGGAGCAACCTTGCATTTATAAAACTAATTCTAGATTCAAGCAAATTAGATAGTAAACCAAATAAAACAATAACAGTTGGTAGACATATTCGTGCTGTTGTTTGGCTCTTTAAAATGATTTATGATTTTAGTCAACACTATCAATTTGACTATAGAAAAATTGTTAGTATTGCTTGTAACACAAAAAATGACAAAGCTTTTTCAGTGAACGGAAAATTTACAAACTTTTATATGAGATCGGAATTTTTAAGAATGCCAAGAATTCAGAAAACGGAAATCAAGGAAATCATTTTAGGTGGAGGTCAAAATTTATTAAGTCCAGAGAGGAGATTTGATGCTATAATATGTAATTCTTCCGATTTGTTTGACTAGTTAGTAGATAACTCTAAGTTTAAATTTATTCTAATTTTCAATTTGTAAAGATGAGAACGGTAGATTTATTTGCTGGTTGTGGGGGTATGTCACTGGGATTTCAAAATGCTGGATTCAATCTAGTGGCTGCTTTTGAATACTGGTCGCCAGCAATTGAGGTTTACCGCAACAACTTCGAGCATCCTATCTTTGAGAAAGATCTTTTAAAAGAAGATGTATATGAATTTATTAATAGACTTGAACCAGAGATGATTATTGGTGGTCCTCCATGCCAAGATTTTTCAAGTGCGGGTAGAAGAGATGAAAATGGTGGTAGAGCTGATTTATCTTTGGCATTTGCGAACATTATTGCTCTTATTAAGCCTAACTGGTTTGTGATGGAAAACGTTGATAGGATCGCAAAAAGCCGAGTTTTAGAGACAAGCTTAGAAGTATTTAAGAAAAGCGGATATGGTTTAACTTCTGCAATTTTGAATGCTGGCTATTGTGGGGTTCCACAAACCAGAAAACGATATTTCTTGATTGGTCAACTTGGTGGAGATGATGGTAATTTAAGTCATTATCTAATCAAGAATCAGTCTAAGCGACCGATGACTGTTTTTGAATACTTAGGTAGTAGCTTAGGTATTGAATATTTTTACCGACATCCCAGAAGTTATAAGAGAAGGGCTATTTTCAGTATTCATGAACCTAGTCCAACAATCCGAGGTGTTAATCGTCCTATTCCCAAAACATACAAAAAACATGAAGGGGATCTATGCGATCTCAACGAGAACTTACGTCCTCTAACTACAATTGAGCGTAGCTATATTCAAACCTTCCCAAAAGGTTTTAAATTTCAAGGAAGTAAATCAGATTTATAACAAATGATTGGTAATGCTGTTCCTGTTAAGCTAGCTGAATATGTTGCTCGTTGTCTTCTTGAATATATTAAAGACTACTCTAGTAACGCTACATACTACCTTTCTGACGTTCAATTAAAGTTATGTAAAGGTACGTAAAGTCATAACAAACACATTTTTGCGTTGGAGACAAATAACAACGATCTAAGTTAAGAGCGAACAACAAGTTTTGCACGAAGGATTACAAATTCTCTTTTCTAATATGAAACCATCTGAGGTGTCTCGGTTTTGGGCAGCTTGCAATATTGGCAGCAGTAATTATCTTAAACTCAAGGATGAGTTTTTTGCAGAAGAATCAGTAGCAGGTTTGTACGATAAGATTCTAGAATTTCAGAACTCAAAAAATGTCGAATGAGATTCGAGTTCTTGGTAAATCCGCCCCTACACGCAATATCCGCTTAGGCATTTGTTAGCATTGGCTGCTGCACCTGCCAACCTAATTCCTTAGCGCGATCGCGGGCTTGTTTTGGTACGTCTGTAGCGACAAAATGTTGATGGAGCATTTGTACGCTCAGCATGTGGTTGATAATTGCATCCAGTTTCGTCCGCTCTGAATCAGATGTGTTGCTATCTGCGTGTTGTTGTAAAACTTGTTGCACGGCTGCATTATCTAATAATCCAGCTGCTTCGATCGCCTGTTTGGATAAATAGTCATCTGCTAGCGATCGCATGGCTTTTTGCTTTGCCACATCAGTATGCGCTGGAGGAGCCATGAAAGCAAATTTTTGCCGTTCGTAAAGGGCTTTGGGTAGCAACCCACGCATAGCTTCGCGCAAGACGAATTTATCCTTTCTCCCCCGAAAACGCATTAGTGGGGGTAACGTCACGGCAAATTCTACTAGATGATGGTCGAGGAATGGCGGACGCGCTTCCATTGAGTTTGCCATATCAACGCGATCGCCTGCCCAACCTAAGACTTGCGATTCAAATTGAGTTTTTATCCAGATGTATTGCACTTTGTCAAGGGGATGGCGACCTTGAACTTGACCGCGATCGAGAACAGAAGCGATCGCGCCTCCTGGGGAATAATCGCGAGTCGCGGCGCGGCGATCTGAGTGCATTAAGCCAGGGACAGAATTAGCCGCAGTTAACCACGATTGAAGACAGCTAGGTGTAAACCCAATCGCGTCTGTTAGTGCCGGATCGTCTAGAGGTTTTTCTGCCAATAAGTTACCTTTAAATATGCGATTGCTTGCCTGCAACCAGTCTTCTAAATCCGCTCGTTCTGCGGCAGATGCATCTTGCATTCCGTGCAAAATCATATCCAATCGCAGTTGGGGATAGCCAGCAAATAGTTCGTCCGAACCTTCCCCCGTTAAAACAACGCGATAGCCTGCATTGTGGACGTGTTCGCTCAGCAGCATCTTGGCAATTGTAAACGTATTGTAGATACTGCGTTCGGTATGCCAAACCGCACGGGCAAAATGTTCGTAGAGTTGTCCCCCTTGGACTGTAACGATATCTTGGTCGGCTCCTACAGCCTGCGCCATTTCTTGCGAAATCGCCGTTTCGTCGTAATCGCGATCGTCGAAGCCAACTGTAAACGCTTTGACAGGCGACTGCTGACAAGCGGCGGCGACTCCCAAAATCGTACAAGAATCAATTCCACCAGAAAGATAGCAAGCAACGGGTACGTCAGCTTCTAGTTTTAATTGAATCGCTTCAATAAAGTAGCGACGCAATTCTTCGATGTAGAATTCGTCAGGTTGCAAAGAGGCGCGATCGCTCAACAAAGGGAAATTTAAATCCCAATAAGTCTTAGTCTGCACCCGCAACTGTCCGTTCGGGCGATCGACAATTACCATTTGTCCTGGTTGGACGGCGCGAACTCCTTCAAATGCACTCGTACCAGGAACCATCAGTTGCATCAATTGGTGATACAAACCTTGGGAAGAAATCTGGCGCTGTACGTCGGGGTGTGCGAAGACGACTTTAATTTCCGAACCAAAGACAAAACTTTCTGGTGTCTGCGCCCAGTATAAAGGTTTTACCCCAAAGCGATCGCGTACCAATGTCAGCCGATCTGCGGCTTTTTCGTAAAATGCAAAAGCAAACTCGCCGCGCAGATGGGGTAAAGCGCCTTCTAACCCATACCTGTCCGCTAAATGTAATGTTAATTCTGTATCGCTCTTGGTGGCAAAGCGATAACCGCGAGAAGTGAGGTCGGAACGCAGACGCTTATAGTCGTAAAACTCGCCATTGTGGACGATTGTATGCTGACCGTCAGCCGAGACAAATGGCTGTCGTCCTCGTTCTGGGTTGAGGTCAATAATCGCAAGACGAGCATGGGCAAAGCCAACGCCGCGTTCGTCTACCACTTTCCAACCGCATCCATCGGGACCGCGATGACTTTGGATTGCTGCCATCGCCACCAAAATGTTTGGATCGACCGGACGGGAAGGATCGCGATTCATTACGCCACCAATGCCACACATGGCTTGTCTCCTGTACTCCGTATACTGCACTCAAATCTGTCTTGGGAGACTATCTTAAATTTCTCTCAGGGGGGTGTAATGTATCCTAGGGAACAGGAATGGTAATTGGTTGTTGGTTGAATCCTTCTTCTTTGTCGCCTTCCACTCGGTTCCCGACTCTGGTACGGGCGGGTTTATCCAAAGAACTATTTGTTTTTCACAAGTATCCTCAAAAAAACCCGCCCCTACATCTCCCAACGACTCCCTATTCTGCTAAATGACAAGCGACGTAATGTCCGCCGCCTGCATCTCGAAATTCTGGTTCCTGTTGAATGCATACATCTATAGCTATGGGACAACGAGTGTGAAAGCGACAGCCAGAAGGCGGATTTGTGGGACTGGGAACATCGCCTTGGAGGACAATGCGATCGCGTTTTGCTTCGATTTGCGGATCGGGAATTGGGATGGCTGAGAGTAAGGCTTGAGTGTAGGGGTGTAAAGGTTTTTCGTAGAGGGCAACGCGATCGACAAGTTCGACTATTTTACCTAAATACATCACGGCAATGCGATCGGATATGTGCCTGACAACGCTTAAGTCATGGGCAATAAATAAGTAAGTCAGTCCTAGTTCTGCTTGTAGAGATTGCATTAAGTTGACGATTTGGGCTTGAATGGAGACATCAAGCGCCGCGATCGGTTCGTCGCAAACAATAAAATCGGGACGCACGGCTAATGCACGGGCGATGACAATTCGTTGGCGTTGTCCGCCTGAAAATTCATGTGGGTAGCGATGGATAAATTCTGGAGTTAAACCCACCATTTCTAATAAACGATTGACTTGCTGTCGTTTGTCTCTTCCTGTAGCTAATCCAAAAATTTCTAATGGTTCGCTGACAATATCCCCCACTGTCATGCGAGGATTGAGTGATGCATAGGGATCTTGGAAAATCATTTGCATCCGTTGCCGGATTTGTCGCAATGATTCGCCTGTAAGCTTGGTTAGTTCTGTATCTTCAAAGTAAACTTGACCGTGTGTAGGCGGAATTAGTTGTAGAATTGCTCTCCCAGTCGTGCTTTTACCACAGCCAGATTCTCCTACGAGTCCTAAAGTTTCCCCTCGTTTAATATCAAAACTCAAACCATCAACAGCTTTAACCCAGCCGACTTGCTTTTGTAGAATAATACCTTTATGGATTGGGAAATAAACTTGTAAATTGCGAATTTTTAATAACGTCGCGCTTTTTCTATCGGTTTGATTTGCGCTGGTTTGAGATTGCACCATCGGTTCCTGTGGTGGATAAGTTTCAATAGGTTTTCTACATGGATATCTAGTCAGGGCGGGTTTACTGAATTGCTTTGCTTTTAACGGAGATTTTGGGTGAACCCGCCCCTACGGAACTCTGGTATGGGTTCGATTTCTAATGCCAAATTAACTGCTTTTTGGCAATGCAAAGCGGTGGTATCAAACAAGGGTAGATCGGGGAAATCTGCTGGTTCAACCAATAATGAGATTTCAGTACAGCCTAAAACCACTCCCTGAGCGCCGCGATCGCCTAATTCCTGCATAATCTCGATGTAGATTTGGCGCGATTCATCCTGAATGATGCGATGAACCAACTCGTTAAAGATAATGGTATCGATAATTTGACATTGGCGATCGCTCGGTGCGATTAACTCAATATCATGTAATTTGAAGCGATCGCGATAAAAATCTGCTTGCATGACAGGTTTAGTACCCAGTATGCCAACTTTTGTAATGCCCTGCTGTCTAATTTCAGCAGCAGTAACATCAACAATATGAATTAAGAGGATCTCAATGGCTGCTTCAATTTGTGGCGCAACTCGATGTAGAGTGTTCGTAGCCATGACGATAAAATCAGCGCCTCCTCGTTCTAGCTTAAGTGCTTTACCAACAAGATAATTTGCTGCATCGTCCCATTGTTCGCGTCGCACGAAAGCTTCGATGTTAGCAAAATTTACGCTGCATATGAGCAATTCAGCTGCATTCCAACCGCCACGCACTTGATTAATTCCAGCATTGATTAGGCGATAATATTCAGCTGTTGCCTGACTGCTCATTCCACCCAAGATACCAATCGTTTTCATGGGAATGACTGCGTGTGGCTGCTGTGCGTGACTCATGATTGCACCACCTTAAACAGTTAACTTTACTGGCGTTACCCCTTGGCGCAACTGGCGCTGTCGAGCAATCCAAGACTGACGCACGGGGTAGCGCAGCAATGGAGCTAGCGAGCTAGCGCCCCATCGTATGAATGCGCTTTTCTCTAGTAAATCAGCCTGAGCCGCTTCTTGAGCTTGAAGTTGCTGCACGCGAATAATTTCCGGCTCCCGCTCGGCTTGAATTTTTGGCAATGCTGCATCAATTGCTGTAGTTTCCGCATTTGCACCTAACAAGGGAACTAAATGATTTGCCGTCACAATGACATCTCGCAAAGCCATATTAATACCTTGAGCGCGGATTGGTGACATGGGATGAGCGGCATCGCCTAACAACAGCAAACCTGGCGCATACCAGCGCAAACAGCGCCCAACGACAACAGATAATAGAACAGGGCGATCGATAGTTTTGGCGTTTTGGCGAAAATGCTCTGCCAACCAAGGCGGTGAAGCAGATGCAAGTATTTCAGACCAATCATCAACTTGCTTCCAGTTTACAGAATCGCGATCGCGCAGCGCCCAGCCCAACTGTAAATTTCCTTCTGAAGAACGAAACAAACCAAATGCATGATGACTTTGAAGGATCGAATAAAAGATATTTTCCGACTCAAAATGCGGACTATCTGCTAATTTAAACCAAAGAATATCGAAACTTTGAGACTTTTGCTCTAAAGACAAATTGGCTCGTTGCCGCACAATAGAATTTCGACCATCAGCAGCAACAACTAAATCGGCATAAATTTCGCTGCTTCCTAGTTTCACGCCAGAAACCCGTCCATCTCTCCACAATAAATCTTGCACGGGAGCATTTTGCACGAACTCAAAATTAGCATAAGTGCTTGCCTCATCAATGAGGGCTTTAAGTAGAGCTGGCTGTGAAACAAGAGTACAAGATTGTCCGCCAGATTCAATCGGTTCGTCAACTCGAAACAGCGATCGCCCCTCAATTATAAATTCCCATGCATCTAATGTTTGATGCGGAATGCGTTCTAGCATAGAGGACAAGCCCATCTGCTCTAAAGCATCTAATCCGCTAGGCATTAACCCCTCACCACGAAAAGCTCGGCGGAAGTTACGAGATGCTTCAACTAGCTTGACGGTAATGCCGCGTTTCACTAGTAGTAGAGCTAGCGTTGCACCAGTGGGACCTGCCCCGACAATTATCACTTGAGTGTCATTGGTCATTGGTCATTGGTCATTGGTCATTGGTTGACGGTTGATAACTGGTTACTGGTCACTGGTTACTGGTCACTGGTTTTACCCAACAAGCAACTTGATGCCCGTCACCCACAGTTTCCAATGCTGGATCTTCATTGTGACATTGGGCGATCGCAAATTGACAGCGAGGTGCAAACGGACAACCTTTAGGATAATTTGTCAAATTTGGTGGTAATCCTTCAATTGCTTTCAGGCGCGTCTGACGTTGTGCGTCCAGTCGGGGAATACTTTCTAGTAACCCAATCGTGTAAGGATGGCGGGGATTTTGATAAAGTGCGTATAATGGCGCTGACTCGACAATTTGTCCCGCATACATCACCAAAATGCGATCGGCTAAGCTGGCAAGTAGCGATAAATCGTGAGTAATCCAGATCGTTGCCATGTTTAACTCGGCTTGCAATTGTTTGACAAGATCGACAATTTGTGCCTGAATTGTTACGTCAAGAGCAGTTGTTGGCTCATCAGCAATCAATAACTTAGGATTGCACGCCAACCCCATTGCGATCGTTACCCGTTGGCGCATTCCCCCCGAAAATTGATGCGGATAGTTACGAATCCGTTCGGCTGCACCTGGAATTCCCACCTTTTGCATTAATTCAATCGCTCTATCTTTTGCCTGCGTCCGATCCATTCCCAAATGCAGTTGAATTGATTCTGTCATTTGGCGTTCAATTCGCAATACAGGATTTAGAGAAGTCATCGGGTCTTGAAATACTGTAGCAATGCGATCGCCTCTAATTTTCCGAATTTCGCGATCGCTCAATTTCAGCAAATCCCGCCCTTCAAACCAAACCTCACCACCCACAATCTTTCCAGACGATGGAATCAACCGCAGCACCGATAGCATCGTGATACTTTTACCCGAACCAGATTCGCCCACAACCCCTACAGTCTCACCCTCATCAACGTGAAACGAAACATCATTTACAGCGCGAACCACACTACGACGTTGATAAAACCGAGTATCTAAATGACGAACATCAAGTAATGGAGACATAGGCAATTTTAGAGCAAATTGAATCTTGACAAGTATCAGTGAAAGTTACGCCACTCTAATAACCACCTTTCCCATCTAGGAGAGAGTTTTGTAATGTCTTTACGTAAACTAGCTTCATCCAAATTCTGGTGATATCTAGAGTCATTCATGGAAGTAACTATTACCTTCTCAGCACCAAATTGATCGGCAGTAAGATCGATAATCCAGTTTCCTGACTGCACCCAACAATGGTCAAAAAACAAACCATCAAAAGTGCAGAACCCAAAGTATCCTTGACTTGTTCCTTCACGCTCTCTACTTACTGGTCGTCCCGCTGCTAAGTACCATGTTTTACGAGTACAATCCTCCAACACTGCTTTCAAAAAAATCGAAGTGTAGCGGCACATATATTGTGATGCTATTTTAGGCTTATCTTCTCCCCAAAATTCGTGCAACATCATCCATTTAGGCTCTAAAAAAGCTCTAATCTCCCAGCATAAATCCTCAAGTAGCTTTCGATTCATAAAACTTCAACACCAGCAATCTTCTTTAGCGATCTTCTTCGCGTCTTTGCGCGGAAATGGGGGGAACCCCCACAACGCAGTCGCTCCTCAACGGGGGGAACCCCCGCACGGAAGTGTCCTTGTCTTTGCGCGAACCAAAAAAATATTTAACTCAGAACACGTAATTACAAATTTCCCTGTCTTTGCTGCGGATCTAAAGCCTCGCGCAAACCATCTCCCAGTAAATTAAATCCCAGGACAGTAAAAGCGATCGCCAAACCAGGAAAAGCAGTAATCCAAGGGGCGCGTTTAAAATAGTCTCGCCCAGCAGCTAAAATTGTGCCCCACTCTGGCGAAGGAGGTTGAGCGCCCAATCCCAAAAAAGACAGCGCCGAAGCCGACAGTACGGCAATAGAAACCCCGACAGTTGCCACGACAATAATAGGAGAGAGAATATTCGGTAACAAGTGACGTAAAATTAACCGCCCATGTTGTGCGCCCAAAGCTTGCGCGGCTTTGAAATATTCTTTATTCTTTTCTACCAATACCGCACCGTAAGCAATACGAGCATAAAAAGGAATCGAACTGATACCTACTGCGATCGTGGCATTAATTAAACTGGGACCCAAAACCGCCACCGCCGCTAGTGCAATTAACGTTTCAGTACACGAAAACAACACATCCATTGCCCGCATTAGTATAGCTTCTACCCAGCCTCCCATATAACCTGCGATCGCGCCAATTGCTACACCCGCAGTCATGGAAATTCCTACAGCAATTAGTCCAATCATTAGTGTCAACCGACTACCGTAGACAATTCGACTGAATAAATCGCGTCCGAAATCATCTGTACCAAATAAATGTTCTAAGCTGGGTGGTTGAAGATTCTTCCCTACACCCATTTGCAAGGGGTCAAATGGTGCAATAATCGGCGCAAAAATCGCTACCAAAACCAAAACCAAAAGTATAGCTGCGCCAACCAGCGAACCAGGATTTCGCAACAGTACTCGCAAAAACTGACTCAACTGTTTTGCTTTTAACGGCAAAGGTGCAACTGAAGTGTCATTTGTCATTTGTTATTGGTTATTGGTTATTGGTTATTGGTTGATGGTTGATGGTTGACAGTTAATTCCGACTTCCAACTCTCGGCTCCGGTACGGGCGGGTTTTGAACAAGGATGTTTTGTCTTGGCTGTGAATCCTTCGCTAAACCCGCCCCTACAACTTCCTACTTATACGCAATACGTGGATCGAGTAATGCGTAAATGACATCTAAGAAGATTGAAACGATCGCCACTACCGTTGCAAAAATCAGAATAAAGCCTTGAATTGTTGGATAATCTCGCTGAAAGATTGATTGAATTGCCAATCGTCCGATACCGTTCCATGCAAAAACATTTTCTACGACGATCGCACCACCCATCATGTAGGTAAATTGCAATCCTAGTAGATTTACTACATTAATTAAACCGTTGCGTAAAGCATGGCGTGAAAGTACGACTGTCTCGGCTAAACCTTTGGCGCGTGCCGTCCGCATATAATCTTGAGCTAGTACGTCCAGCATGGAGGAACGAGTAAGCCGAGATACCGAAGCGGCGTTTGCTAAACCTAGCGTCAGTGCGGGTAAAATCAAATTTTTTAAGTCTGTACCAGTTACGGGCAACCAGCCCAATTTGACGGAAAATATGTAAATTAGCATTAATCCTAACCAAAAGTTAGGAATTGAAATTCCCACAATTGCCCCAGTCATCAATGCGGTATCGATCCACGTTCCTCGCTTGTATGCGGCAAAAAATCCCGTCGCCACTCCCACAATCGTAGCTACGATTAAACTACTGATTGCTAATAAAAGCGTATTTGGCAAACGACCGATGAGTAAATCGAATACGGGTTGAGTCCCGCGAATTGTCGTGCCAAAGTCACCCCGTAACACGCGACTCATATACATAATGTACTGCTCGTAAATCGGGCGATCGAGTCCTAAGTTGTGACGAATTTGCTCTAACTGTTCCGGCGTGGTGGATTGAGATTGAGCGTACATAATCTGTACCGGATCGCCAGGGACAATATGGAGTAATAATGTGACTGCGATCGTGGCAATCCAAATCGTAAATAGGGCGCTGAGGATACGCTTGAGTAGGTAGCGAGTCATCTGAGCAAGTCAAAAGTTAAAAGTCAAAAGTCAAAATTAAATTTGGAACGTTTGAACTATTATGAAAACCTTGAAATACTGAATTGAGGGGATTTTACTACTTATCCGGCTTCCAATAAATGTATCTGGTGTGGCTTGACAAGAAATCAGTCTGTGGCGATCGCCGTTTTCTCAATCCCATTTGTTAAGACACGCTAATGATTCAGCTGAATTTAGTTTTGAGTAAAACTCCAAGTATTAATACTGCGCTCGACAAAATTCCAATTACTATCCGATAGCACTTTTCTTTTTTTTCATTCGAGCTATATAAAGTTAAATTTTCACGCTTGTACTTAGAAATCTCATCTGCATCGTCATTTGTCTTTTTTGAGATTTTTTTCATAAAGTCATTATAAATAATTCGTTCTATTTTATTATTTTCTTCTAATCTACTTACGAGTTTTTCTACTTTTACACCATTTTTAAGTTTTCTAATACCATAGAAACGAGCGAGTTTTTTCTTATCTTGCTGAGAATCATAAGGAGAACCGATAGAAATTTCAGCAATAGCATTAGGATAGTTTTTTTTAGCCCATACAATGATTGAATCAAGCATATATGAGCCAAGTCCTTTGTTCCTTAGTTCATCTTCAATTTCAAATGTGCCACTATTTCCAAAAGTCACTATATTGCTGTGGCGATTTTCTCCCAATCCTAAACCGTCGTATTTATATTCTGCTGACCAAACTGAATGATAATATTCAGAGTTTGTCAGCCACTTCATGTTATACTTATCTTGAATATTTTTTCTACAATAGATAATTTTCTGTATTGAAGCTTTACTTCATCCTTTTTCAGTACTTCCTGCAAGTTATCAATAAGAGCCTGTTGCTTAAACTCTTTCTTGATAAGTATATACATTCCTAATCCCAAGTTATTTTCGTGTTCGCTCTCAAAAGTGAGATCGCCATCTTCCGCTGGTAAATCTTTAAGTCTTACAACTTCAAATTCAGTATGAAATGATTCGTTCATTTGCTTCAGTTCTTTTTTTACTACCGATTTTTTTGTAATACAAACTATTGATTTTTGTAGGAGTACGAGCAAATATTTAAAAATTAAGATGAATTGCTTAATCTATAAGCGATCGACTTTATTCTCTATATTAGTGAGTTTTCCTAATATGGTTGCTCTATCCTCATCCAAAGATGAGAGGAGATTAGTAATTTCTTCTGCTACTACTTCGTTGAAGCGGTGATTACTATCGGTCATGATGTACTAATGCCTGAGTTAATTGAAGTTAATTGAGTTTGACATCATTAAACACGGGACGATTGAAGGGACCAATCTTAAAGCCTTGAACTTCCCTACGAGTGGCATAAACCCAAAGCGAACCAGGTGTATATAAGGGAATGTGGACAGCATTTTTAAGTAAGTATTCCATGACATCGTTTACAGCTTGCTTGCGTTGTCCTTGGTCTACAGTCGTGCGAGTTTTCTCTAACAATGCATCCAATTCTTTACTTTGGTAGCCGCTATAAGCCCCAGGAGAATGCCAAAGTTGATATAAAATATCGGGATCGAACCACGCCCAATCCATCATGTCAAATGTGCTAATTCCAGATTTTTTCTGATTTTCTTGTTTGACACGGGCGTTAAGCGTACCAATATCCATTGTTTCAATCTTGGCATTAATCCCGACTTGAGCTAACTGACTTTGAAAGATTTGCACCATTTTTTCCCGATTGTCGCCAGTAGAGGTCATCAAAATTACCTCCAGTGGCTTATTCGCACCATAGCCCATTTCTGCAAGTAACTGTTTCGCTTTTTCTGGATTATGTTCGTAACCGTACTTGCTACAAAATTCTTGGTCGTTACCAGCTACACCGCGACTAATAGGACATTTCTCTCGTTGCACTAAACCTTCCCCAAAGGCAGTTTGCAGCGCCGAATCTACATCCACTGCATAAGCTACCGCTTGACGCGCCCGAATGTCGTTGAATGGAGGACGGGAAATTGTAAATTCAAAGAAGAAATTCTGTCCCGTATTTTGAGCAACGTGCATTTGCAAATTATCATCGTTGCGGACTGAATCTAAGTCATCCAATGGTGGGTTAACAACGAGTTGTACTTCTCCGGTTTGTAAACCTGCCAAACGAGCCTGCGCTTCTGGAATTTGCCGTACAATTAATCGGTCTAAATAGGGCGCACCCTGATTTTGTACCGGACGACCAAACTTTTTATATTTGTCATGCTTTGCTAATACAATTTCATTGCCCTTCGTCCAACTTAGCAGCTTCCAGGGACCTGTACCGATCGCCTTACTCACACCAAACTGTTTACCCAGTACTTTATTACTATCGCAGACCATACTCGCAAAGGGATCTGCCATAAAAGATACAAATGCCCCAAATGGAGATTTAAATCGAAATCTGACTGTTTGAGGATTGACTACATCTACAGCCGCAATTGATCCCCAAGCACCTTTAGTGACGCTAGGGTTTTTATCATCCAATGCCCGTTGTGCTGTATATTTCACGTCATTGGCATCGAAGGGCGTACCATCGTGACAGGATATTCCTTGATTTAATACAAAAGTGGCTTCTTTACCATCTGGGCTAATTTTCCATGACTTTGCCAAGTTAGGAACAATTTCACCCTTGTCATTGAAAGCCAATAACGTA
Source organism: Chroococcidiopsis sp. [FACHB-1243] (assembly GCF_014696895.1). NCBI lineage: Bacteria > Bacillati > Cyanobacteriota > Cyanophyceae > Chroococcidiopsidales > Chroococcidiopsidaceae > Chroococcidiopsis > Chroococcidiopsis sp. [FACHB-1243]. Next base: position 288,365 of record NZ_JACJQX010000001.1, on the reverse strand, counting down.
TCATAAAGCTGGTCGAAGATTTGCCAGGACAATGTTGTCGTAGTGCGATGAGGGTCGAGGGAATCAGCATCACCATACCGCGCCCAAATTAGAGTTCCTCCTGTTTTAGCTACTGGAGTCGCAGTGTTTGAATCTAAATTTGTAGCATTCTGTGTCGATTGATTACTCGTACAAGCAGTCAATAATAGGAGAGTACAAATCAACTTAAATAACGAGCATTGCGCCAGTTCTTTTACTTTGAAAAGAGCTTGCAATAGCATATTGCTCTGTCCTCACAAATCAAAGATAGCTAATCTCATCTGTATATTGTACGTGCAAGATTACGGCAAAAAGTGAATGCAGACTATTCTAAATTGCGCCAAGACTGATTGAAATCTCTAGCTAGATGCTTGCGGAATTTCCCATATTTTGTCTCTAGGCTATTCTTAGCAAAAAAAGTTGAGTTTTAAACGCTGTCAACTCAAAAACAACTCCTTAATCCCCGTACTACCAATCTCAATTGCCAAAGCTGCTAATAAAAATCCTAGAAGCTGAGTAATAATTACCTCACCTTCTGCACCAATCCATTTATCTACGAATGCTGACTGACGCACGATTAGCCATGTTACAAACATCGCCGCCACAACTCCGATTACCACGCTAATATGAGCGTCGGGAGAATCAGACATTAATAACATCACCGTTGTAATGGTTCCCGGTCCCGCTAAAAGTGGTAAGGCGAGGGGGGTAATCGCTACATCTCTCTGCTGGTCTGCCGTTGGCGTATCTATGTCTCCCTCAAGCATTTTCAGCGCAATCAACAGTAGCAACAATCCGCCAGCTACGCGCAAAGAACCCAGACTAATCTCCAAGTATCTTAAAATCCATTGACCACCAAAGGCAAATGCCAGCAACACCCCGGTTGCAACCAGACTTGCCCGATCGATCGTGCTATTTCTTTGTTCTGGTTCCATCCCTTTAGTTAAGATTAGAAACACAGGTGCATTGCCCAAAGCATCCGCCAGCACGAATACAGCTACAAAAGTTTTAATAAATACAGAAATATCCACATCAGTTATCAGTTAACAGCTAACAGTGATTCAGCGTACAGATTTTACATGTCACTTAAATACTATTTCCAATTCTCGAAGGCAGCGATCGCAAATACAACATGTTTTGATTCTTTTCTTGATGATTGGGTAAATTTTAACACTTTACAATCAATTAAACTTAATTTCATCAAAGCCATTGCAATCCTTTGAATGACTGATAACTGAATTAATAAAAGCTTAAGAAGGGTGACATCTTTTTGTTTGGCTCTATACTGAAAAAAGTCAGAGCGATTCACTATTTTGAAAGTTAGAGCGATCGCGATCGTACTTTAGAGAGAAAACAAACCATTCTGAAATTGAAAGAATTTAGTAGAACTTGAAATAATAGGGTAACAATTCATCATGGTTCAAGCACCCGCTCCCACAGCACAAAAAGGTTCATTGACTGCTGACGAGCTGCAAAAGATGAATGCTTACTGGCGTGCAGCTAACTATCTTTCAGTTGGACAAATCTATCTTCTAGACAATCCACTCCTGAAAGAACCGCTGAAGCTAGAACATATTAAACCACGATTGTTGGGACATTGGGGAACGACACCAGGCTTAAACTTCATCTACGTTCACCTCAATCGCGTTATCAAAAAATATGACCTCAGCACGATTTATATTGCTGGTCCCGGTCATGGTGGACCTGGTTTGGTTGCCAACACTTATTTAGAAGGGACGTATAGCGAATATTATCCTAATGTCTCTCAAGATACTGAGGGAATGAAGCAACTCTTCAAACAATTTTCCTTCCCTTACGGTATTCCCAGCCACGTTGCACCTGAAACCCCTGGTTCGATCCATGAAGGGGGTGAATTAGGTTACGCTGTTTCCCACGCATATGGTGCTGCATTTGACAACCCCGATTTAATTGTGGCGTGTGTCGTGGGTGATGGTGAAGCGGAAACGGGTGCTTTAGCTACGAGTTGGCATAGCAATAAATTCCTCAATCCCGTCCGAGATGGTGCAGTGTTACCAATTCTGCACCTAAATGGATACAAAATCGCCAATCCTACGGTGTTGGCGCGGATGAGTCATCAAGAGTTGGAAAGCTTGTTCGTCGGCTACGGTTACAAACCCTATTTCGTCGAGGGTGACGATCCCGATACCATGCACCAACTGATGGCGGCGACGATGAATCGGGTGGTAGAGGAAATTAAGGCGATTCAGCACGAAGCACGGACGAAAGGCAATGCCATTCGCCCCCCATATCCGATGATTATACTGCGATCGCCTAAAGGATGGACGGGTCCGAAAGAAGTAGACGGCAAGAAAACAGAAGGTTCATGGCGATCGCACCAAGTCCCATTTTCCGAAATGTCTAGCAAGCCAGAACACGTACAATTGCTAGAACAGTGGATGAAGAGTTACAAACCCGAAGAACTCTTCGATGCTGAAGGTAAGTTATTCCCAGAATTAGCCGCACTCGCACCCACCGGACAACAGCGTATGGGTGACAACCCCCACGCTAACGGCGGAGTTTTGTTGCGAGATCTGAAAATGCCAGATTTCCGCCACTATGCAGTAGAGGTAAAAAATCCAGGGACAACAACATCTGAAGCTACCCGCGTTTTGGGTAAGTTTCTGGCAGATATTCTGAGATTTAACGAAAAAACCCAAAATTTCCGAATTTTCGGTCCCGACGAAACCGCATCTAACCGCTTGGGTGAAGTTTTTAAAGTCACAGACAGAACTTGGACGGCAGACATTTTACCAGAAGACGAACAACTATCGCCTGACGGTAGGGTAATGGAAATTTTGAGCGAACATACCTGTCAGGGATGGTTAGAAGGATACTTGCTGACCGGACGGCATGGAATATTTTCCTGTTACGAAGCATTTATCCACATCATCGATTCGATGTTTAACCAACATGCCAAGTGGTTGAAAACAACTCGTCACATTACCTGGCGCAGACCTGTAGCCTCCCTCAATTACCTCTTGACTTCCCACGTCTGGCGACAAGACCACAACGGCTTTTCACACCAAGACCCAGGTTTTATCGATCACGTAATGAATAAAAAGGCTGAGGTGATTCGGGTGTATTTACCCCCCGATGCTAATACTTTACTCTCAGTTGGCGATCACTGCCTGCGATCGCGTCATTACGTCAACGTCATCGTCGCTGGAAAACAGCCAGCCTTGCAATATCTCGACATGGATGCAGCAGTCAAGCACTGTACCAAAGGAATCGGAATTTGGGAATGGGCAAGTAACGACAAAGATAGCGAACCCGATGTTGTCATGGCGTGTGCGGGGGATATTCCCACCTTAGAAACTTTAGCAGCAGTAGACATGATGCGGCTGCACTTTCCCGATTTGAAAGTCAGGGTGGTGAATGTGGTGGATTTGATGACAATGCAAACTAACACCGAACACCCCCACGGTTTGACAGATAAAGACTTTGACAGCATCTTTACCACCGATAAGCCGATTATTTTTGCTTTCCACGGCTATCCTTGGCTGATCCACCGCCTCACCTATCGCCGCACCAACCACCGCAATCTACACGTTCGCGGCTACAAGGAAGAGGGAACGACAACCACGCCATTTGATATGGTCGTCCTTAATGACTTAGACCGTTTCCATTTAGTAATGGATGCGATCGATCGCGTGCCTAAATTGGGATCTAAAGCAGCATATGTCAAGCAAATGCTCAAAGACAAACTGATCGAACACAGACATTTTGTCTCCACATATGGCGAAGACATGGCAGAAATCCGTAATTGGAAATGGCAGTATTACAGCGGTTCTCCTGCTGAGAAAGGGGCGATCGATACCCAACGCGATAATGCTAGCGTTACTCCGTCTTTAGAAGGAGAAGAAGGCGCAGCGAGGAAATAATTCGCAATTCGCAATTCGCAATTCGCAATTCGTAGGGGCGGGTTTAGCGAAGGAATCACAGCCAAGACAAAACATCTTCGTTCAAAACCCGCCCGTACCAGGTTTGGGGATAGATGTGGGTTTAGCGAAGGAATCACAGCCAAGACAAGACATCTTCGTTCAAAACCCGCCCGTACCAAGATCAGGAAATTTTGAATGTTGACTTTTAACTTTTAACTTTTGACTTCCCTTGTAATCATTGTGACTTTTGTAGTAGTAAAAATCGGGCAAGGTTAATAGCAGGAGACAGTTAATAGGAATTGAATATGCAAATACAAGAATCCCAGGTGCAAGGTCAAGATACGGGGATGCTGATGGAAGACGATCGCACGGGGATCGGCGTGGAGACACTGAAGCGAGCGTTTTTAGATAACTTATTCTACGTCCAAGGCAAGTTTCCTGCCCTTGCCACCAAACACGATTACTACATGGCACTTGCCTATACAGTACGCGATCGCCTCCTGCAACGTTGGGTAAATACAGCCGCAATCTACACCCAGCAGGGATCCCGTACTGTTGCCTATCTCTCAGCTGAGTTTCTGATGGGTCCGCATTTGGGTAATAACCTAATCAATTTGGGCATTTACAACCAAGTGCAGCAAGCCATGACCGAGTTAAAACTCGATCTGAAAGAATTACTCGCTAAAGAAGAGGAACCAGGTTTAGGTAATGGGGGTTTGGGTCGGTTAGCTGCTTGTTACCTCGATTCCTTGGCAAGCTTGGAAATTCCTACCCTTGGCTATGGTATCCGCTACGAATTTGGCATTTTCGATCAACTGATTCGTAACGGCTGGCAGGTTGAGAAAACTGATAAATGGCTGCGCTATGGCAACCCCTGGGAAATTGCTCGTCCAGAATGGGCGGTTTCAGTGAAATTTGGCGGTCGTACCGAAGCACATAAAAATGCTCAAGGACGCTATCAGGTACGCTGGATTCCTCACAAAGTTGTCCTGGGTATTCCCTACGATACGCCGATTTTGGGTTACAAGGTCAACACAGCTAATACCTTGCGATTGTGGAAAGCCGAAGCACCAGAATCTTTTGATTTTGAAGCTTTCAATCGCGGTAACTACTACGGTGCGGTGGATCAAAAAGTTACCTCGGAAAACTTAACCAAGGTACTTTATCCCAATGACGAAACTTACGAAGGTAAGCAATTACGGTTAGAACAGCAGTATTTCTTTGTTTCCTGCGCCTTGCAAGATATGCTGCGGATCATGTTGCGGCAGAAATTGCCCTTAGAACAGTTCCACGAAAAATTCGCCGTTCAACTCAACGATACTCATCCCGCGATCGCAGTTGCCGAATTGATGCGATTGTTGTTGGACGAACACGAAATGGACTGGGAACCCGCTTGGGACATTACCCAGAAAACTTTTGGTTACACCAACCATACTTTACTGCCAGAAGCTTTAGAAAAGTGGTCGCTGAAGTTATTTAGCAGCCTTCTTCCCCGTCATTTAGAAATCATTTACGAAATTAATTGGCGCTTTTTAGAACAGGTACGGCATAAATTTGGTACGGATGAAGGACGGATCGGACGGTTATCGCTGATTGATGAAAACGATGGTAAATTCGTGCGGATGGCACACCTCGCCTGCGTTGGTAGCCACAAAATTAACGGAGTCGCAGAACTCCACAGCGAATTGCTACAAAAAACCACGCTGTTAGACTTTTACGAGTTTTTCCCTGAAAAATTCACCAACGTCACAAATGGCGTAACTCCCCGTCGTTGGATTGTCTTGAGTAACCCCAAACTAACAAATCTGATAACCAGTTGTATCGGAGATAATTGGATCAAACATTTAGAAGACGTACAACGAATAGAAACCTACGCTGAAGATCCTGGGTTTCAACAAGAATGGCAGCAGATCAAGCGGGAAAATAAAGTTAACGTCGCTGAAATTTTACTCGATCGCACGGGTGTTAAAGTCGATCCCGACTCCCTATTTGACATTCAAGTCAAGCGCATTCACCAATACAAGCGCCAACACCTGAATATATTGCACGCAATTACGCTTTACAACCAAATCAAGCAAAATCCCAATCTAGATATTACCCCCCGTACCTTAATCTTTGCTGGCAAAGCCGCCCCTGGTTATTACATCGCCAAGTTGATAATTAAACTGATCAACTCCGTAGCTGAAGTGGTCAACAAAGATCCAGATATTGGCGATCGCCTGAAAGTTGTCTTTTTACCAGATTACAACGTCAAAAATAGCCAACCGATCTATCCCGCCGCCGACCTTTCCGAACAAATTTCCACCGCAGGTAAAGAAGCATCCGGCACTGGTAACATGAAGTTTGCCATGAATGGGGCATTAACCATTGGCACTCTCGACGGCGCGAACATCGAGATCCGCAATGCTGTGGGGGCAGAAAATTTCTTTCTATTTGGCTTGACAACAGAGGACGTTGGTGCTTTAAGATTAACCGGATATCGTCCTTGGGAATATTACGAAGAAAACCCGCAATTGAAACAAGCAATCGACCAAATCGCCTCTGGATACTTTTCTCATGGCGATCGCCGCTTATTCAAACCGCTAGTAGACTTGTTACTTGACAAAGACCCCTTCATGTTAATGGCAGATTACCAACCGTACATCGATTGCCAACAGCAAGTATCTCAGACATACCGCGATCGCGATCGGTGGTTGCAAATGTCAATTCTAAATACAGCCCGCATGGGTAAATTTTCCTCAGACCGTTCCATCCACGAGTACTGCCAGCAGATCTGGAAAGTGCAACCCGTTCCGGTACAATTGGCAGCAGAAAAAACTGGCGATGGTTGGTTTGGGACAGTGGCTAGTGGCTAGGAAATTTTAGATTTTAGATTTGGGATTTTAGATTGAATCTCGTAAATTCTTCTGACTCCTGGCTCCTGTACGGGCGGGTTTAGCAAAGAGATTGATGGCTTCGGCGCAAAATTTTTGGTCAAAACCCGCCCCTACGACTCACTACAAATGACAAATGACAAATGACGAATTATGTTAAAAATCGGCATTAATGGTTTTGGTCGAATTGGACGTTTAGTAGCGCGGGTAGCAGCACAAAACCCGCAAGTGGAGATTGTCGGGATCAATGACCTCGTTCCCCCCGATAATCTTGCTTATTTGTTCAAATACGACTCCACCCACGGTACTTATAGCGGTCGGGTCGATACAAAAGAAGATGGACTCGTCATCGACGGTAAGTTCGTCCCTTGTACGGCGATCAAAAACCCGGCTGAGTTGCCTTGGGGCAGTTTGGGTGCAGATTATGTCGTGGAATCTACAGGTTTGTTTACCACCTACGATGGGGCATCCAATCACCTTAAAGCAGGGGCGAAACGAGTAGTCATTTCTGCTCCTACCAAAGACCCCGAACGGGTTCCAACGCTGTTGATGGGTGTGAATCACGACAAATTCGATCCGCAAAAAGATGCGATCGTCTCTAACGCTAGCTGTACCACTAACTGTCTGGCTCCCATTGCCAAAGTCATCGACGATAAATTCGGCTTGACAGAAGGCTTAATGACCACCGTACACGCTATGACCGCTACCCAACCTACTGTAGATGGTCCTAGTAAGAAAGATTGGCGCGGCGGACGTGGGGCAGCTCAAAATATCATTCCTTCCTCAACTGGGGCGGCGAAAGCTGTAGCATTGGTTTTGCCTCAACTCAAGGGTAAGCTTACCGGAATGGCATTTCGCGTACCTACCCCCGATGTTTCTGTCGTCGATTTGACCTTCAAGACAGAGAAAGCTACCAGCTACAAAGAGATCTGTGCGGCAATGAAGGAAGCCTCCCAAAATGGCTTAGCAGGCATTCTCGGCTACACCGAAGATGAAGTCGTATCGATGGATTTTCGCACCGATGCTCGTTCTAGTATCTTTGATGCTGGTGCAGGTATCGAGTTGAATTCCAACTTTTTCAAAGTCGTTTCTTGGTATGACAACGAGTGGGGTTACTCCTGTCGCGTTCTCGATCTGATGCTCTACATGGCACAGAAAGAAGGCATATTAACAGGCGATCGCCCCTTGGTCGCTGCTTCTTAACGGTAGTTGGTAGTTGGTAGTTGTTATTACCAACTACCCATTACCAATTACCCATTACCAATCAAAACATGAGTCTCAAACTCTACTTGCTACGGCACGGAGAAACAGAATACAGTCGGACGGGAGGTTTTTGTGGCGATTTAGACCCAGAACTGACCCCAGAAGGGATGTTGATGGCAAAGGCGTTTGGCGAAACTTATCGTTCTCTGCCTTGGACGGCGGTTTATGTCAGTCCGATGAAACGCACGATCGCAACTGCAAAACCATTATGCGATGCGATCGCGATGGATATGCAATTGCGCGACGGATTGAAGGAGATTCGCTACGGCAAATGGGAAGGACAAACGCTGGAATTTGTCAAGCAACATTACGAAGAAGATTACGTCCGATGGTTGACGGAACCAGCTTGGAATCCGCCGACTGAAGGTGAAACTGGTGTTCAAATTGCCAGCCGCGTCATGCCTGTTATTTCTGAAATTGAAGCTAAATGTCCTACGGGCAATGTTTTGGTCGTCTCTCACAAAGCCACGATTAGAATTATTCTTTGCAGTTTACTCGGAATCGATGTCGGACGTTATCGCGATCGCATTACTGCTTTAGCTGCTTCTGTTAGTATTGTCAAATTTGACGTACACGGTCCTTTACTCGAAGTGTTGGGCGATCGCTATCATCTAGATGCAGAATTACGTAATTTACCAGGAACGTAATAATCGACAAATATATCTATAAATATCTCATTTTTGCTCTAAGTATTTTACCTAAACTAAGATCTGAAACATTCGCGATCGCTCTTTCTCTTCAATTTTGCGCGCTTGAGTAAGTCCGAGTTCAAAATTCACTCACAATTAAATCCAAATAGAGCTTATGCAAACTATTTATGTCGATGGAACTTACCTCGAAAATAATCCATCTTATGGTGTTGAAGATTCACCTTGGAAAGCCCAGCAAATTCTGAGTATAATTCGGAAAAATCAGTTAAATCCTCGTTCTATTTGTGAAATTGGCTGCGGTGCTGGCGAGATTTTAAGACAACTACAGTTATCCTTACCAGAGCAGGTGAGATTTCAAGGATATGATATCTCACCTCAAGCAATCCAACTCTCTCGACAGCGCCAAAATCAAAATTTATCTTTTGCCTGTGAAGATATAACTAAAATAGAGATCGATCCTTTCGATATTTTACTCTGTATCGACGTGTTCGAGCATGTAGAAGACTATTTAAATTTTTTGAGACAGTTAAAACCCAAATCTAAATATAAAATTTTTCATATTCCTCTAGACATGTCAGCTCAATTTGTTTTGCGAGCTGAACCGATTTTGTGGATGCGAGAGAACGTCGGTCATATACATTACTTTATGAAAGATACAGCTCTTTTGACTTTGAAAGATGCTGGCTACAAAATTTTAGATTATTGTTACACTGCCGAGCATGTCGATCGCCCGAAATCCTTTAAAGCTCGATCGCTAAGTCTACCGCGAAAAATTTTACATGCGATCGCCCCAGATGTTACAGTACGGCTACTAGGAGGATACTCGCTATTAGTCCTAGCAGAATCTTAGAGCTATATACATCTTTAGACACTCAACAAATTGCTGCCGAAAATCTAGGATCCGAGTGGAATTCAAGTCGGAAAACTGATAACTGATAACTGTTAACTGATAACTGACTTATGAAAATCCTCGTACTCAACGCCGGATCGAGCAGCCAAAAAAGTTGTCTCTACGAAATTACGGGAGATGGAATTTTAGAGCAACCAGTTGAGCCATTGTGGGAAGCCACGATAGACTGGACGGGAAAATTGGAAGTCGGCTTACTAAAAGTAAAAACCTCTCATGGAGCATCGATAAAAACAGAAATTCCTGTCAAAGAACGACAGCAGGCGATCGCCCAAATGCTCGATACTTTAATGCAAGGCGAGACACAGGTGATTTCCGATTTAGCTGAAATCCAACTCGTCGGACACCGTGTCGTTCACGGCGGACAGCATTACTCTCAGCCGACTCGCATCACTCCCGAGGTGAAAGCAGCGATAAAAGAACTAGCAAACCTTGCACCCGCACACAATCCCGTCAATTTAGAGGGAATTGAGGCGATCGAGCAAACTTTACCACAAATACCGCAAGTAGCAGTATTCGACACTGCTTTTCACAGTTCCATTCCCCTTGTTGCAGCCGTTTACCCCATCCCTTACGAGTTGTCCGAACAAGGAATTCGCCGTTACGGTTTTCACGGAATCAGTCATGAATACGTATCCCGCCGCGCTGCTTATTTGTTGGGTAAACCTAATTCCCTCAGATTAATTACCTGTCATTTAGGTAACGGTTGTTCTTTAGCAGCAATCCGCGATGGGATCTGCATCAGTACAACAATGGGATTTACACCCCTTGAAGGACTAATGATGGGGACGCGATCCGGTTCTATCGATCCCAGCATTCTCCTCTATCTATTGGGACAGGGTTACAATACCGAGCAGTTAGACGAGATGCTCAATAAACGATCGGGACTGAAAGGCGTTTCTGGTATTAGTGGGGATATGCGCCGAATCAGCCAAGCGATCGCCGAGGGAAACGATCGCGCTAAATTAGCATTTGAGATTTATATCCATCGCTTGCGATCGCACATCGGTTCGATGCTAGTCTCCCTATCAGGATTAGATGTACTTGTCTTCACTGCTGGGGTGGGAGAAAATCACCCTCTAACTCGTACAGCCACCTGTGAAGCTTTTAAATTTCTGGGATTGAAACTCGATCCCAGTAAAAATCAAGCTTCCCCTAAGGATGCAGACATCGCCACCTCTGATTCAAATATCCGCGTTTTAGTGATCCAAACCCAAGAAGATTGGGCGATCGCTCAATCTTGCTGGAATTTGTTGAATCAGGAGTCGTAGGGGCGGGTTTAGAGCAACAGATTTACGAGTTATGACAAAAATCCACATTCAAAACCCGCCCGTACAAGAGTCGCAAGAAGAGAGAATCGCCCAGAGTCACCCAGAGTCGGAGAGTCGGGGTGAACAACCAATTACCCATTACCAACTACCAACTACCCATTTACTGCATCTTCTCGATATAATCCAACACCATCTCATAATTAGCCATTCTGCCTTGGGCGAGGAAGAGTTCTGCGGCAGCACGAAAATCTGACAACGCACCCATGCGATCGCCTAAATTTAACCTCATAAAGCCGCGATTGCCAAAAGCTCTGGCATTCTCAGGATTCATCACTACCGCTTCGTCGTAGCTTTGAATAGCTCCTACGTAATCCCCACCATCAGCCCTAGCTGCTGCTTGCTTCATGAAGTCTTCAGCAGTCGTCGCTTCTTCAACAACTTTCATGTTTATTCCTCGCAGGTTTGCAGCTAAAAAATTTCTTTGCTATGTTGAAGAATTTACAACAAGGTGACGCAAAAAATTAAGTAGCTAGAAACAAAAATCTACCATTCTAACTCGAAGAAAGTTTGTTCTTCTCGATACAATTTCTTTAAATTTGAGCGCAAAGTGACCTACTCTCAGCGATCGCTAAGTTCAATTGAAGGCGATCGCTTCATTTCTTTGCCATCAAAAGCCAAATAACATAATTTTAATTAATTAAGAGTAATAAATCTTAAATAAAAAGTAGGATGGGCAATGCCCACCCTACTAGGAAAATCTGCTAAGTCAAATTAGTTAACTTCAGCTTTTTGGCGAAAGCACCAAACTAATAATGTACCACCAACCGAGAGTTTCACAGCTTCTAGCAGCCAGTAACCAGCGTGCAATTGATTCATCACAGAAGGAATTTCTGGAACGGACTCAAATACATTCAGCGGCATTCCCACAGCACACATACTGGGAGTGAGAAAATAGGTATTAATTAGGGCGATCGCTAGCAACAGCGAAGATAAAATTGCGGCTTTCCAAGCCAAATTAGCATGATATGATTGCGATTTGCCGAGTGCTAAAACCCCTGTCAATACCAAGGCAGCAGAAAGTAATTCAATCCGATTAAAATTCCAAAACATGAAATAGCCTGCTGATGTAAATCCAGGTTGAGTCATCATCCCAGACACATACAAACTAGGCATAATTACCCAGTCCAAAAGCAAGCTACCACCAAGCCAAAGCCCTAAAGTCAAGATGACAACAGTTTGCCAAATGGGTTGCTTCAATTGAGTGGTTGATGCAACAGTCATATCAAATCCCCTAATTGAATTAGTTACCGATCGCTTTGTAGAGACGTTACATGTAACATCTCTACAAAGCGATCGGTAATTGGCGATTGGCTACCTATTACCGACCGCCAATTACCGATCGCCGATTACCTTTAGCTTAGCTAATTGTTAGTCAACTAAATGTGAATTATGTTTGAACTCTAAGTTGCGAATTAATAAGAAGAAAGTTTTTTTCAGCTTTAAAAGTAAGAAATATTACAATAAAGTTAGTAGTTGGTAATGGGTAATTGGTTGTTCACACTCAGCTCTCTTCTCGCGACTTCTGTACGGGCGGGTTTTGAACGTGGATTTATTGCCATAACTCGTAAATCTGTTGCTAAACCCGCCCCTACGACTCCCTGATTTACAGATAGATAGTATGGTGAGACAAATTATCAGATTGTTGGGAACCGCGATCGCGGTAGGTTTGGGTTTAGGTGGAGTAATTCCCTCAACCGTACAAGCCGTGAAGCTAGGAGACGGTTCAGTTGCTTTTGTACAACCGCCAGATCTACTGGAAGCAACAACCACTTTTGATAGCGTCAGCGTTTGGGGCGCAACTTACTACTTCACGATCGCCATTCCCAAAGCAGCAAGCGAACCCTTACAACGGGTGACGATTCATCAAAAGGAAGGCGCGGACAACATTCGTTACAAGCTCGATGATACCCGGGCATTTGTGGGAACCCGCCGCGATCGCGGTGACAAAATTCAATTAGGCGAAGTTACCCACGATCGAGAAACGCGAACGGTGACAGTCAATTTCGATCCCCCAATTCCCCCTGGTAGAGCAATTACAATCGGTCTCAGACCGAGAGCGAATCCCACAACCTCTGGAGTTTATCTATTTGGTGTCACCGCTTTTCCGCCAGGGGAAAAAGTCCGCAGTCAATTCATGGGTTTCGGTCGGTTACATTTCTACAACAACGGTGGTAGTAGAGACATTTTTTGAATCAGTTATCAGTTATCAGCGAAGAGTGGTAGTTGGTAATTGGTAATTGGTAGTTGTTTTCTCTCTCAGCTCAAGAGTAGCTCCCTCCGTTTTGACTTCTGACTTTTGACTTTTGACTTTTCTAATGCCGATGATGGTAGCGGCTGTAGTTGGGACCGTAAGTTGCTAGTAAGTTTTGTGGAGATAGGGCAATTTCGGGCGTACCCGTGCAAATTAGGCTTTGGTTGAGACAGAGAACGCGATCGCAGTGACGGTTGACCATATCTAAATCGTGGGAGATCTGCAATACCGTCCAATTTTCCTGTTGTTTGAGTTCGTTTAATAAGTTGTAGAAATCGGCTGCCCCTTGTGCGTCTACACCAGCAAAAGCCTCATCCAAGATTAATAGCTGCCGTGGTATTACCAAACAATACGCTAACAGCACCCGTTTTAATTCACCCCCACTGAGGCTACCAATTGGCTGTCGGCGCAGATGATAGCCATCAACTCGTTTCAATGCTCGGTCAATCGCCTCCTTTTTTCCCTCCGGTCGAAGATGCGTTGAATCGACCGTAGGGACGCACATCTGTGCGCCCCTACCCTGTTGTCTCTCCACGTATCCCAACCCAACTAATTCGCTGGCAGAAATCGGAAAACTGCGATCGAAGATAAAATTTTGCGGCATGTAGCCGATCTGATGGCACAATTTCCCCAAGCGTTCTAAGGGGCGATCGAAAATTTCAACTTTGCCCGCAGCGCGGGGAATTGTCCCTAGCAATGCTTGTACGAGGGTGCTTTTCCCCGCGCCGTTGGGACCGACGATCGCTGTATCCGTCCCTGAAATCAGTTCAAAGGAAACATCGCGGACGGCGAGATAGTTTCCTTGGTAAACTGTTAAGTCTTCTACCTTCAGAATCGGGTATTTGTTACTAGTTATTTCTGAATGATTCACAATTATTTACTGACAAGCCGATTCTAATAATTTGAGGTTGGCTTTCATTGCCGTGAAATAATATTGGGGATTCGTCTCTCCTGTCTCCAGAGGATCTAGAGGTCTGAAAGTCAAGTTTAAATCTTGCGAAAGATTTTTTAGCAACCTGTTATCTGTCCCTGGTTCGCCAAACACCGCTTTGACGTTATATTTTTTCACCGCCGCGATCGCCCTTTGAATATCCTGGGGCGATAATTGGTCTTCGGGAATTTCTACTACTGCTACTTGTTTGAGTTTGTAACGTTGTGCCAAATAAGGATAGGCATCGTGGAAGGTGACAAACGTGCAGTTAGGATATTTTTGTAACCTTCGCCTAAACTCGCGATCGAGTGCCTGCAACTGTTGGATGTAGTTGGCAGCGTTAGTAGTGTAAGTCGCTTTATTCTGTGGATCGGCAGCAATTAAGCCATCTCGAATGTTATTGACTTGTTTTTGCGCCAAGACGGGATCGAGCCAAACGTGGGGATTACCCTCAGCGTGTTCGTGTCCGTGTCCGTGTTCTTCTTCTGAAGTGGTTTCTTCCACTGGGGAGATTTCTGTTACAGGTTTTATGCCTTGACTTGCTTCGACTTGTTTCAACTTGGAGTTACCCGCATTTTTGACCGTATCTTCCAGAAATTCCTCCAAGCCCAAACCGTTTTTGACTAAAACATCAGCCGTGGCGATCGCCTGCACGTTAGCTGGTGTTGCTTGATATTCGTGGACTTCCGTACCAGGCGGGACTAAAATTTCTACTTGCGCCTCCTCTCCCGCTACTGCTTTGGTAAACCAGTACATCGGTAAAAATGTCGTCACTACCTTTGACCGATCCGACGGCGAGGCAACTGTCTCCACTTGAGGCGCAGGTGGCGGCGAACTAGCTTGGTTATTGCAGCCCGTAGCAATTGATGACAGTAGGAGTGACATCAAGGGTAGGCTGAGTTGCC
Organism: Chroococcidiopsis sp. [FACHB-1243]; assembly: GCF_014696895.1. Classification (NCBI taxonomy): domain Bacteria; kingdom Bacillati; phylum Cyanobacteriota; class Cyanophyceae; order Chroococcidiopsidales; family Chroococcidiopsidaceae; genus Chroococcidiopsis; species Chroococcidiopsis sp. [FACHB-1243]. The sequence goes on along the minus strand of NZ_JACJQX010000001.1, from coordinate 273,334 downwards.
ATCTAGTCCAATATCGCAAGTAGCAGCGGCTCACAATTTTTCTCCTGGCATTGGCTAAAGGGTTGCGTTTGAACCAGAAGTCTATTTTACAACTACAATGAGAATCAATATCATCTTATTCTCCGATCGCAAGAGTGAGTCACTACCTTTGGTATATGTTGCGACTACTCATCAATTATGAGTAGTAATGGCAACCCCCCTAAGATAGGAAATTTAAATAAAAAATTGTTGAAAAAATACAGCCAAAGTCGCTTGTTTTCTGTCAAACTATTGACAAAAAGTTGCACGCTCTTGCTATCAGATGTAGTCACGACTTCATAGTTGCTATGACTTCATAGAAGCGAGAGAGCAACATCTTGGTGTGAGGAAAGTAAATGATGAATAAAAGCTTGTGGCGATCGCTTTTGGCTAGTCCGGTAGTTTTTGCAACTATATTAGCTTGTAGCCCGTTGTTCCCTGCCGCAGCAAATCCAAAGACTAGCAATACTATGGCGCAGGTGACTTCAGTTTCCCAGTTATCAGACGTGCAACCGACTGACTGGGCTTTTCAGGCATTGCAATCTTTGGTAGAGCGTTACGGTTGTATTGCGGGTTATCCTGATGGCACGTATCGCGGGAATCGAGCCTTAACGAGATATGAGTTCGCGGCGGGATTAAATGCTTGTTTGGATCGAGTCAACGAGTTGATTGCTACGGCAACAACCGACTTAGTGACCAAAGAAGACTTAGCTACCTTACAAAAGTTACAAGAAGAGTTTGGCACAGAACTTGCTACCTTGCGCGGTCGAGTCGATAGCTTGGAAGCAGCAACCGCCGAATTAGAAGCAAATCAGTTTTCTACCACCACGAAACTAAGTGGAGTTGTTGTTGCCGCAGTATCGGATATTTTTAGCGGTGACACTACTGACGGCGGTGAGATTGACGACAATACCATTTTTACTAACAGAGCAAGGTTAGAATTCAACACCAGCTTCACTGGCAAGGATCTACTGTATACGCTGATCTCTGCGGGAAATTTTAGAGGGTACTCGGGCATTACTGGTACAAATGAGGGCGAACTATCTTTTGAACGCGCCCAAGATGAAGAAGAACCAGATAACGATGTTGGTCTAGAAACTCTAGAATACACTTTCCCCCTTGGTGAGAGTACAGAAGTTACCCTAGCTGCTGCTGGCGCTGCTTTCTATGACTTTACTGATACAGTGACGCTGTTTGACGGTGACGGCGATTCAGGTGCGCTGTCACTATACGGTACGCGCAACCCGCTTTACAATCTTGGCGATGGCGCTGGGTTGGGAATCAAGCACCAGTTTGGCGACAGTTTTGAAGTCAGTTTGGGATACTTGGGAGCAGAGGCAAGCGATCCGGCGGATGGCAGTGGTATATTCAATGGACCTTACGCGGCGATCGGTCAAGTGTTGTTTAAAGGAGGCGATCGCTTCAAGCTCGGTTTAACATACGTTCATGGCTACAACGCCTCGGATACTGACACAGGCAGCCTTGCAGCTAATCCCAGCAGCTTCATCGCTGACGAACTCGGTATTGATGCACCAACCTCTACCGACACATACGGCGTACAGCTTTCTTGGCAAGTCACCGATGGGATTGTGATTGGTGGTTGGGCTGGCTACAACAACACTCGCCTGCTTTCTTCTGTCGGGGGACAATTAGATCGAGGCACTTTAGACATTTGGAACTATGCCGTCACCCTTGGTTTTCCAGATTTGGGCAAAGAAGGCAGTTTACTCGGTTTTGTCTTTGGCATGGAACCAAAGGTCACCGAGTCTACTATCGACCAAATCGCCGAGGATGAGAATGATTCCTTCCATATTGAAGGGTTCTACCAATATCAACTTACCGATAACATTGCCGTCACTCCAGGCGTAATTTGGATCACCTCACCTGGGTTCAACGACGACAACGATGACGCAATTATCGGCGCGCTGAGGACGACATTTAGTTTCTAAACATCATGTAGAGACGTGATATGTCACGTCTCTACATTTTTAGTCTATCCAACGCGCAGCATCTTTCGCGTGATATGTCAAAATCATATCTGACCCCGCCCGTTTAAAACTCGTCAGAGTCTCCATGACGACCCGCTGTTCGTCAATCCAGCCATTGAGGGCGGCGGCTTTCACCATCGCATACTCGCCAGAGACGTTGTAGGCAGCTACAGGTAAATTGGTTGCTTCCTTCACCCGCCAGATAATATCCATATATGCCAAAGCAGGCTTCACCATCAGCATGTCTGCCCCTTCAGCAATATCGAGTTCGACTTCTTTAATTGCTTCGCGGGCGTTTCCTGGGTCCATTTGATACGTGCGGCGATCGCCAAATTGGGGTGTAGAATCGGCAGCATCGCGGAAGGGTCCGTAATAAGCTGAGGCATATTTTGCCGCATAAGATAAAATTGGCGTATCTTGGAATCCTGCTGCATCTAAACCTTCGCGGATCGCTTGCACGAATCCGTCCATCATCCCCGAAGGGGCGATGATATCTGCCCCAGCTTTCGCTTGAGACACTGCTGTTTTCTTGAGTAATTCTAAAGTCGGATCGTTTAGAACTCGACCCATCAGATCGCCTGTTTGCAAATAGCCGCAGTGACCGTGACTGGTATACTCGCACAAGCAGGTGTCGGCAATGACAATTAAATCCGGTACTGCTTCTTTGACGGCAGTTGCAGCTTTCTGGACGATCCCGCAATCGTGCCAAGCTCCGGTTGCATCGGTATCTTTATCTTCAGGAATGCCAAATAGAATAATCGACGGGATACCCAGATCGTAAACTTCTTTGGCTTCCTCCACAATTTTGTCTACAGATAACTGGTAGACTCCTGGCATCGATTTGACTTCTTTGGCAAATGCTTCACCAGGAACGGCAAATAGAGGATAAATTAAATCGTTTTTAGATAAAACCGTTTCCCGCACCATCCGGCGCAGTTGGGGATGAGTTCTTAAGCGGCGAGGGCGATGAATTGGAAACATGACGTTGTATTATGACAGCTTGAGAAGATGTGGCGCTCAGATCTTGAAGTATATTACGCTGCGATCGCCTTACTGACAGAACGGGCAACTGTTGTTAAAAATATTAAGATTATTGAACGATCTCTAAGCGATCGCAGGTTGTTTCAATCTATTAAAAGCGATCGCGCTACTCATTTTTTGCACCACATCTCGACAGCGCCAATAACTAGCGTGAGCATCGCCACCGTTAATTAACAAAGATACAGGAGTTTGACGAAAAGGCAGCATCAGCAAATCGGTAAAATCGGTATCGCTGGTAACGACATCTTCAATTTCAACTAAACCGTTACCTACCACCTCCTGCATCACCTCTTTCAGCGTCCAAGCAAACGGATCGCTGGGGTGAATGAAATTGTACCAAGGTAAAGGCTGCTGTCTGCACTCTCGATACAAGGTTTGTAGTAGCTCTTGTAAATTCTTGGCAATATCGTAAGTATCACCGAGTCCCGTCGCATCAGGTACGAGATCGATCAGATTGAATAAAGCAATGGGAGAACCCAGCGTGTGAATGCTAGCAAGGCGGATACCTCGTTCGCGTTCCGGTGCTACACCAAAAATTCGCTGTCGGATCGTGCGGACGCGATCGCCACCTAGTACATTAGGAAGATCCCAACGTCCTGCAAACAGAATATCGAATAAAATTACCGTCCCCCAACTATGACCCACTATATGCAAGCGATCGTCTAGCTGGGGTTGTGAGGGTAAGTTTGCTTCTATTTGCCGTGCCAATTCCTCAACAACTTTAGCACCAACATGACGGTTGATATATAGTGTTGCATCCCCAATAAACTGCATCAGTTGTGTGGAGCGGAAATTGCGAAACCACAGACGCTTCCACTGGCTAGAGGCGCGGAACTTATCCAGACGTTTTTGTTGTTCGTCAAATAGAGTGTCACCCCAGTAAAGCGGAATATATTTAGGATTGAGCGTCGGTGCATGGGAGGCGATCGCGCGATCGAGCAATTTAATCAGACCGTTGGCATAGCTTGGCTGTGCCTGCTGTTCGCGAGTATTAACGCCATGAATGAACAGAATATAGTCAGTAGCCATTGACGCACCTATGACTTAAAGCTCTCTGACTATTGCTTCAGGCGCTATGCGGCAAATTCAGGAAAAGAAAGATTTTTGGCAATTAATCTTTGTCAAAAATTTATAACAATCGCACGATAAAAGGGTAGCGGAAAGACTCATCGGGATGGCTCAAGATTTTGACGATCGCCAGAATAGTCAATCCCCAATGAATTAAAAATCCCAGTCCTGCCAAAGGAAATAATAAACCAAAACTGATTGTTACTAGTACGCCAATAACCAATGCCCAAAACCAGACATTTAAGTGAAAATTAATCGCTTCTTTGGCATTTTCCTTGACGATTGGATCGTCGGAGACAAACAAGACAGCGATGGGAATACCAACAGATACCAGAGTGGTACTGAAAAAGATCGCTCCGTGGCTAATTGCCGATAGCAGTTTCCGCTTGTCAGGGTCGTACATACAAACACATTCCTCAGTTGCAGATTGTTATCCTAAATAAAGGTAAATTAGATTCTGCTAGACTCTGGTTTTTACTTCCTGTTACATCCTACAGCTAAGCTTCAATGATCTCCAACGACCTACAAGCAGATTTACAAACAGAGGTGGAGCGGCGACGCAATTTCGCTATCATTTCCCACCCAGACGCAGGTAAAACTACACTAACAGAAAAGTTATTGCTGTACGGGGGAGCAATTCACGAAGCAGGAGCCGTCAAAGCGCGACGAGCGCAGCGCAAGGCAACTTCTGACTGGATGGCAATGGAGCAGCAGCGGGGAATTTCCATTACCTCAACAGTCTTGCAGTTTGAATATCACAACGCTCAGATCAACTTGCTAGATACGCCAGGACACCAAGACTTTAGCGAAGACACCTATCGTACCCTGGCAGCGGCAGATAATGCGGTGATGTTGATCGACGCTGCGAAAGGTTTGGAACCGCAGACGCGCAAATTATTTGAAGTCTGTAAATTGCGATCGCTGCCCATTTTTACATTTGTGAATAAACTCGACCGTCCTGGGAGAGAACCACTATCGCTGTTGGATGAAATTGAGAAAGAATTAGGGTTGCAGACTTACGCGGTCAATTGGCCTATTGGTATGGGCGATCGCTTTAAGGGAGTTTTCGACCGTCGCACGCAGGAGATCCACTTATTTGAACGGACGGCTCACGGTAGCAAAGCAGCGGCGGATACGATCGTTAATTTGGGCGATCCGCGCATCGAGCAGTTGTTGGAACAAGACCTTTACTACCAACTGAAAGAGGATATAGAACTTTTAGAAGAAGCGGGATCGGAACTAGATTTAGATCTCGTCCACCAAGGCAAAATGACTCCGGTATTCTTTGGTAGCGCCATGACAAATTTTGGCGTGGAGTTGTTTTTAAATGCCTTTTTGGACTACGCCCTCAAACCCTATGCTCGTGTTAGCAGTATGGGTGAAATCGCTCCTTCCTATCCAGAATTTTCGGGTTTTGTGTTCAAACTTCAGGCAAATATGGACCCGAAACACCGCGATCGCGTCGCATTTATTCGCGTCTGTACGGGTAAATTTGAAAAAGACATGACGGTGAACCATGCCCGTACTGGTAAAACGATCCGTTTGTCAAGACCCCAAAAATTATTTGCTCAAGACCGCGAATCAATTGATGTAGCCTATCCTGGTGATGTGATTGGTTTGAATAATCCAGGGATGTTTGCGATCGGCGACACGATCTATACAGGACAAAAGCTAGAGTACGAAGGCATTCCCTCTTTCTCTCCCGAACTGTATGCCGTGATGAGAAACCCCAATCCTTCTAAATTTAAGCAATTCCAAAAAGGCGTATCTGAGTTGCGCGAAGAAGGCGCAGTCCAGATTATGTATTCAGTGGATGAATCCAAGCGCGACCCAATTTTAGCAGCAGTAGGACAGTTGCAATTTGAAGTGGTACAGTTCCGCTTGCAAAACGAATATGGCGTAGAGACGCTACTAGATTTATTGCCTTATACCGTTACTCGTTGGGTAGTTGATGGTTGGGAAGCTTTAGAAAAAGTAGGGCGGATCTTTAACACCATGACGGTGAAAGATTCCCTCAACCGTCCCGTGTTGTTATTCCGTAACGAATGGAATTGTCAGCAACTTGAAGCAGACCATCCAGATTTGAAGTTGAGTAAAATTGCTCCCTTAACTTCTGTAAGTGCAAGCGATCGCAACGGAGAATAGTAGAGACGTTATATGTAACGTCTCTACTGCATAGCGATCGCCTATCCTCCCTATAGAAAGATTGTTGTCCAATTCAATCTTTTTTTAAGGAAGTTTAACTATGAAAGCGATTGCAACTCCCCAAACCGCAGTTCAACCAACCCAACGACAATTCAATCCTACTCAACACAAAGGTAAATTAGTCGCTCAATGGTTTCGCGTCGATGGCAAATTAGTCTGTAAATGGTTCGCAATTTAACAATTACAACTTTCTGCTTAATTCCGAATTCCGAACTCCGAATTCCGAATTCTTACGTCCATGCTCGAAAGAAGGTATTATCCTCCCAAATAGCAGCAGTGCGTTGCTCGATCGCCGCTAATTCCTGTTTAGATAAAGGTTGAAAAGCTTGAGCCACACGAACATTGTCTTCTAATTGCGCGATCGTTTCTGCTGCCACAACACAACAATGCACTCCTGGTTGAGACATAGCATATCCTAATGCTTGATTCATCCCATCTAACCCGCCAGGTTTGAACAAGCGACCGTAAGCCGGGACTTTCATGGCAATTACACCAACATTTTTCTCCCTTGCAACTGGTAGAACCACAGGAAGAAAGGGACGTGGATGGTGTTTATCTGCTGCGTTGACGGGAATTAGAGTCGCGTCAAATGAATAGCGGCGCAAACCTTCAGCAATAATATTAGGATCGTGGTGTCCGGTAATTCCGGCAAAGCGAATAAGTTTTTGGGCTTTTGCTTCTTCGACAGCTTGAATTGCACCATTTTTGCCGAAAATAGTCTCTAAATCTTCAGTAAAAGAGACGTGATGCATTTGCCATAAATCTAATCGATCTGTGTTTAAGCGTTTGAGCGATCGCTCTAATTCACGCCATGCACCATCACGATCTCTGGCATCAGTTTTACTAGCAAGAAATATATTTTTCCGGTGAGATGGTAAGACTTTGCCAAAATAATCTTCACTCGGACCGTAATTAGCCGCAGTATCAAAATAACGAATTCCCAGCGCGATCGCTTTTTCAATTATTGCGACTGCATCCCCTTCTTTTCCCTGCCAAGATAGAGGCGTTTGTCCTGCTCCGCCTAAGCCGAAAATTGGAACTTTAACCTCTGTGCGTCCCAGTACCCTTTCTGGCATTTTGGCTGTCGATTTAGCCGTTGTATTTTGTGCCGTAGACTGAGCGCTATCAGTTTGATTTTGTTGTAGCGCCGTGCTACCAATAATTCCACCTGCTACAGCCGCACCAGTAAGCAGAAAATTGCGCCGAGTGGTCTTATCTGTCATTATTAGCTCCTTAAATTTTCAGCAAGACACTGAGGGCAACGAATATCTCTTCGTATGGTAGCAAAGTAAAACTTCTAAAAATGGCACAATCAAAATAGATAAAATTTGACTGGAATGCCACCTTCTCCGATTTATACCCAGCAACCCTGGACAGAAACCTACAGCGAAATTATTGATGTTCGTTCCCCGAGCGAATATGCAGAGGATCGCATCCCTAGTGCTATCAATCTTCCAGTACTAGATGATACCGAACGTGCTGAAGTGGGGACGATTTATAAACAAATCAATCCTTTCAAGGCGCGTAAAATTGGTGCAGCACTAGTAGCTAAAAATATTTCTCAGCATCTCCAACAGCATTTTGCAGATAAAGGCAAAGATTACCGTCCGTTAGTCTATTGCTGGCGCGGCGGACAACGTTCTAATAGTATGGCTGCGGTGCTAGCACAAATTGGTTGGCGAGTTAGCGTCTTAGAAGGTGGGTATAAAACTTATCGCGCCTACGTGCGGCAACAGTTAGAACAACTCCCAACCCAATTTACCTATAAAGTCTTATGCGGTTTTACGGGTAGCGGTAAAACTCTGATTTTACGTAGGTTACAACAACGCGGCATCCAAGTTTTAGATTTAGAGGCGATCGCCAACCATCGCGGTTCTTTACTTGGTGAAGAATGGCAGCTACAACCGACTCCTCAACCTTCACAGAAGTACTTTGAATCATTGCTCTTACAGCAATTACGTAAATTCAATCGCGATCGAGTTGTATGGATAGAATCAGAAAGTAACAAAATTGGAAAAATTTATTTACCTCTACCTCTATGGCAGAAAATGAAGCAATCTCAGTGTATAGAAATTCAGCTACCTATAGATAGTAGAGTTGCATTTCTTTTAAGAGAATATCCCTATTTAGAAACTCACTCTGAGTTTTTAAAAACCAAACTAGAAAAATTAAAATCTAGACATGGGAAACAAAAATTAAACTATTGGTTTCAGTTAATCGATGCTGGAAAAAGAGAAGATATCGTTAAAGAACTACTCCTGTTTCACTACGATCCAACTTATTCTTGCTCTATTCAAAGAGACTATAACAATATAGAAAAACCTTTGTTCGTGTCAGATGTATCGGAGATCAATATCAAGCATGTTTTAAATAAGTTGCTCTTACTGTCTGAAGACTAATCTTTTTACTCCATTTCATAGCAATTCTCGATTGCGTGCGTGACATTTGTAGGGGCGCACAGAGAAAGCGCCCCTACAGATCTGTGGTTTACTCAAGACTCGTGCCTTCAGCACTGATAAAAAAACCCCTCACCGGAGTGAGAGGCTCAACCTAACCTAAGCTATTAAATCGCTACAGCGATCGCACCCGCTAAAGCAGCAAAGAATGCCGAAACTGTTGCCGTACCAAACAACCACCAAGCAGCTGAAGCCGCCGCCTTGCGCGTCTCTTCCGCTTGCTTTTCTGCCTGTTCTTTCACTTGCTCCAATCGCTTCTGTGCTTCGTGCTGAATGCGTTCTGCTCTTTGCAACACGTTGTTACGCGCCGACTCAATGCGATCGATAATTCGATTCGCATCCGCCTCAGAAATATCCTCGCGAGAACTCAAAATCGCTACATAAGTATCTCGATTAAACGAAGATAGCCGTCCGCGCAAAGCATCAAACCCAGCTTGCGGATCGTCAAATAACTTACGCATATCCCGCTGAATGCTGTCGTAATTTAACTCTGGGCGATCGAGTGAATTGAGGTAGCTGCGAATGCGATCGAATACGCTGTCGATCGCATCTTGAATCCGCCGTTGAATTGCTCGTACCTGATCGACAAAATTATCGCGTACAGCTAATACCCGATCGACAACTTCTGCTGCTTCCGCATCAGACATATCACCCCGCATCTTCAACAAGTCAATTAACGTCTCGCGATCGAAGTGAGACAAGCGATCGCTCAAACTCTCAATTCCCACTTTCGGATCGCGTAACAACAAAGACAAATCCCGCTTAATGCCTTCTGGATTGAGTTCGTCTTTACCTGTATGACGTAAATACTCTTCCAAATAAGTTTGGAAACTCTGAACTCTTTGTTGCGTACGAGTCGCCAGACGACGGGGCGCTTTGATAATATCCCGAATCGAAGTTTGCATTTGATCGACAATTTGGTTGACTTGCTCCTCGCTCAAATCGCGCCGCTGGCTCAATAACTTCACCAGGGTTTCTCGATCTACGTGAGACAAGCGCCTTCTGAGGGCAGCCGATCCCTCTTTCGGATTGGCAAACAAACGCTGAAAGTCGCGCTGAATTCCTTCTGGATTCAACTCTTCTCTACCAGTGTTGCGTAGGTAATCGGCGATCGCATTCGTCACCGAGTCGTATTGTTCCTTCGCTTTACCCATCAAAACTTGCGGTGCAACCCGCACGTTGTGCCAAGACCCCTCAACTTGGTTAATAACTTGGTTGATCTGTTCTTCGCTCAAGTCTTGGCGCTGATTTAACAGTTGTACCAGGGTTTCGCGATCGAAGCGAGACAACCGCGCCCTTAGTGCTGCCATCCCCGCTTGCGGATCTTCTAGTAAAGTCTTCAGTTCAGCCTCAATTGCGTAGGGATTCAATTCATCTCTGCCAGTGTTGCGCAGGTAAGATTCCAAGTTCAGCCACAGGGTTTCAGCTTGATATTTTGCCTGGTCTGCCAGTCCTTTAGACTCAACTAAGACTTTTTCGCGCTGTGCCTCCAACCGATCTAAAATTGGCTCTATCTCTTCTGGGGTAATATCGTTACGTTGCAATAGCACTTGTCGCAACGAGTCCCGATCCCACCTAGCTAGACGCAAACCAAGAGTTTCGTAATCGACATCCGAGTCTTCTAATAACGGTTTGAAGTTACGCTCAATTCCTTCTGGAGTTAAGTCTGCTTTACTCGTTGTCAGTAGATAACTCTCTACACGGTGCTGGAGTTCTTGGACGGCTTCCCTTTCTTCAATACCTCTCACTGTAGTCAAGACATCTTGACGAATCAGTTCCAAGCGATCGGCTATAGTTTGAATTTGAGCTTGGGTCAGCATTCCCTTCTGTTGCAGCAATCGGGCAAAATCGTTGCGAGAAAGTTGCTCGATCTGTTGCCTGACTGCTTGTGGATCGGCTGCCGGATCGTAGAGAATGTCGCGAAATTCCCGATCCATCCTGTCTTGACTTAACTGCCAAGTATAAGTGTTGAGCAGGTAGTTTTCTACATCCGCCCTAATGGTCGTGTAGGGAACTTCAGCAGATTTCATTCCTGTTTGAGTGGCAACCTTATCTACTCCCTCGGTGACTTTATCTCTTGCCGTGAGGAGCGATCGCAAGATCTTCTCAACATCTAAATCTGATAGATCGGCACGTCCCATCACCATTCCCATCAGGGTGTTGATTCCCGTTTGCAGCGTTTGCTGTACTGGACCTGCGGTGGCTTTGTCGGCTTGGTCTGCCTGTCTTTGATCGGCTTGCTTAGACGATCGCATTTCTTCTGTGAGTCGATCGATCTTGGCGTTCAACTCGTCCGTCCTGGTTTGTCCGGGCTGCACGGACTTGAGGTATTCGATCAACTCATCCATGCGATCGCGTTTCGGTTGTTGTTTTCCGACCACATCCCGCCAGACGCTTTCTAACTGATCGGCAATTTTATTGACTTCGCGTTTTGATAAATCGGTACGGCTGCTGACGAGATCGATAAACTTTTGGCGATCGATATTTCGCAAGTCATCGGTTCCGGCAAGATCTGCCAGTTGCGGATCGCGTAAAATTGTCTCAAATTCTCTTCTAATCTTTGTCGTATCCATCTCTGGCGGACGCAGCATGTCTATATAATCTTCCAAGTTCTCACGAATTGTCGTCGGGTCGATCGCGCTACCTAATTCTCGCCGTACTGCCGCAGCTGCCGCTTCTGCTGTCTGTACGACTTGCTGATTGACAGCTTTTGCTCCCATAGCAGCGGTAGCCGTTCCCATAATTGCTTGAAAACCCGAGGTTGCCGTATTCACGACGGAACCAACCAAGGAACCGACTGTGGTGGAACTAACCCACACCAGCAGTAAAAAGTAAGCTCCCCAGATCACTAGACCGAGAACTGCTCCCAGTCCTACATCTACGCTCAGCAGGCTTAAACTAACGGCAAGAAAGCTAGCGATGAATAAAGCAATGCTGACAGTTATTAACGTCCAAATACCCACTGCCGTACCAATTTTACGGATCGTTCCTCCCACACTCCCAGATTCGCTGCTACCTGAATCTGAGTCTGATTGCCGTCCTAAATAGGAAATCCCAGCAGCCACAGAGAGGTTTGTTAATACAAGTTGTACGGCAAAGGCAAGAATCACTCCTGATATTAAAGCAACAAAAAATCTCGGACCCGAAAATACAAACGCTGCCTCTGCTGGTGTCGTCACACCCCCATCTGGTGGAGTTAACTGTGCCAGCCAGGAGAAAGGTTTATATAGTCCCAGTAAAATTTCTGGATTCTGAAACATGGTTTTTCCTTCTTTTGTGCTGTGCTGAGCGTCTAAATACAATGTGAGGAGGAAATTTAGGAGCTAAAAATACTATTTAACCCCGTAGCTTAAAAATGCTGCATTTAACAGCGTCAAACATCCACCCCAAGTCTGAAAGCTCTGCCTGTAGTGGGATGAATTCAGATTTACTTCTGAGGCGAGTAAATGTATTTAGCAGCGTTTATGTACGTCAAGATACTAATTACAAGTTGTTAACAATACCAAGCGATCGCTTCATCGCGATTTACACCGTCTATTGATAGAATTCCTCCTGAAAAATTCACTTTATATTAGTCCTAGAGAAGTGCTGCTAGTTTGTACCTCTAGACAGAAAGCAAGAATTAAATTCTCCTTTAAATTAAAGATATGTGAAGCGGCTTATTCGATTAGGAGCAAAAAAATGGAAACTCGTGAAACTCGTCCAGCTACAGATGTACCACCAGTTGCTAAAGCGTACAATGGCGTAGACAGAAACGCATTCATCTTTGGGTTGAATCCTCAAGCCGAGCTATGGAACGGACGTTTGGCAATGATTGGATTTCTTGCCTATTTAATTTGGGACTTAGCAGGTTTTAGCGTTCTACGCGACGTATTACATCTCATCGGTTACTAGATCTCTCAAACCTCCCTTTTTCAGGGGGGTTGCTCTACCAACCTTGCTTTATTTTCAAAAATTCGATCTAACAGTCTTTCTTTTCAATCATATTGAGGAGAGACTATTATGTTTTTTATAAAACTTCTTGCAGTTCAGATTTTATAGTGACATTTGTAGGGGCGCACAGCTGTGCGCCCCTACAGCTCGTGTATTTTACCCGCTTGAAAACTGCTATTAAACTAAGTTTGGGCGAATGAAATCCGCGTCTACATAGGCAAAGTTCGCCTGCGCGGACTGAGACAATTTAATGATATTGAACCTGCGGAAGTAGGTTTCGTTTGTGTTGCTGCGAACTCTATTCGCTTAGTATTTTCGGTAAGCGAAACCAGAACTGCGCTCCCCCTTGAGAATTGGTTTTATAGCCGATACTTCCACCCCATTGCTCTACTGTAATTCTACAGAAATATAGCCCTAAGCCAATTCTTCCCGGTCTATTTTTGCCTTGGGAAAACTTTTGAAATAAAGTTGTAGCGATTTCTGGTTCTATGCCAGAACCCATATCGTCAACTGCGATCGTCATGAAATCTCCCTCTTCTGCGATCTCAATTGTCACCGCAGAGTTTGGTGGACTGTGCCTGTAGGCGTTTTCTACCAAATTCGTTATCGTTCGCTCCAGACGTGACTTTTCTCCTACAACTTTCCATTCTCTGGTTTTATCAACATCGATTTGTAGCCGTAAATCGATCTGATTGAGAAAGAAAACTGGTGATAAAGCATTCACAACTTCTAAAACGCAAGCTAGCGCATCTGGTGCTTGTTGTGAATCGTTTCCCACCCCTTCCAAAATCTCAATTTCAGCTGCAAAAGCATCTAAAATTTCTCGAATTAATGTCTCTTGTTTTTGACACTGCTTTTTACCAATATTTAAGTATTCTTGCGCTTTAGAATTGAGGTTTTGGAGTGAGAGTAGCTCGAAACAATACTTGATTCCCGTTAACTGTCCGGCTAGATCGTGAACGATACAATGAATTAATACTTCTTTTTTTTGAATTTCTTTTAACAAATTGTAGTAATTTAAACTATTTTCTCTGGCTTTTTGGAGTAAAAACTGATGCTCTTTATAATTAGAAGCAATTAATAATATTTTTTTCTCATTTAGACAAACTGCTGAAGCCTCTAAATAAAATTCTTGTCCTGATAAGTCAGTTTCCGTCCACAGTCCAGATTTAATTCTTCCCGATTGATGTTTCTGCCAAAAGGCTTCTGCGTCGATCAAAAAATTATCGAGTACGGGAAATTTATGTCCCGGCATCAACTGTTGTTGTAAGTCAGTATCTCCATAAAATTGTACGAACCAGATAGGTGCAGTACCGATGAGCTTGAATGAATCATACTCCAATCGTTCTAGAACAACGACATTTAGTGCCGCAAATAGCTCATCTATGATGCTTTCCTCGCTCATGCTACTAAAAACGTAAAGATAGGTATTGGTTCGCTAGCAATGCCTTTAAATATAGTATGACTTCTGCTGAAGCGAGTTTGCATCTCACCGATACGATCGTATGTATTGCGATCGATCGCGATCGCGTTAGGAGTTGCTTGAAATCCTAGCTGTTCTACAATTGCCATGCGATCGCCAACAGCAATCAAAGTTTTTTGATTTTGACTACCAGTAATACCCACAATCAGGGAACCAGAAACAATACTGATGCCGACACTAAATGCAATGCATTTATCGACTTGCCGCACCTGACTCATCTCTCGTACTATTTCTACAACTCGGATCGCTGCTTCAATCGCACGCACCGCAGGCGAACCAGTCACCGGAAGTATGCCAAACAAACTTGTCACAGCATCTCCAAAACCTTTACTTACTATTCCACCTCGATCTAGTAACGGCTGCACGATCGTGGAAATGTATGAGTTGAGAGTGGCGATCGCTTCTGCTGGTGGGTAATCTTCAATCGAGGAGTTGAGGCTGCAAATCTTAGCTAATACAACAGTCACATCTCGGCGATCGCCTTTCTCTAATACCGCTACTAATTCCTGCGATAAGTTGGCTGCAACGCGATCGTGTAGGCTTTGTTCTAACAAGCGAGAGTGATGTTGGCGAATTAAACTCAAATCGTTGCCTTGTTGCTGAAGGATGCTGTATTGATGTTCGTATCGACTTGCATCCAGTAATAGTATCCAGTCACCTTCATCTGTAGAAAAAATATGAACCTCGGCAGCAACTCCCGACTCCATTTTTATGCAAGGTAAGATCGTCGGCAAATTCTGCAAGGGTAGTAACCCCGCTAAAAATAATATCTTTTTTTCAACAATTTCTCCTCGTTCGAGATGATGCAATCCATACAATGATAATTGACCTCCCCAGCTCACTAAACAGCCATCCTGCACTAAAAAGTAAGCCGGACAACGACTTGCAAAAATTGACTCTTGAAAGTACTTGGCTATGGATCTAGGGAGGTGAGACATCCATTGCCTCCAGCATTTGTTGTGTGAGTTTGGCGAAGGCTTCTTCTACACCTGTAGCCGTTTTAGCACTAGTCTCGATCGCCGTCCAGTTTTTCTGTAAAAGACTATCCACTACTGAATCCTCTATTTCCCAATCACCTGTTAAATCTGATTTATTCAATATCAATATAAAAGGAACTTTGCCAATAGTTTCTTCTACCCTTTGTTGTAAAGATAAGGCTTTATCTAAAGTATAACGACGGGTTCCATCTACGACTAAAAAATAACCAGATGCACCTCTTAAATAAGACATCTGCAATTTCTGAAACTCGTCTTCGCCGTGGATATCCCACAGAATTAGATTGACCTCTCTATCGCCAAGTTTAACTAGTTTCTTATCAATTTTCACTCCTACGGTAGAATGGTATACTTCTGAGTAAATAGTTTTAACGAATTGCGATACTAAACTCGTTTTTCCCGTAGCAAACGCACCGACCATACATATTTTTTTTTGAATCATATCTCAAACAGCAAATTTTTTCTAGGGTGCATCCGTTAAAAATACCTTAAAAGAAACGCGACGATTCATTTCTCGATTGTTTTGGCTAGCTTTTTGTTGCCAAGGTTCTTGCGCTCCTACACCAATTGTCGTTAAATCGGACGATCTTACTCCTCGCGAAACCAAGGCTGATGAAATTTGCTTTGCTCTAGCTTGACTGAGATACATATTATGCTCGGTTGAACCATCGCTATCTGAATGTCCTTTAATTTCAATGCGTACATTCTTATTCATAAGTGGAGCTATCTTTGCGAGTTTTTGAATAGCTGCAACGATCTTTTCTAATTTCTGTTGCTGATTCGGTAAAAGTTCCGAACTATCGTTAACAAATAAGAGAATTTCTCGTTCTAATTCCGTTTTAGTTTTGAGTAATTCTTGGAGTTCAATTGCAGTCAGATCCTCTGTCTGTAACTGCGTCACTCCAGGCAGATTAGGCGCAACTTTTTTGGCTTGAGCAATCCACTGTCGCGGTGCAGTACCAGTCATATAAAGAACGCCGTTGCGATCGACTTTCAAACTCGTGGTATTTGGTGGCTGTAATAATTTTTCCGCTCTTTTCGTAACAAATTGCGGCTCTAGGGAGATGTAAGGTTGCCAACGACTGACAACATTTTTAGGGTCGATCTCTGCATCTGAGATTAATTGAATGGGTTCAGCAGCCAACGGATCGCGCAATCCCGATATATAGTATTTGCCAAAATGACTGTCAGCACTAACGACAACTATTCCTGCTTGCGAGTTTAATATATTTAAATATGCCTGCCACTTTTGTCGAGCTTGAAAAGACATAAAACTCCACCATCCCAGCGTACACAAGATTCCGCTTATCAATAATAATAAAAGCGGTGAAGGTTTATCTGAAGTTGTTTGATACTGGGATTGAAGGCAATTCTCTAAATAAGATTGACTAGCTTCAAATGGAGTATCGTCGCCGCGAAAATTCAAAAGTAGCTTGTGAAATTTTTTGTGAATTGTTTCTAGAGTAGCTTGAAAGTTTTCTCTTAATTCTTTAGGTGCATTACCGCGAATTATGCCTGCTAAAATTGCTTGGGGACCTTGCTCGATCCAAATCGTCAATTCGCCAAATTCTAGCGCGTCCAATCGATCTTGTTGCTTAACCTTAAACGAATCTTGCACGAAATCTTGAATTGCTTTTAACATAGCTGCAACCAGATCTGCATCTTGTGTAGCAGCCGGATCTACTGCCAAGCTATGTAACAACAGTCCAGTGTGACGATGAATCAAAAAAACTTCTTCTACCCGATAAACTAGCGTTCGTAGCAAGACAACTTCGGCAAAAGACTTACCAGTTTGCATTGCTTCTAAGCGCCAGAGAAAACTTCTTGGGGTTAAGCTATGGTCGAGTGCTTGATTAAAGGTGGCAACAAAAGTTTTCAGTGCTGCCATTGCAGCTTTGCGGCTAGCAGGTCCGATGATGGGAAACAAAGCATCGGACAGCGTATTCAAGTCTCTTCTAACAGAGGTTTGAATTGCTTGTTCTACAGTTGGGACGGCGGCTTGAGTCAGTTGGTCATCCTGCATTGACCTGAGAATAATCGCCTCTGGCAAAACCCGACTCACATCTTCGACTCGGAGTTGCGATTTATCGAGTTTTGCTTGGAGTTCGGGACCGAAAAGTAAATCCCGTAATTCGGCGATCGCTTCCTCTTCGGTAGTAAAATTCTTTTGGGGCGGTGGTTGCGATCGCGCTGTTGGTGTCTGTGGCTGCTGCTCCAATACTATCTGACGCAGTTGAGCTAAGACTTCTACTTCAGCAGCAGTGAGATGGGTGTCTTGCGATCGATCCAACAGACTTTCTAGCTCAGTCAGTGCCTCAGCTTCAGAGCTTGAAGTGCTGTCAGTAGATTGGCGACGAGAAGAGTCAGTCATTTGCCGAGCGTTTCCTAATATCCCCCATACTCACATTGAATTGTATAGCCACCTGTAGTCAAGAGGACACGAAACACCGACAAATCTTATACAACTATATTATTAAAGGAGTCATATGATTTTAACTACAGCTAGCTTAGTTGGCGACCAGCGCGTCGTGCAGCATCTCGGTATTGTTAGTGGCGAAGCGATTCTAGGAGCAAATATTTTTCGCGATTTCTTTGCCGGCATTCGGGATATTGTTGGTGGTCGCTCGGCAGGTTACGAGCGATCGCTCAGAGAAGCGAAAGATACTGCTATGCGCGAGATGATTCAGCAAGCAACAGCTCTCGGTGCTAATGCGGTAATTGGCATCGACATCGATTACGAAACCATAGGTGTTGGCAATGGCGGTAGTATGTTGATGGTGGCAGTCAGCGGTACTGCTGTCGTGTGCCAGTAATCGTCTCGATAACTTTCTTTCATTAATTTTCTTTAAGTGGAGCTAAGCGGATTCGAACCGCTGACCCCCTCAATGCCATTGAGGTGCTCTACCAACTGAGCTATAACCCCGCACAAATGCGTTTTCTATTATGCCTTAAATCTCTCTTTGCTGTCAATCCGCACTATTCAATCATTTTAAGCATTAATATCCGCGTGCTAAGTAGCTCATGCAGTTTCCCATCAAAAAGTAGACAACTAACATGGCTGCGGCACTAGCTGCCACTAACACCCCTGCCAGCATCATCGAAAATTCCTTCTTCGCAAACGCCTCTTCCATCAGGTGCAGCGACCAAGCTACTAAAGCTACGTCAAAAATGAGAATAACTGTCAGCATTTTTTAAGATATTTTAAAACATATTTCATATATCTTAACTAATTCTCAGGAACCTGGTCTTAATTAGAGGTTAAGTTTTTCTTGCTACAGAAATTTGGCAAATTTATAATACCAATTAGATCTAATTAAGCCGGATGGGACAATTGCGATCGCCCAAATAAGATTTAATTTGCCCTACACTAAGTTGACCGTAATGCAGTAGCGAGGCTAACAAAGCAGCTTCCGCTCTACCCTCAGTCAAAGCAGTGTAGATATGCTCGCAGTTTCCCGCACCACCAGAGGCGATAACTGGGATTTCTACAGATGAGGCGATCGCGCCAGTTAATTCTATGTCATACCCTGCTTGAGTGCCATCGGCATCCATACTCGTTACCAACAACTCCCCAGCACCTCGTTGGGCAACTTCCTGCGCCCATTGCAGAGCATCGATGCCAGTGTTTTCCCGTCCACCACGAACGTAAACGTCCCAACCAGGATTGTTGACATCCTGCCGTCGCCGTGCATCAATAGCCACTACTATACACTGATTGCCAAAGCGATCGCTGGCACGATTAATTAGGTCTGGGTCTTTGACTGCGGCGGAATTGATACTGACTTTATCTGCACCCGCTCTTAACAAATTTTTAATTTGTTCTAAGGATTGGATGCCCCCACCGACAGTCAGAGGAATGAACACTTGCTCGGCAGTGCGATAAACTACATCAAAAATAATGTCACGGTCTTCGTGAGTAGCAGTAATATCCAGAAACACTAGCTCATCTGCCCCAGCTTCGTTATAAACTTTAGCCAACTCCACCGGATCGCCTGCATCTTGTAAGTTGACAAAATTTACACCCTTGACTACTCGCCCCGCCTTCACATCCAAGCAAGGTAATATCCTTTTAGCTAGCATTGTTCTGCATCCGAATAACTCAAGAGATTATACATAAATGTTGGTAATTGGTAATTGGTAATTGGTAATTGGTAATTGGTAATTGGTCATTTTTTATTACTCTCCCTTGTCCCCCTTGTCCCCCTTGTCCCCTCACTCCCCACTTCTCCACTCCCTAGATCATGGCAATTATTTCTTCTAAACAACCGTCAGAACCCTCTAAGCCTGCAAAACAGCGTCAGAGTAAGTCTCAACCTGTAGCAGAGGATTTGTTGCAACCGCAGGCAACTGTGGAGGAACAAGGCAAACAAGAACAAAGCTTGCGCCCCCATACCTTTGCCGATTACATCGGGCAAAAAGACTTGAAGGAGGTGCTAACAATTTCGATTCAAGCTGCTAAAGCAAGAGGAGAAACTTTAGATCATTTATTGTTATATGGTCCGCCTGGATTGGGTAAAACTACGATGGCGCTAATTTTGGCGGGAGAAATGGGAGTAGACTGCAAGATTACCAGCGCCCCAGCTTTAGAAAGACCTAGAGATATTATGGGTCTGCTGGTGAGTCTCAAACCAGGAGATATTCTATTTATTGATGAGATTCATCGCCTGTCGCGGATGGCAGAGGAAATTTTGTATCCAGCGATGGAAGATTATCGTCTGGATATTACGATCGGTAAAGGAGCAAGTGCCAAAACTCGCAGTATTACGCTACCTAAATATACTTTGGTAGGAGCGACAACCCGCGCCGGGGCGCTATCTTCGCCATTACGCGATCGCTTTGGTTCGGTGCAGCGGTTGCGGTTCTACGAACCAGAAGAGTTGCGTAAAATTGTGTTGCGGACGGCTGAGTTATTGCAAACACCAATTAGCGATGACGGGGCGTTGGAACTTGCCAAGCGATCGCGAGGTACGCCACGTATTGCCAACCGCCTGCTGAAACGAGTGCGAGACTATGCCGAAGTCAAGGCAGCAGGTACAATTACGCAAAATGTAGCCGCAACAGCTCTAGAATTATATCAGGTAGACCCTTGCGGTCTAGATTGGACAGACCGAAAAATGCTGAGCGTGACGATCGAACAATTTAATGGTGGACCCGTGGGGATTGAAACCCTAGCAGCGGCGACGGGTGAAGATATCCAAACAATTGAGGAAGTCTACGAACCTTATCTGATGCAAATCGGTTACTTACAACGGACTCCTAGAGGTCGCGTCGCCACTCCTGCGGCATACAAGCATTTAGGTTTGAAACCACCCAACGAACAACTATCGTTACTGTCGCGGTCAGATTTATGATTTACAACCCCAGTTGGACGCGCTTCAATACGGACAAGATTGAATTTGTCAGTGCCAATCTGCGCGTCTGCGTGCTGACACTTTTACTCAGTGCGCTATTTATAGTAGGGTGGGTAGAACCAGCTGTTGCCCAGCAATCACCGCCGCCAAATCTGAGTGCAGAACAGTTACAAAATCTAGAGAAATTGGCGAACGAAGCTTTCGTGCTAACGGAAAAAGGTGACTTTCCCAAAGCTGAATCTTATTGGACGCAAATTATCGAAGAATTTCCCACCAATGCGGCAGCTTGGAGTAACCGAGGCAATTCTAGAGTTAGTCAAAACAAATTAAATGAAGCGATCGTTGATTATAACAAAGCGATCGAACTTGCCCCAGGCGTGACCGATCCTTTCTTAAATCGCGGTGCGGCTTTAGAGGGATTGGGAAAATGGGAAGAAGCGATCGCTGACTATAATCATATTTTAGAAATCGATCCTAACGATGCGATGGCATACAACAATCGCGGTAATGCCGAAGCAGGTTTGGGACAATGGGAAAAGGCGATCGCCGATTACAAAAAATCTGCTGATACAGCCCCTAATTTTGCTTTTGCCCGTGCCAATTATGCCTTAGCTTTATATCAAGATGGTCAAAAAGATAAAGCCTTGCGCGAACTGCGAAATATTATTCGCAAATACCCTCAATTTGCCGATGTTCGCGCTGCTTTGACTGCTACGCTTTGGGAACAGGGAAACAGAGGAGAAGCAGAAAGTAACTGGGTTGCTGCTGTAGGCTTAGATCCGCGTTATAAAGACATGAACTGGGTCACAAAGATTCGCCGTTGGCCCCCCACTATGGTTGCAGCTTTAGAAAAGTTTCAACAGCTTAAATGATATACAAACTAAATAGAAATCCCACCCTAATTGCTCGAACTAGGATGGGATTTATTCTAGCTAAAATCTTACTTATGCTATAGGTAAAGAAGGGCGATCGCTCATTAAAGCTTTAGTACTCGATTCACCCGCACGTTGGATCTGGCGCGTCATGCGAATCGTACAGAGAGTGACTGCACTCCACTGTCCTAATAGTGCCAAAAAGATGGTTGTATTGCTGGCTTTTTCTAACGCAAACCAAGCAAAAGGAGTAAACAACCATAACCCAGGAATTTGTTGTGGTGCGATTGATAGCACGGTGAGAATGGCTGTGGGTAATAAAATGACTGCACCCAAAGCCCCAGCAATCCACAAACCTTGCTTTTGCGCCCGCATAAATGTTAAAAGTTGGGCGATCGCAGCACAGATCAGTAATAAATTACCACCAATAACCATACTCAAGAAAGCAGGCTGTTTGTCAATCGGTTGTAAGATAAAGACAATCCAGAGAGTTAGAGTTGTAGCAGCAATAGCTAAGTTCAATGCGATCGCCAGTATAGCTGGGCTTTTTTCTCCCCAGGTCAAATCTTTTACTAGCGAAGAACTCAAGAACTTTTGACGATTGCTAACTCTTTCCCGTCGATATCTTGCCCAATCTTGTAAGGTTTGACGCTGTGGTGTAAGAGTTACAATCAAACAGATAAACAATACCAAGTTGTAGACAAGCAATTCTTGAAAGTTATGCCCGAGATTGGTTGAATATCGATATTTAGGTGTTGTAGCAGCAAATGCAACTAAGATCGCCTCCAAACTTGCCACCATCAAATAACTTTGGCTCTTGCTAAAAATGGTTTTGCTAGGATTATGAAAACGACGCTGCAAAGCTTGCCAAATCCAATACGTTCCTACGCCAAAGTTGAGAACTGCCAAACCCAACGTTGCCCACAATGCATCGCCTATAGGCAGATAGAATAATTCTAAATCTGCCGTGCTAAGCAGCGACAAGCTATAGTTTTCTAATTCAGTTGCCTTAGCGATTTGCTCAAAAATCAGAAATGGTGAAAACAAATTTAGCCAGTCTGACGGTGTATGAAGTACAGGTTTAGCAGTGGCAATAAATAGACACACAAATGCTGCACCGCTACCTAACCATGCTTGAAATCCACCTAGCCAAGCACTCCCTAAACCAAATAGTAAAGCCGCACTAAAAAAGAAAATACAGCTAGCAATTACTAGTCCGTAAAAGCTGAAAATTAAACTTAGAGGAACGTGCGCCCCAATCCCGGCGATTAAATGCAGTGGTACAGCTAAAGCTACTACAATGTACAGTAAGCTTGGTACACCCAATAGTTTGCCAATTAAAATACTTTTAGCTGATTGAGGGCTGAGGCGAATAAAATTGAGTGTGTCTCGACGTTCTTCATTAGCTAAGTCACTAATCAGCGTGTAAGTCCCTGCTAAAATGAGGGCAAAAACACCAAACTTACTGACAGTGTAAAATACATCCCACCACCACATCTGCCAATTAATCAAAAGATTTCCCGCAGCATCTGTGAGACATTCAGGTATAGAATATTCCCACTGTTCGCCAGTACATAAAGGATGACGAGTTGGGATTGACCAACCTTGACTAGCCGATGGTAATTTTGCTTGAAATATGCGAAATAAGAAAAATTGTCCCAGTAAAGAAATAACTGTCGAAATAACTAAATTGCGCGGTTTAAATCTCCCTTTAATCTCCCGCAACAACTGAGGGTTTTTATCCCCCAATTTGTCTATCCAACTTAATCTCATAAGAATAAATCTCCCATTCTGGTAATTGGTAATTGGTAATTGGTAGTTGGTAGTTGGTCATGTATTAGCTGTTACTTCTGAGTTTTAGCTTTTGACTTACCCCTAACCCCTAACTCCTAACTCCTAACCCCTAGTTAAGACGCTTGCTGGTGTCCTAGTTTGAGGAAAATTGTTTCTAAGTCTTCCTGACTACAATGAAATTCAGATAAAGGAACGCCAGCTGCAATTAGCGATCGCAACAAATCCGCACAGTCTTCTTGATTTCCGGTAAAATCTATCTGCACCCGTCCGCCTGCTAACACCTCCCATCCCGCTACGAGGGCGTGATTCTTCAATTCTGCTGTTAATCTGTCGATTTCTCCCAAGGTTGTTAAGAAAATTTGCTGGCGGGCAAGCCGTTGGTATAACTGGCTTAAAGTTGTACTCTCCACCAGAAAGCCTAACTCCATAATTCCCACAGAAGTACATAACTCTGCCAAGTCGCTTAAAACGTGGGATGAAATCAAAATCGTCATTCCCGCTTCTTGCAATACCTTTATAATTTCCCGAAACTGCATTCGAGCGATCGGGTCGAGTCCCGAAACGGGTTCGTCTAATAGTAATACAATTGGTTCGTGGATGATTGTTCTTGCCAAACTGAGGCGCTGTTTCATCCCTCGCGACAGGGTAGCAATTAAACTGCGGCGCTTTTGACTCAGTTGGACGAGTTCTAAAACTTCTCGCAGGCGTTGACTGCGGCGCGGTTCTTTCAACTTGTACAGCCGCGCAAAATAATCTAGATAGTCCCAAACGGTGAGATCGTCGTAGAGAGGAAAGTCGTCGGGCAAATAACCTAGGCGTTGTTTGAGAGTAGAATTGTCGCGATCGCCCACTAAGCGATCGCCATTGATGTATATTTCTCCCTTAGTTGGTTCCTCGGCTGCTGCTAGCATTCGTATTAGCGTTGTTTTACCTGCACCGTTCGGTCCAATTAAGCCGTAGACTTCCCCAGCTTGAACTTGTAAATCGACATCGTTCACCGCAATGTGGCGGTCAAATTGTTTCGTCAGCCCACAAGTGCGAATTGCCAGTTCGTTGAGCATGGGTGCTAAGTTTGGGAGACAAGGGTGAGTCAGCGTCATGAACGCTACTTCATTATCGGATAGCTTAGCTTGCTTGGATCTATTTTGTCAGTAGGGTTAAATGCCGATTGTTACAAAAAAAGTCGGAAGTCGTAGGGGCGGTTTTTTTTGAAGAACTCTGCGAAACAACAAATAATTATTCTGTTAAACCCGCCCGTATAGAAGTCAAAAGTCGGAGGGTGCTGGAATTTTACATATCTAGTACAACTGCTGTATCGCATTTATCGCAGATTGCAATAAATAGATTAACTCAGAATTTTTCATGCGGCGAGATCCAATATTCTACAAACTTTTTCAACAATCTCCTACTTTGCTATGGCATTTTACTACGACCATTGAGAAGAAATCGATCTGCGGATCGCTGAAGCAGAAGCTATAGCAGAAGCAGAACGAAGTAAAAATCCTTCGCTGTTGCAAGCAAAGCTTGATGCGGCGAGAAATTATGTCTGAGTGCATTTGGTTCCATCTGGATGAAAATGTCGCTTGATTTACTGCCAACCGATCGAGCCAATAATTGTAAAAGGTTCATCCCTTTGAAGTCTTAATCTTCCATCGTCGTATCAACTTCATGCTATTGAGATCGGGATACTATTTGCGCTCAGGTCAATCTTTAAGTCGATCTCATCAATTGTGTATTGAGTTCTGAATACTGAGAAAACAAGCCGTCAATACTGGCTAGCTTCGCTTTATAAACTAGTGCTGTAGCAATAATTAAACGATCGAAGGGGTCTTTGTGAACAGGTGATAAGCTAACAGCTTGGTAAGCGATTTCGGCAGTCAGTGGAAACAAGGTAATACCTGTTGGTTCCAAAGCATCCTCAAGCCAGCGATCGACGCTACAAGGCAATTCTAGTCGTCTCCTTTGCTGTGCTAAAGCGACCTCATAGCAGGATACAAGTGAAACACCTACTTGGTCAGCAGTTTCGATCGCCTCTCGCTAGTGAGATGGAAATAGCTCAAATTCCTGGGTGACAAACCAAATCCAAATATGAGTATCTAGAACAATTACTTGAGACATTCCCAGTCTTGTTCTTCAATCACAGGACTAATCAAATCACCCAAGGTTTTACCTTTACCTGCGATTGAAGCAGGAGGAGTTCGACGCTTTACTGATGGCGTGGTATCTTCTAAAATCGTCACAATTACACGGGCAGATGATGGTTTCGGCTCGTCTGTTAACCATTTTAGTTGACCGCTTTCAATCGTCGCCATGTAACTTTTAAGCATTGTTATGTCAATATCTTACAAAAATTATTTTATGACTTTACGATTGCGTCTACTGATTTATGAACTATCCTTAAGATGCAAACTATCTGGTAGTTTTTCTGGTAGCGATCGCCAACGAAAGTCAAAACGTCTTCGATTGCAAAGGCGATCGCTGTTTGAGCAAAGCAGAAGCGGAACGGCAACGGGCAGAACAGCTAGCCCAACGCCTGCGGCAGCTGGAGGAGGAGTTGTAGGGGCGATCGGCTAGTTCGAGCTAGTTGAATTTTTTGTTTAGGCGTGGATTTAGGGTGTGTTGACTAGGTACTTCTCGATATCATCCAGTACGCCATGAGGAGCAAGATACAGTCCATTGCTAACATACACAAATGATGCATGAAATGACTGACTTTCATGTTTTTTTGGCTCGTCGTGCAAAGTCCCTAATGCCTGTTTTAGTTTTTCAACTCTTTGGTAGTACCCATTTAAGAGTTGCTTGGCTACTTCTGTTTTTCCAAAAACCTTTGCAGTTTCTTTAAAGTGTTGTTTCCATCTCGTGAAATTTCGAGGAGCGATTTCTCTACTTTGACCGCTAAACTCGCCACTTATTCTACCCAAATCCACGCCAAACAACAGCTGATGTTTAATTGAACCCGTGGTAAATTTACCAACAACATCGGTTGAAAGCCTATAGTCACTCTGCTTGGAACGTTCGTAGAAATATTCTCTCTCTAATGTCTGATTATCAGGTAAAAGCGCAGTTTGGATAGTTCCTGCATCATCACCGAAGTAACCAGAAAAGTATCTAGTATATTGAATGCGCTCTAACGTTCCCGCATTCGGCGGCTTAACTGCCCGTTCTACCTGCTGAATTTCGCTTTCTTGCCCCAAAAACAGACTGACTAACTCTAGTGCTTTGCTCTCCAGATACATTCGCTTCATAATTCCCTGAAACAGACACTGCAAGATTTGCCACATTACGCTTTCCATTAGGGGTGTAATCTTAGCAACGCGGGTGTAGCGTTCGCACTCATTAGGTCTAATGAGTTGCTGAAGTTCTACAGGTAGTTGCCCGTTTGAATTACCGATGAACGATCGCAGCGTTTCGGGCTGCATATAAACCCAGGAGTTACGCAGTCGATCCCCCAACCCCCGATGAATTGGGGGCTTTATTCCTCCCTTTTTAAGGGAGGTTAGGAGGGATCTTCGAGGTCTGAAACTTCAAGTGCGTAACTCCTAAAACCGTTACCTCCAAAGCTTTGTGCTTTGAACCATTGAGCAATTCTTTAGGTGCAAGTCCGCTACCATAAAGTGCAAATTCTCTGTCACCAACGATTGTCTGTTTATCCTCATGCTGTCCAGACAGATGACAATGAAATTTTAATTGGCTTGGGAGTTCGGGGCAATCGAGAATCAGGCGATCGCACAGGCGAAAATTTGTAATTTCTAACACTAACCCTTGACGCAGCTCGATCCATCTTATACATCCATGCCCAACTACTTTGGGAATTTGCCAGATTACATCCAACGGGTCGAGCGGATCGTGTTGAGTAGTCTCGTTTACTTCCCGTTGCAGATCTTTCCATGCTTGCAGCGAGATGGTGATGGTCATTATATTGCTTGAGCAAGTGATATTTGCAAATCAATAACGGATCTTTCTTAATAAGAAGCTTTATTATTTAGCAAGCTGGGATAGCAACTAGAGCGGGAAATAATCTCGAATTCGCGCTCCGTTTCCCTGCTACTATAGTTAACCCTATAAGTCTTTATCCAAATCATCCAATATGTCACAGCAGCAATACCGAATCGCGCTTTTACCTGGAGATGGCATTGGTCCTGAAATTATCCAAGTAGCGGTAGAGGTGCTGAAACTGGTAGGAGAACAACTTAATATTGGATTTGCGTTTCAAGAAGCCTTAATTGGTGGTGCAGCCATTGATGCTACAGGCGAACCCCTACCAGAGAAAACATTGGAGATTTGTCGTAACAGCGATGCGGTATTATTAGCCGCGATCGGCGGTTACAAATGGGATAACTTACCGCGCCACCAGCGCCCTGAAACGGGGTTATTAGGACTGCGGGCGGGTTTAGGTCTATTTGCCAATTTACGCCCTGCCAAGATTCTGCCACAGCTAATTGCTGCCTCTTCCCTGAAACGAGAAGTCGTGGAAGGAGTAGATATTATGGTGGTGCGAGAACTGACAGGGGGGATATACTTCGGACAACCCAAGGGCATTTTTTCCAGCGAAACCGGAGAAAAGCGGGGAGTCAATACGATGGCTTACGCCGAGTCAGAAATCGATCGCATTGGACGAGTTGCATTTGAAACAGCTCAAAAACGTAGGAACAAACTCTGTTCTGTCGATAAGGCGAACGTGTTGGAGGTATCTCAACTGTGGCGCGATCGCATCACTGCCCTTGCCTCAGAATATCCCGATGTCGAACTCACCCACATGTATGTCGATAACGCTGCCATGCAGCTAGTTCGCAACCCGAAACAATTCGACACAATAGTTACAGGCAACCTTTTCGGTGATATTCTCTCAGACGAAGCAGCTATGCTGACAGGTAGTATCGGGATGTTACCCTCCGCTAGTCTAGGTGCTAATGGTGCAGGAGTTTACGAACCCGTCCACGGTTCCGCCCCCGACATTGCCGGACAAGACAAAGCAAATCCTCTAGCACAAGTTCTCAGTGCTGCTATGATGTTACGCTACGGCTTAAACCAACCAGAGGCAGCCGATCGCCTCGAGCAAGCAGTATTAAGAGTTTTAGACAGAGGCGATCGCACGGGCGATATCATGTCCCCTGATATGAATTTACTAGGCTGTCGGGCAATGGGTAAAGCACTGATTGAGGAATTAACCAAAGGATGACAGGTAGTTGGTTATTTGTCATTGGTCATTAGTCATTAGTCATTGGTAGTGATTCTTCATTAATAACTGACAACTGACAACTAAAAAGGGTGACAAACCTGGATGCACCAGCTATAACTTAAGAATAATTTTAGATAGAGATGGAGCAATTTTGTGGTATATGCTGGATCGCGGAGAACTGAAGACCCCTCTCATCCCCTAAATTACCCTGTGTTGATCGACCCTACAATCTTGAAAGTAGCTCGTCAAATTTACCGCGACTACTGCGAAACCCACACCTCAAATGCCAAGCGCCCATCAGGAGTTGTTGTCAATCAATTAACTTATCAGGGTAAGGTTCTCTTTTCCACTCAACCGATCCTGTTACCCCAAGAACGCTTCATCCCCATCACCCAAATCGAAGCAGAAAACCCATAAGTTAAGTCGTAAGTCGTAAGTCGTAAGTCAGAACTTACTGCACTCTTACCCCTTACCCCCGATTCCTTACCCCTCATAAATGGACACTCTCCTTGCCCTACCAGTTGCAGTTATAGTTTTTGCTCTTGGAGCGTCTATTGGTAGCTTCATCAATGTTGTAGTTTATCGCGTACCAGCAGGGTTATCCGTTCTCTATCCGCCTTCTCGCTGCCCTCATTGCTTGCATCGGCTAGGAAAAGAAAATTTACCAGTGCTAGGGTGGTTGTTACTGCAAGGGCGCTGTAAGTACTGTAGAAATCCAATTTCCATTCGCTATCCAATTATTGAAGCAGTCACGGGACTGCTATTTCTATCAATTTTTTGGACGTTTGATATTTCAGCTCAAACCCTCGGTTATTGGGCTTTTGCCAGTTGGTTGCTGGCACTATCGCTGATCGATCTAGATACGATGACATTGCCCAACCCCCTAACACAATCGGGATTAGTTCTGGGTTTGATATTTCAACTAGCTATGGGTTATTTAGTTCAAGGCACTTGGGCAGGAGCAATTCATCAACTCATGGCTGGTGCGATTGGAGCTGTATTGGGAATTTGGTTATTTGATGCCATTATCATCGTGAGTTCCATCTGTCTCGGACAAACCGCAATGGGTGGAGGAGATGCGAAATTAGCTGCCATGATGGGTGCTTGGTTGGGCTGGAAATATTTACTCTTATCGGGTTTTCTGGCTTGTGCTTTGGGTGCATTTGTCGGCGGAGGTGCGATCGCCCTTGGGATACTCCATCGCCGCCAACCAATGCCTTTCGGTCCCTTTCTCGCCCTCGGCGCAGTCATCACCGTGTTTGCTGGTGAAGCCATTCTTTCGACTTACTTCCGGTTGATGTTTCCCAATATGTAGGGAGTTGGTAATGGGTAATGGGTAATGGGTAATTGGTAATCGCTCACCTGCACGCAAAGCTCACTTGCCCCTAGCCTCCTCAGCTGCCGATCGCTCTCACGATCGCTCCTAGCCCCTGATTCTGGTAACATGATCTTGTGAACTGGATGACGCTAAGGACGACGAGCTGGCGTTGGGAAGCGGAGCTAATGCAACAAATCTTAGAGGCGCATGGCATCCCGACGCGGATATTAGATTTGGGTAGTACAAGCTATTTTGGTGCAGGCAGTCCTGCCGCTTTGCAAGTCTATGCAAAGGATCGGTGGACTGCCTTACTGTTATTGAGTCCAATTGAAGAGGAGTAAATTAGCACTAAAAAATGTCAGAATATCTAAGTTTAAGTTTAATAACACGAGAGTAACTAAAGTAACCAAAATAAGGTAGCGAAGTTACAGAAACTAGAAGTGTAGGGCATAAACGCTGTTTACAAATTTCATAACTGGTAAAAGATCGAGATAAACATGGCTACTAACGACGAATCTCGCGGTTTAATGTCTTTACTTGACTGGTTTGCCAATCGCCGCAAATCTGGTTCTATTAGTCAAGAACGGCACGAGCGTGACATTGCTGATGGATTGTGGAATAAATGCCCTGAATGCGGGGTTCTGGCTTACAACAAGGATTTGATGGCAAATCAAATGGTTTGTTTGGAATGCGGGCATCATATGCGGGTAGATAGCAACGAACGTATCCGCCAGTTGATCGATGCCAATACCTGGAAGCCAATTGATGAGAATTTGCGTCCCGCCGATCCACTACAATTTCGCGATCGCAAAGCCTATAGCGATCGCTTGCGGGAATATCAAGAAAAAACTGGTTTAAATGATGCCGTGCAAACAGGTTTCGGTAAAATTGACGGTTTGCCAGCAGCCCTTGGCGTGATGGATTTTCGCTTTCTCGGCGGTAGTATGGGTTCGGTGGTAGGTGAAAAGCTCACCCGTTTAATTGAACAAGCAACCCAGAAGCGATATCCTGTAGTAATTGTCTGTGCCTCTGGTGGTGCGAGAATGCAAGAGGCAATGCTCAGCTTGATGCAGATGGCAAAAATTTCCGCTGCCTTAGAACGCCATCGCGCTGACCAATTGCTATATATTCCAGTGTTAACCAATCCAACGACTGGTGGTGTCACAGCGAGTTTTGCCATGTTAGGCGACATCATCTTGGCAGAACCAAAAGCAACAATCGGTTTTGCCGGACGACGGGTGATCGAGCAAACCCTGCGTCAAAAACTCCCAGATAATTTCCAAACGGCTGAAGACGTACTAGAACACGGTTTCGTCGATGCGATCGTTCCTCGTACCCAACTTAAGAAAACTTTGGCTCAGTCGATCGCCCTACATCAACCACTTACTACTGCTCCAAATCTGGTACATCTAGAAGGCATAGCTCTTAGTTCGAGTATTTCTAGCTAAATTAGCGTCTGGAAGTTAAGAACTAGCACGCGAAGTCAGAAGTCGTAGGGGCGGGTTTTTTAAAGATATCTACGAAAAAACAAATAATTCTATGGCTAAATCCGCCCGTACAGAAGTCAAAAACCTTGACAAGCGGTTGCGAAGGGTTTTCTGTGCATTAAAGCTGCGCAATTCTACTAACATTAGATGCTGTGACTCAGGGGCTATTTGTTTTTGCTGTTCTGCATAACGGCAGAAGCAAAGTTTTCTGTCTCGTCTAGCCACAGAGTTTGCTAGTGGAAACTTTTAACAGTAAATTTACAATTTTTCATATAAAATTCATAAATCAGTCTTTCCCTAGCCCCTAGCCTCTAGTTCTCAGTCCCTTCTTCTTCCAGGTTTAGGAAACAAATTGTGCAGTGACATGGTATTCATACATAATTAGAGCGTCTGTCTCAATCTCTAATTGTTTCTAAACAATCGTTCATTATGGGTTTTGCCGATTTGTCCATTGCAGAAATCGCAGCGGACTATAACCTTCCCACAGTGGAGGTCATGGTTTTGTGCGATCGCTTGGGAATAGCTTATAAAAATCCTCAGACCCGTCTAGCTTTGGAAGATGCTAAGGCAGTTATCAGTCAAATTTTGTCTCAAAGGCAAAGCTCTGAGGCTAGCGATCGTCAGTGAAATCGAACTAGAGATTGAGCAAACCGTAACAAGTGCTGTGTTGAGCGTCCAAATTTTAGGAGAACCATGTTCAAAAGATTAATCGGGCTAGTAATGGCGACTGTGATGTTAGCATTTGGGCTAGTTGTTGGCAGCGCCGCCGCAGTTGAGATGAGCGAAGCTATCCGTACAGTGCCACTGAATGACAGTGGTGACACTACGGTACTGAGCCTCAAACAGGTGCAGGAAGGCAAACGCCTATTTAACTACGCCTGCGCTCAGTGTCACGTTGGTGGTGTAACCAAGACTAACCAAAACGTCGGGCTAGACCCGGAAAGTCTAGCCGGAGCTTCTCCATCCCGCAACAACATTGAAGGGTTGGTGGATTATATGAAAAATCCTACTACCTATGACGGAGAGGAGGAAATCGCCGAAATCCATCCCAGTATCAAGAGTGCGGATATTTACCCAGCGATGAGAAATTTACGGGATGAGGACTTAACAGCGATCGCCGGACATGTTCTGCTGCAACCAAAGATTTTGGGTGACAAGTGGGGAGGCGGCAAAATCTATTATTAAGTTGTTTGTCATTTGTCGCGTGTTGTTTGCCATAAACTGATGACTCATGACTGTTAACCATTGACCATGAACCAATGATCTATCGTTTGTTTGGCTGTCTGTTTTTTTCTCTCATAGTTTGCCTGGGAGTGCTACTGCTGCCAAGTACTCCTGCTCAAGCTGCGATCGATGCCTACGTGGCTCGGTATTTACATGTCACTGAGCCAATCGAACTGGAAGTGAGCGATCGCGAGACTCGTTCGTTTTCACCAGAAGAAATATCCCAAGGGAAGCAGTCTTTTTCACAAAGCTGCCAGACTTGTCACGTCGGTGGTAGCACCATATCTTTTCCAGAAGTTTCACTCTCTTTGGAAAAGCTGAAAGGAGCTATGCCATCGCGGGACAATATTAACGGTTTAGTTGCTTATATGCGTAAACCAATGACTTACGACGGCAGCGAGGAAACTTACTGGTGTCGCGAAGTCCCTGAAAGCTGGTTGACACAAGCACAAGTGGAAAATCTAGCAGCTTTTATTTTGACAGCAGCCAAAAAAGCTCCTGGCTGGGGTACAGAAACCTTCTAATTTTGTAGAAGCCAGGAGACAGAAGACAAAAAAACAGAAGACAGGAAAAATCTCAACATAGGCAGTATAAGGGGTGTTGTGTCCGCTTTACAGTAGCGGTGCAATGCCCCTTATTGTTGGAATCAGCAGATTGTCAATATGAACTGCTTAACGCGGCAGTATGGCAAACGAATTAACCGCAGCTCCTGTCGCACCTCTGATTCTAGGTGGATTCAGTACTAAAGGAAACTCGTAAACGCCCTCTTGAGCCAATGCTTGTGATAACTCTTCTAGATTTAAATTTTCTACAATGTAGATTCCGTTATCTGCAATTAGCGTGCGATGCACTGGAAAGACCGTTCCTGTGGCGGGAAGCACCTCAAAGACTAACTGATCGTCCCCTACCAGAAAAACTTTCTTCTTCGCCAGCCAACGAGCCGCTGCTTCGCCTGGACCTGGAAGAGGTTCTGAAAACTTTGTCGGTTCGGTGTTGAAAAACTTCCCATAGCCAGTCCTAATTAATACTGAGTCACCCGATTGAATTTCAACTCCTTCCGCTCGCGCCGTTGCTTCTAGGTCTGCGACAGTAATCTCCTGTCCCGCTGCAAGTGTCTCCACTCCTTTGAAACGGGCAACATCCAGTAAAACTGCTCGGTTGACAAACTGCTCTTTCGGGTAGGCTTCGACTCCTAGCTTTGTCAGTCCCAGATCGCTTTCGCTAGTTGCAGCATCTATGTCCCCAAATAGCTTGAGATTATTTGAAATATGACCGATCGCATCGATAGTGGGTGCGCCATGTTGTCCGCTAAAATCCATCTTATCTGTGGCAAAGCCAATCCCACCCGAAACCGTACCAAAAGTCTGAGTGTGTCTCGCTAATAGACTAATTGAGTAAGGGGTATTTGTCGGAAACAACGGCGAATTAGTATCCCAAGTGAAATTCAGTTCAATTATTCTAGCTGCACTCACCGATTCAATCAGTCTATCGAAAGCTTTTCGACGATTTTTCGCTCGACTCTCTTGTTTTGTCAAAACAGGCAGAGAGGCAAAAAAGTTGTTTTCATTTCCCCTCTCATCAAGGGCAATGCGATCGCTTGTCACAGAACTGACTCGTTGTGGCTGAGTTGTAGCGGCTACCACGAACGAGTGAGTCAGAATTACGCCAGCAGAAAGAATCAATATCCCAATCAAAAACAGATATCGCTTCATAAAAATTAGCTGATTTAGATAACGCAGTAACTCTGTATTAGAGTAGCTAGATTATTCCATATATCTTGAAAAAATACTGTGTTTCTAAACAATATTGTGAAATCTCATAATAGAGATATCTAAAATTTAAGCTCGGGGTAGCCGATCGCTGACAACTTTGTAGAGACGTTACATGTCACGTCTCTACACAATTACGATTGAACAAAAACTATTTGGGGAGCTAATAAACATACATCATCCATTTGAACTAAACGCCCGATCCCCAAAAAGCGATCGCCCTCCTCTTCAACTCGTAAACAAGTATCGTTTGTCATGGTAACGGGAACTTCTGGGCAGGGAATTTTTTGACCCAAGCACCACTTACGCGCCACTGGCTCAGATAAATTAACGCTAGGAAGATGCTGTAAAGCTTTAGCAGGAGGAATAGGCTCGAATGTGCCTCGCTCTATCTGTGTGGCTAATTCATCTAAACTGAGACTTGCAGCAATTTCAAAACCGCTACTACGAGTACGAGTTAATGCTGCTAGCGTTCCACCAGTACCTAACGCCGCACCCACGTCCCGCGCGATCGCCCGAATATACGTTCCCGCACCACAAGCGATCGCCACTTCCAATTTCGGAAAATCTCCCGCTTGCCAGTTTAAAATTTCAATCTTATATACCTCTACCGTGCGCTCTGGCACGTCTATTTCCTCTCCTGCTCGTGCTAGGTCATACAACCGCTTCCCCTGTACCTGGATGGCGCTGTATTTGGGTGGTATTTGGACGATCTTGCCTTGAAATTGTTTTAATCTTGGAACGATCTGCTCTAGGCTTAGATCTGTTGCTGGCTGGGAAGTCAGGATCTCTCCTTCTAAGTCATCCGTCGTCGTCGTAATCCCAAATTGAATTGTAGCTCGATAAGCTTTATCTTGAGGCAAAAACTGTAATAACCGCGTAGCTTTGCCAACTGCGATCGGCAAAACGCCACTAGCCGCAGGATCTAGCGTACCTCCATGCCCTACCCGCGACGTATGCAGCAATCGCCTGACCCGCGCCACGCAATCATGAGAAGTCCATCCTAGCGGTTTGTTTAAATTAATAAATCCTTGCACGAATTAGTTGTCGGTTATTTTAGTGACTTATGACTTACGACTGCTCTTACCTAGCAGGTTTGACTACTAATTTTGACTACTAATACAGAACAAGGAGCATTTTCAACAACTTGACTGCTGACAGAACCTTGAATGATTCGTTTTACACCAGTCAAGCCACGACTGCCGATCGCAATTAGATCGGCTTGATAAATATTTGCTAACCGAATAATTTCTTCAGCCGGATCGCCCGTAACGATTTCGATGATGCTTTCTCCAGATAATTTGGCTTGGTAAGATTGCAGTTGCTTTTCTACTTGTAAATAGGGCAGTCCTTCCGCTATGACTTGGGGGCGATCGCTGACAACTTCTTGACTTAACTCGACCGCAGGGACGACATGCGCGAGAACCACCTTTGTCGTCTGCTGGAGTTGCAGTTCTTCCAAACTCTGAATCACTCGTTCCTGAATTTCCGAACCGTCAAGAGCCACTAAAATCGTCTTTAGCACCGCCAAACCTCCCATACTACAGTTACCAGTTATCAGGTATCAATTCTCAGTTCGCAGTTCTCAGTAAATCGTGGCGCGCGGTCACTGGTGACTGCTTACTGGTCACTGTTCGCTGGTCACTGTCCATCCTTTTCACCAGTTCCGATTTGCCAATCTCCCGCCTGCAAATCTTGCATTCGCAACCGCACAGAATCAGCGTGAGAAGGCAGTCCTTCGGTTGTTGCGAGGGTATCAATTGCCCCTGCAACTTTCTGGAGTGCTTCCGGCGTGTACTGAATCACACTAGAGTGTTTGAGGAAAGTTTCTACCCCCAAAGCGGAAGCATAACGAGCAGCACCAGAAGTAGGTAACGTGTGGTTGGGACCAGCTAAGTAGTCTCCTACAGCTTCAGGGGTAGAATTACCCAAGAAAATCGCGCCGGCATGGCGGATCTGCTCTAACAGCGCCCAAGGATCGGCTACTTCTAATTCTAAGTGTTCGGGGGCAAACTCGTTCGATAGTTGAGCCGCAGTATTGAGCGAGTCCACAACTGCGATCGAACCGTAGTGGGCGATCGCTTTTTCCGTCAGCGTCCGGCGCGGGTGATTGACTAACTGGCGCTCGACTTCTGTTTGAACTTGCTTAGCCAAACTCGCATCTGTCGTTAACAATATTGCCGCTGCCATTGGGTCGTGTTCTGCCTGGGCTAACAAGTCGGCAGCAATGTGGATGGGGTTAGCCTGTTCGTCGGCAATAATTAGGACTTCTGAAGGTCCGGCTAAAGAGTCGATTCCCACCGTACCGTAGACGAGTTTTTTCGCTAGCGTCACGTAAATATTACCAGGTCCCGTAATCACATCGACTTTCGGCAGTGTTTCCGTACCGTATGCCAAAGCCGCGATCGCCTGCGCTCCCCCGACGCGATAAATTTCTTCAATTCCTGCTTCCTGAGCCGCCACTAGCACCGCCGGATTCATTGTTTTTCCCATCCCTGGCGGGGTGACGATGACACAGCGCTTCACCCCAGCCACTTTTGCTGGAATTGCGTTCATCAACACCGTACTGGGGTAGGCAGCTCGCCCTCCAGGGACATACAGCCCCGCGCTATCCACTGGGGTGTATCGTTTACCCAATACCACGCCGTCCTCGTCAAAATGTACCCAAGATTTAGGGACGCGCTGGCGGTGAAATGCCTCGATACGCCGACAGGCGAGCTGGATGGCGCTGAGTAATTCTTGAGACACCTGTTGGTAAGCCGCATCCAGTTCCGAGCCGCTCACGCGCAGGTCTTCTGGTTTCAGCGTTTGTTGGTCAAATTCTTCAGTGTAGTGAATTAAGGCGCGGTCTCCTTGGCGCTTCACGGTCTGAAGCACCTCCCGAACCGTCGCTTCCTTATGAGCCACTTGTTCGTCGTGGGTGCGATCGCAGATCCGCTGGAGTTCGGCTCTTACCTCAGCCTGCTGAGTGATGATTCGCAGCATGGAGTTCGGGATGCTAATCTAGGAATTGCCTGCTGGGGAACAAAACTATACTATATCCGCCTGACGGCGATTATGGTTTATTTGTTCTTGCTTCTCTAGCTTAACCTGGATTTTTAGTAGAATCGCAATCTTGTCAATCTAGGTGCTATATTAGTACATCTAGGATTTTGTCTAATTTACGTTCCCTAACTTAACTGTGGCTAATACAAAGTCTGCTATCAAGCGCGTTCAAATTGCCGAGCGTAATCGGCTGCGGAATAAGGCATATAGCTCAGCCGTCAAAACGCTGATGAAAAAGTATTTCAGTACTCTGGAAGCTTACGCCGCCAATCCTACTCCAGAGCTGAAGCAAGAAGTCCAACAACGGATGTCGGCAGCATATAGCAAAATTGACCGAGCCGTAAAGCGGGGCGTACTCCATCGTAATAATGGAGCCAGGAAAAAATCCCGTCTGGCTAAGCAACTCAAACAGTACGAAATGGCTAAGACTGAAGGATA
The DNA here is from genome assembly GCF_014696895.1 of Chroococcidiopsis sp. [FACHB-1243]. Classification (NCBI taxonomy): domain Bacteria; kingdom Bacillati; phylum Cyanobacteriota; class Cyanophyceae; order Chroococcidiopsidales; family Chroococcidiopsidaceae; genus Chroococcidiopsis; species Chroococcidiopsis sp. [FACHB-1243]. The sequence goes on along the minus strand of NZ_JACJQX010000001.1, from coordinate 235,670 downwards.
AAGGCGAGAGGTAAAAGGTAAGAGGTTATTAGTTACTCTTCCCCTACTCCCTACGACCCGAATCCCTACTCCCTAGTTATGCAATTGATCGACTCTCACGTACATCTCAACTTCGACGTGTTTGAACCGGATTTGGCAGCCGTGCGATCGCGATGGCAAGCAGCAGGAGTCGTACACTTGGTTCATTCCTGTGTCGAGCCAGCAGAATTTGCCAGCATCAGCGCGATCGCGCAGCAATTTCCAGAAGTCAGCTTTGCCGTTGGGTTACATCCACTAGATGCCCACAAATGGACGGAGAGTATGTCAGCAGAAATTTTGTCCTTGGCATGTAGTAACGATCGAGTCGTGGCAATCGGCGAGATGGGACTGGATTTCTATAAAGCAGAAAACCAAGAGCAACAGCGAGAAGCATTTGAAGCGCAATTGGAGATTGCAGCTACCCTCAACTTACCTGTGATTATCCATTGTCGGGAAGCAGCCGCACAAGTTAGAGAGATATTACAGTTGATGAAGCAGCGTCACGGCGAGAAAATTCGCGGAGTCATGCATTGCTGGAGCGGAACTCCAGAGGAAACTGCCTGGTTTCTGGATTTGGGGTTTTATGTAAGTTTCAGCGGTATTGTCACGTTTAAGAATGCTCTTACCGTTCAAACAGCAGCACAGATGGTAAGCAGCGATCGCCTTTTGATTGAAACTGATTGTCCGTTTTTGGCTCCAGTTCCTAGGCGAAAAGAGCGGCGCAACGAACCGGCTTTCGTGCGGCATGTCGCCGAGTTTCTGGCTCACCTGCGCGGGGTTGAACTAGAAGAGATTGCAGCTCAAACAACGGCTAATGCTTGTCAACTATTCGGTTTGTCGGCGTGAATTAGCGATGAGAACAACGGCTCGGATTCGCTACACCTGCTGTCATAGGTATATTAAAAACGCCATAATGGTTAAGGAGCGTGTATGAAACAATTTTTTAGCCCACCGCACAAAAGTTGGGAATATACATCATTTCGCCGCCTCAACGTAAATTTTTGCTCTTATCCCTTGACAAAACATAGGTGAGAGAATAAGAGGAATTACTCTTTCGCTGTAGCAACCGGAATCTGCCGTCCCTACGATCTAATGAGCCAGAATAGACTGCTTTTTTCTTGTAACTGTCAAGTATTTGGTTTCCTGACTCAGAACAATTTTGATTTTTGCTTACGCGATCGCCTCAACGGGGAATTCCGTCAACGGCGATCGTTTAGCTGTTGTCTGCTTGATGGATCGAGAACAGTTTAGAAATATGGCTCTCGTAAAAGAATTCGGAATTTAGAACTATATGGTATACGGTACAAGCCTCTAGATTCATTCACGGAAAACCAGAAGATGCATAGCATCGACAATCCCTCCCCCGCATTCATAACTCCATTCCAGTTTTGGGATTACACCCAGTCGAGGAAATAGCGTGGGTGAGACAACAATTCCGAATTCCGAATTCACAATTCCGAATTCGAGACGATCCGCCAAACACTTTCACTAGCGAGCTTCAAGACGCATGACTACAGAGATATCTAAAGAATCTACCTCCTACTTGCTGCCCGACTTAATCGAAATTCAAAAAGCTAGTTTTCGGTGGTTTTTAGAAGAAGGCTTAATTGAAGAACTCAATAGCTTCTCACCAATTACCGACTACACGGGCAAATTAGAACTGCACTTACTAGGTCACAATTATAAACTCAAACAGCCTAAATACGATGTAGACGAAGCCAAGCGTCGCGATGCTACATATGCCGTACAGATGTACGTACCGACACGCTTGATCAATAAAGAGACAGGCGAGATTAAAGAACAAGAGGTTTTTATTGGCGACCTGCCCCTAATGACCGATCGCGGTACGTTTATTATTAACGGTGCAGAACGGGTAATCGTCAATCAAATCGTGCGATCGCCTGGAGTCTACTACAAATCAGAAATCGATAAAAACGGTCGTCGCACCTACAGCGCCAGTTTGATTCCTAACCGAGGCGCGTGGCTGAAATTTGAAACCGACCGGAACGATTTAGTTTGGGTACGCATTGATAAAACTCGCAAACTGTCGGCACAAATTTTGTTGAAAGCACTTGCCCTGACAGATAATGAAATTTTTGATGCCCTGCGTCACCCAGAATATTTCCAAAAAACGATCGAAAAAGAAGGGCAGTTTTCTGAAGAAGAAGCCCTGATGGAATTGTACAAGAAGCTACGTCCTGGCGAACCACCAACGGTATTGGGCGGTCAACAGCTCCTCGACTCACGCTTTTTCGATCCCAAGCGCTACGATTTAGGGCGCGTCGGACGGTACAAACTGAATAAAAAGCTGCGCTTATCGATCCCCGATACGACGCGGGTACTGACACCAACAGATATTTTGGCAGCGATCGACTACCTGATCAACTTAGAGTTCGACATGGGTAACACCGACGATATCGATCACTTGGGCAATAGACGAGTCAGAAGCGTCGGCGAGTTGCTGCAAAACCAAGTCCGCGTCGGCTTAAACCGCTTAGAACGGATTATCCGCGAACGAATGACCGTCTCGGATACAGATAACCTCAGCCCGACTTCATTGGTCAACCCCAAACCCCTAGTCGCTGCGATTAAGGAGTTTTTTGGCTCCAGCCAACTGTCGCAGTTTATGGATCAGACCAACCCCTTAGCAGAATTGACTCACAAGCGCCGCCTCTCAGCCCTCGGTCCTGGCGGATTGACGCGAGAACGGGCGGGTTTTGCCGTGCGAGATATTCACCCCTCGCACTACGGGCGGATCTGCCCGATTGAGACTCCAGAAGGTCCCAACGCGGGTCTGATTGGTTCTTTGGCAACTCACGCCAGAGTTAACCAATACGGCTTTTTAGAAACGCCTTACCGCGAAGTGAAAAACGGGCGAGTCTTGTACGATGGCGCTCCCATTTACATGACAGCCGACGAGGAAGACGATTTTCGCGTCGCACCTGGGGACGTGCCGATCGACGAACATGGCAATCTGCTGGGCGCTCAAGTCCCCGTGCGTTACCGCCAAGACTTCACCACCACCACCCCCGACCAAGTGGATTACGTGCAGGTGACACCCGTACAGATCGTCTCTGTCGCCACCAGCTTGATCCCGTTCTTGGAACACGACGACGCTAACCGCGCCCTAATGGGTTCCAACATGCAACGGCAAGCCGTCCCCTTGCTCAGACCGGAGCGACCCTTGGTAGGAACGGGGTTAGAAGCGCAAGCAGCGCGGGACTCTGGGATGGTGATTATTAGTCGTACCGATGGCGAAGTGAGTTACATAGATGCCACTCGCATTCGCGTTCGCGCTGCCAACGGGAGCGAGATTGAGTACCAAATGTCCAAGTACCAACGCTCCAACCAGGATACATGTCTCAACCAGCGTCCGCTCGTCCGTAAAGGCGATCGCGTTACTGCCGGACAGGTAATTGCTGACGGCTCCTCCACCGAAGGCGGCGAAATTGCTTTGGGACAAAATATTCTCGTTGCCTATATGCCTTGGGAGGGCTACAACTACGAAGACGCAATTTTAATCTCGGAACGGTTGGTACAGGAAGACCTGTATACATCAATTCACGTTGAAAAATACGAAATTGAGGCACGGCAAACTAAACTTGGACCCGAAGAAATTACCCGCGAAATTCCCAACGTCGGGGAAGATGCCCTGAGACAGTTAGACGAACAAGGGATTATCCGCGTTGGCGCTTGGGTAGAATCGGGCGATATCTTAGTTGGCAAAGTTACCCCCAAAGGCGAATCCGACCAACCACCAGAAGAAAAACTGCTACGGGCAATTTTTGGTGAAAAAGCGCGGGACGTGCGCGATAACTCCCTGCGCGTACCCAACGGCGAAAAAGGGCGTGTCGTAGACGTGCGCGTATTTACCCGCGAACAGGGTGACGAATTACCCCCTGGCGCTAACATGGTCGTGCGCGTGTACGTCGCTCAAAAACGCAAGATTCAGGTTGGGGATAAAATGGCAGGACGACACGGCAATAAGGGAATTATTTCTCGCATTTTGCCTTTAGAAGATATGCCATATTTGCCAGACGGCAGACCCGTTGACATCGTGCTGAACCCCTTGGGCGTACCCTCCCGCATGAATGTGGGACAAGTCTTTGAGTGTCTCTTGGGATGGGCGGGGGCTAACTTGGGCTTGCGGTTTAAGCTAACTCCATTTGATGAAATGTTTGGCGAAGAAGCATCCCGCACCATCGTTCACGGCAAATTGACGCAAGCCAGAGAAGACACCGCTCAAGATTGGATGTACGACCCAGAAAATCCGGGGAAAATTCAAGTCTTTGACGGACGCACGGGAGAACCATTCGATCGCCCGATCACGATTGGTATGGCTTACATGCTGAAACTGGTACATTTGGTAGACGACAAGATTCATGCTCGTTCTACAGGTCCTTACTCCTTGGTGACGCAACAACCCTTGGGTGGAAAGGCGCAGCAAGGCGGTCAGCGATTTGGCGAAATGGAAGTGTGGGCGCTGGAAGCTTTCGGCGCTGCCTATACCCTGCAAGAGCTGCTAACGGTGAAATCCGACGACATGCAAGGACGGAACGAAGCCTTAAACGCGATCGTCAAAGGCAAGGCTATCCCTCGACCTGGCACGCCCGAATCTTTCAAGGTATTGATGCGAGAGTTGCAATCTTTGGGGCTAGATATTGCCGTGCATAAGGTAGAAACTCAAACTGACGGCAGTACCTCTGATGTCGAGGTGGATCTGATGGCAGATCCGGCTGGTCGCCGCACTCCTTCCCGTCCTACCTACGAATCTCTCAGTCGCGAATCGTTGGAAGAAGAAATTTAGTGGCGAGTGGTGAGTGATGAGTGGTGTTTCTACTCCTTCCTCCCTACTCCCTACTACCCGGCTCCGATGGCGAACGCGGCTCCAATGCGGAGGGAACCTCCGCTTCCGCCCGCTTGGAAACCTCGCCCTCTGCCCGCTTCCCTACTCTCTACTCCCTTACCCCTCAAATATGAGACCAGGATTATCAAATCAGTTCGACTACGTAAAAATTGCGATCGCCTCGCCAGACCGGATTCGGGTTTGGGGTGAAAGAACCCTGCCAAACGGGCAGTTAGTTGGTGAGGTGACAAAGCCAGAAACGATCAACTACAGAACGCTCAAACCAGAAATGGATGGGCTATTCTGCGAACGGATTTTTGGTCCGGCGAAAGATTGGGAGTGCCATTGCGGAAAATACAAGCGCGTCCGCCATCGGGGCATTGTTTGCGAGCGTTGCGGCGTAGAAGTGACAGAATCCCGCGTCCGCCGTCACCGGATGGGATTTATCAAACTCGCTGCCCCAGTTGCCCACGTTTGGTATCTCAAGGGGATTCCCAGTTATATTTCGATTTTGCTAGATATGCCACTGCGGGATGTCGAGCAAATCGTTTACTTTAACGCTTATGTCGTCCTCAAACCAGGCAACGCCGAGACTTTAACTTACAAACAACTACTCAGCGAAGATCAGTGGATCGAGATTGAAGACCAACTTTACAGCGAAGATTCTACCTTAGAAGGCATAGAAGTAGGGATCGGAGCTGAGGCATTAGCAAATTTGCTCTCGGATATCAAACTGGAACCAGAAGCAGAAACGCTGCGGCAAGACATTGGTACGGCAAAAGGACAGAAACGGGCGAAACTGATCAAACGGCTGCGGGTGATCGATAACTTTATCGCCACTGGCTCGAAACCAGAGTGGATGGTAATGAGTTACATTCCGGTAATTCCCCCAGACTTGCGCCCGATGGTGCAGTTGGATGGCGGACGATTTGCTACGTCCGACTTAAACGATCTGTATCGTCGCGTGATCAACCGGAACAACCGTCTGGCGCGCTTGCAAGAGATTTTGGCTCCTGAAATCATCGTCCGTAACGAAAAGCGAATGCTGCAAGAAGCAGTCGATGCTTTGATCGATAACGGTCGTCGGGGTCGCACGGTGGTAGGCGCAAACAACCGTCCGTTGAAATCCTTATCGGATATTATCGAAGGGAAACAAGGTCGCTTCCGCCAAAACTTGCTCGGCAAACGGGTTGATTATTCGGGACGTTCGGTAATCGTCGTCGGACCCAAACTTAAAATTCACCAGTGCGGTTTGCCACGGGAAATGGCGATCGAGCTATTCCAGCCGTTTGTGATCCATCGTCTGATTCGCGGTGGAATTGTCAACAATATTAAAGCTGCGAAAAAACTGATTCAGCGCAATGACCCCAGCGTGTGGGACGTTTTAGAAGAGGTGATTGAAGGACACCCAGTCCTGCTCAACCGCGCTCCGACACTTCACCGTTTGGGAATTCAATCTTTCGAGCCGATTTTAGTCGAAGGTCGAGCAATTCAACTCCATCCTCTCGTTTGTCCGGCTTTCAACGCTGACTTTGACGGCGACCAAATGGCGGTTCACGTCCCTCTATCTCTGGAATCGCAGTCAGAAGCAAGATTGTTGATGCTCGCTTCTAATAATATTTTGTCTCCGGCAACAGGTAGACCGATTATTACTCCCAGCCAAGACATGGTTCTCGGCTGTTACTACCTGACAGCCGAAAATCCCAACAATAATCGTGGTGCTGGCAGTCACTTTGCATCGCTCGATGACGCGATCGTGGCTTACGAGCAAGAGCGAGTAGACCTACACGCCAAAGTTTGGGTACGCTACGACGGCAAAGTAGAGACGGCGAAGCCAGACAGCGAGCCTTTAAAAGTAGAACAGCAGGGCGATGGCACGGTGACCAAACACTTTCGCGAACGACGAGTCCGAGAGGATAGTAGCGGTAATTTGCTGTCGCAGTTCATCCTGACAACTCCTGGTCGGATTATTTACAACAAAGCAATTCAAGACTCGATTGTCAGCTAGGGATTAGGGGCTGGGGACTAGGAAAAATTCAAAATTCGCAATTAACTCACTTTCCCTGTAAGGGCGGGTTTAACCGCAGAAGAATTTATTCCAGAACAGGTATCTTTAAACAACCCGCCCCTACGATTCTCCACTCATCACGCGCCACGCACTACTCACTACTCACTACTTACTAAAAACATGGCAGACGGTAAGGAATTTATTTTTCGCAACCGCGTAGTTGGTAAAAGCCAGCTGAGAAATCTAATTGCTTGGTCGTTCACGACTTATGGCACTGCTCGCACGGCAGTTATGGCAGATAAGCTGAAAGATTTAGGATTTCGCTACGCGACGAAAGCAGGGATCTCAATTAGCGTTGACGATTTGATGGTTCCGCCTTCTAAGCGATCGCTCTTGGAAGCTGCCGAAGCCGAAATTAGAGCCACGGAAGCGCGTTACCAACGGGGAGAAATCACTGAGGTCGAGCGTTTCCAAAAAGTGATCGACACTTGGAACAGTACCAGCGAAGCCCTCAAAGATGAAGTAATGAGTCACTTCGAGCGGACGAATCCGCTGAACTCAGTACACATGATGTCTATTTCTGGGGCGCGGGGTTCGATCGCCCAGGTGCGGCAGTTGGTCGGAATGCGCGGGTTGATGGCAGACCCTCAAGGGGAAATTATCGACTTGCCAATTAAAACGAATTTCCGCGAAGGGCTGACCGTTACCGAATACATTATCTCGTCCTACGGGGCGAGAAAAGGTTTGGTAGATACAGCGCTGCGCACGGCAGACTCCGGTTATTTAACACGACGCTTGGTAGACGTATCCCAAGACGTGATCGTACGGGAATTTGACTGCGGTACGACCCGCGCCATTCCCGTGCGCCCGATGATGGATGGCGATCGCACTTTGATTCCGATCGGCAATCGCTTACTAGGTCGAGTAGCGGCAGTTGACGTAATCCACCCAAAAACGAAAGAAGTTCTGGTGCAGAGAAACCAGCCTATTTATGATGAATTGGCGCAGGCAGTAGACAAAGCAGGCGTTGAAGAAGTGATAGTCCGATCGCCCCTCACCTGCGAAGCAGCGCGATCGGTCTGCCAACACTGCTACGGCTGGAGTTTGGCACACGCTAAGATGGTAGACTTAGGCGAAGCGGTGGGGATCATTGCCGCTCAAAGTATTGGCGAACCAGGTACGCAGCTAACCATGCGTACCTTCCACACGGGCGGCGTATTTACCGGAGAAGTAGCGCGACAAGCACGGGCAGAACAAGACGGCACGATTCGGATGCCGCGCAATCTCCGCAATCGTCCGTTTAGAACCCGCCACGGGGAAGACGCGCTGATGGCGGAAAACAACGGGGCGCTGACTTTGGAGCTTGCCAATGGCAGCAAAGTGAATATTCCCGTCAACCAAGGTTCGATCGTCTATGTCAATGACGGTCAGACAGTGACAGTTGGACAACTGATCGCTGAAGTCCCCGTTGGCAACCGTACCACCAGAGTGAATACGGAAAAAGTTACGAAAGACGTGGCTTCGGACTTGGCAGGAGAAGTCAAATTTGCGGATGTCGTCGCGGAAGAAAAGACCGACCGTCAAGGTAACACGACGACTACTGCATCTAGAGGCGGCTTGATCTGGATCTTGTCGGGAGAAGTTTACAACTTGCCCCCAGGTGCAGAACCAAGCGTCAACAACGGCGATCTCGTCGAAGCGAATAGCGTCTTGGCGCAGATGAAACTGACCAGCGTGCATGGGGGTATCGTGCGCTTACCCCAAGCTGCTGATGGGGCGCGGCAGCGAGAAATTGAAATCATTACTGCCTCTGTGGTTCTCGATACGGCTACCGTGCGATCGGAAAGCTTCCAAGGTCGCGAGCATTACACGATTGAAACAAATAACGGTCAACAATTTTCGCTCTTAGCGACCCCAGGCACAAAAGTGCAAAACGGTCAAGTTGTTGCGGAGCTAATTGACGATCGCTACCGCACTGCTACTGGTGGAATTGTGAAATTTGCTGGGGTAGAAATCGGTAAAAAAGGTAAGGCAAAGCAAGGTTACGAAGTCGTCAAGGGTGGAACTTTGTTGTGGATTCCTGAAGAATCTCACGAAGTCAATAAGGATATCTCCCTGCTAATCGTCGAGGACGGCACGTATGTCGAAGCGGGTACGGAAGTCGTGAAGGATATCTTCTGCCAGAATAGCGGCGTTGTCACCGTGACTCAGAAGAATGACATTTTGCGCGAACTGGTGGTGAAGCCAGGGGAATTGCTGATGTTAGACGACCCAGAAGCAGCACTCGGCAGAGACGGAACTTTAGGTCAGCCTGGAGAAGAAATCGTCCCAGGACATACCCTATCCGAACTACGTTATATCGAGTATGTCGAATCGCCTGAAGGTCCAGCCTTACTGCTACGTCCCGCAATCGAATATGCCGTACCAGATGTTCCACCCGTACCCAGCACGCAATCCGTTAACCAATCGGGTCGCCGGATTGAGTTGCGATCGATGCAGCGTATTGCTTTTAAAGATTCCGAGCGGGTGAAGTCGATTGAAGGAGTAGAACTGCTGCGGACGCAATTGGTCTTGGAAATCGAGCAAGACACTAGCGGAGAACACGGTAGTTCGCCAATGGTGGCAGATATCGAATTGATTCCGGATGCAGAAGATCTCGAACTCCAGCGCTTGCAGTTGGTAATTTTGGAGTCTTTAACAATCCGCCGCGACGTAGCCGCCGATGCTACCCAAGGCAGTACTTCGACCACATTACTCGTAGAAGACGGGCAGAATATTCCGCCTGGTGCAGTGGTGGCACGGACGGCAATTCAGTGCAAAGAAGCTGGAGAAATTCGCGGTATTCGCGAAGGTGCAGAAGCAATTCGCCGCATACTCGTGTTGCGAGAAAGCGATCGCCTATCCATTCCCACTAAAGAACGTCCTCAAGTCAAAATTGGTGAGTTGGTTGTAGCAGGTATGGAAATCGCTCCGGGAGCAGTTGTGGCTGAATCCGGTCAAGTACTAGAAATTAAGAAGGCAACGGGAGACAAAAAAGAGCAGGAGCAACCAGGCGATGGAGCATTGGTTAGCAATGCTTATGAAGTGGTTGTACGCACAGGTCGCCCTTATCGCGTCAGTAACGGTGCGGTATTGCAAGTCGAAGACGGCGAACTGGTTCAACGGGGCGATAACTTAGTGCTGTTGGTCTTTGAACGGGCAAAAACCGGAGACATCATTCAGGGTTTACCCAGAATTGAGGAACTACTGGAAGCACGCAAACCAAAAGAAGCGTGTATCCTTGCCCGTGCTGGCGGTACGGTGGAATACAATCGGATTGAGGATGAAACTGTTGCCATTAAGGTGATTGAAAATTCTGGCAATCTTACTGAGTATCCAATTGGACCTGGGCAAAATGCCATTGTCTCTGATGGAGCGCACATAGAGTTAGGTACGCCACTGACCGACGGTCCAGCAAACCCCCATGAAATTCTGGAGATCTTCTACAATCGCAATGCTGCCGAGGGTGTCTATGCTAGTGCGCTGGAAGCTTTACAGCGAGTCCAGACATTTCTAGTGAATGAAGTTCAGTCCGTCTACCAGTCTCAAGGCATTGATATTTCTGACAAGCACATCGAAGTGATCGTGCGTCAGATGACTTCCAAGGTGCGGATCGACGATGGTGGTGACACGACCATGTTGCCAGGAGAGTTGATCGAACTGCGGCAAGTCGAGCAGGTCAACGAAGCAATGAGCATCACTGGTGGGGCGAAAGCACAGTATACGCCGATGCTCTTGGGTATTACCAAGGCATCGCTGAATACAGATAGCTTCATTTCAGCAGCTTCGTTCCAAGAAACGACGAGGGTACTGACTGAAGCAGCGATCGAAGGTAAATCTGATTGGTTGCGGGGTCTGAAAGAAAACGTAATCATCGGACGCTTGATTCCAGCAGGAACTGGTTTTAACACCTACGAAGAAGTTAGTACGACCAGTAATGATGATTTCGACACCATGCCAACCAGCGTCTTTGATGATGGTGACGATGCTATGGATGTCGTCCTCGACGATCGCACGGCTCGTGCCTATAACCTAGACGGGATGGGAGATAGCTTCGGTTTCGATCGCAACTCTGCCATCCTGGATGAAGATGACGATCTGATGATCGACGACTCTTCAGCTGGCGACGTGGATGATGACGATGATGACGATGATGACGATGATGACTTCGACGACGACATCTAACTAAAAAAAAGGGTGGGCATTGTCCACCCTTTCTGTTTTCTGTCAAGAGGCAAAATTTCACCTCTCGATAAACAAAATCTCTTATTTGAGCGAAGCGCTTTGCAACTCGCCCGTGCGGACGGAAAGTTGTTGAGTTCGATCGCCCCGCCGGACTTTGACTTGGATCGCCTGCCCAACTTGAGTATCCTCAACTAAACTTTGTAGCTGTTCGGCTTTTGTAATCGTCTGCCCGTCTACTTGGACGATGACATCTCCCCGACGCAATCCAGCGGCAGCAGCAGGCGAGTTGGGTAAGACTCGTACTACCAATACGCCATTCACTTCGGGAATTTGAATTGCCGAATTAGGATCGCTGTTATTTTGCTTTGCCAATGAGGGGGTAAGGGTTTCCATTTGTACCCCAATATATGGATGGGCGACTTGCTCACCTCGAATTAACCGATCTTTAATCGCTTTGGCTTTGTCAATTGGAATTGCAAAACCGATCCCCATCCCGTCAGCGCGAATCGCCGTGTTGATGCCAATCACTTCGCCGCGATCGTTCAATAGCGGACCCCCAGAATTACCAGGATTGATCGCCGCATCAGTTTGAATGAAATCTAGCCGTTTATCGGGAATACCAACTTGGGCGCTAGAACGCTTGAGAGTGCTGACAATACCAAGGGTGACGGTGTTATCTAATCCCAAAGGATTTCCTACGGCGATCGCCCAATCTCCAACCTGGACGCTAGAAGAGTCTCCCAAAGGTGCTACGGGCAAATTTTTGCCGTTGACTTTAATCGCTGCCAAATCGGTAACTTCATCTACACCTTGCACCTGACCTTCCAAAACACGCCCATCTTTTAAAGTTACCGTCACCTTATCGGCTTGAGCGACAACGTGGGCATTGGTTAAAATCTCGCCGCTAGAATCGACAATGAACCCAGAACCCAATCCTTGCAAACGTTCAGGTGGCAATTGTTGGGGAAAGTTTTCGCCAAAAAAACGGCGGAAAAATGGGTCGTCTGAAAAAGGATCGGGTAGGCGGCGCGTAATCGTGCGTTCTGTATCGATGCGTACCACCGCTTGTCCGACGCGATTAACTGCCGCAGTCACAAAGCTGTTGGGCTGGATGGCAGCTTTTTGAGTTGGGGCTGCTGGTGTGGCAGCTTGGGAAATAGTTGCTTGAGGTACTGGGTCTGCTTGTGATGGTAGTACCCACAGACAACTGCTTAGAAATACACCTATAACAATCGCCAACACATAAGTACTGAGTTGGCGGATACATTGCATAACTTTTCCTAATTGCATAGAATTAATTGCTCAGTCAGTTATCATTTGTCAGTTGTCATTTGTCATTTGTCATTTGTGAATCACCAATCTCAGTTATCAGGGAACAGCAACCAACAACAGTCAACCAACAACTCATTACCAATGACCAATGACCGATGACCAATGACAAGTCATATCTAATATTTTGGCAAAGCTTGCAGCAGATAGCGGAAACTGACTCAATTGCTCTAGGCTAGAATTTGAACTAACTCTATTAGCGGGTGCGATCGCGCATGAACGGCACAGATAAACTGACAAAAAGCTCCTCGTCAATTGCTAGGACTGAAATACTCTCCCCATCTACTGACTTAGACCTCAGCCACAGTCACGTTCACGAGCGGGGTTCGGCTCACGCTCACGTTCACGTCCATAGTGAAGAATCTCTACGCGCCGTAATCAATCGGCTTTCTCGCATTGAAGGACACATTCGCGGGATTAAAACTATGGTGCAAGAAAACCGAGATTGTCCCGAGGTATTGACGCAGATTGCAGCCGTGCGCGGAGCGCTCGATCGCGTTGCTCGAATGATTTTAGACGAGCATCTGACTGAATGTATTGCTAGAGCTGCTCAAGTGGGAAATTTGGAAGACGAGATTAATGAATTGAAAAAAGCCCTGGATCGATTTTTACACTAGCAGGCAGACGGCACAAATGAGTGCATACCATCAAAACCAGCTCTAAAACCGTACTTTATACAATTGAAATAATTCCCCTGCTTGCCGTGCGACAATTTTAGCACCAGTAGCTTTTATTGTTTTTTCCCACTCAGATATAGGCTCCAGAAACACTTCTGCACCCAGGTAGGTTTCTAAAACTGCCCAATCTTCTGCTAGGGGTGTTTCGGGGTTGAGGATGTCGAAGACAAAAAATCCACTTGGTTTTAGCACCCGCTTGACTTCTGCCATGACATTACTCCAGTACTCGCGGGGAAAATAGCAGCTAAATCCAGTGGCGATCGCTAAGTCAAATTGAGCTGGAGGGTAGTTTAACTGGTGGGCTGGTCTTAATTCAACACCTTTAAATAACTTTGAGTTCAACTGCGGACTGCGAGTATTCAAGGTATCCCTTGCTACTGTACTGACTTCTTGACCGTAAAAAAATGCTTGCCATTCCGTCCAAGGATAAATCAGAAAGCTAACACCGCAGCCAATATCTAGACAAGTTTGGTTTTTCTGCGGTTGAGCCATCTCCCAGAAAGGAGAAGCCAGTCTGCCAGCCAGGATACCAGTTTTCCACTCGTGAAATATTGGCATTGCCTGCACTTCTGGCGGGAGTGCCAAATCTTGACCTTGATACTGTCGGTTAAACCGATATCCTACTTGCTTGACTGTTTCCTCCCAATTCTGCGCTTGAAAGATGTTGCTGCTGTGAAAGCTCTGCGAATCAGAGTTACTGTTGCTCGATTTGGACATAGTAGGAAAGTAACTTGCTGGCTATTCTTTCATTTCTGGCTCAAAACCCAAATAACCCCGTGGGGTAATTATCCAATCGGCATAGGTGCGAGTACTAGAATTACCAATTAATACTGTAGATAGCATATCGACAGGCAAATCGAGTAACTTTTCTAAAGTTGTTAGGTAAATTTGTTCGTCTTGACGGTAAGCCGCACGGACGATCGCAACTGGAGTGTTGGGATCGCGGTATTGTAAGAAAATGTCTCTGGCGATTTGTAGCTGTTGGACGCGCGATTGCGATCGCGGATTGTAAATTGCCGTGACAAAATCAGCCATTGCTGCGGCAATCAAGCGCTTTTCAATCACTTGCCAAGGAGTGAGTAAATCGCTTAAGCTAATGGCGCAAAAGTCGTGCATTAGAGGTGTGCCGACGCGGGCGGCGGCGGCTTGCAACGCCGTAATTCCGGGAAGAACTTGTACTTGAGGCGTGTTTCCGTCCCAGCCTCCAGCTTGCAATTCTTCCATCACCAACCCTGCCATACCGTAAATGCCGCAGTCTCCCGAAGATACCACCGCTACCGTTAAGCCCCACTGCGCCAGTTCGATCGCTCTTTGAGCGCGCTGTCTTTCTTGGGTAATGGGTAAAGTTTCGATAACTTGCTGGGGTTGTAGCAGTGTCGCAATCAATTCTATGTAGAGAGAGTAACCGATAACTGCATCAGCCGTGGCGATCGCGCTTTTGGCAGCTGGGGTGATTTGCTCGAGCGCACCAGGTCCTATTCCCACGAGGAACAGTTTCCCAATACGATCCGTATATTCGATTTCCGATTGGGCGATCGCGATCGTGACTGCACCCGTGAGATCGGGAGTCGTAGGGGCGCACGGCTGTGCGCCCGTACTGGAGTCGGGAGTTGGGGTATTGGGTTTGAAAATTTGTTTGGCAACCAATAGCTTAGGTGTGACGTTGCGATCGGAATCCGTGTGGTGCTTTGTCTCAGGTAGATTTAAACAAGCGCACAAAGCCGCAGCTTCAGCGACGCTAGGAGTCCCGACTTCTCGTTCTACGACTGGGGAGGGGTTGGGGACGGAAATCGCACTCAAGATTTCGGCAGGGAAAGTACGCAAGGGAAAATTATAGGCTTGGCACAATTCGACTAACCCAACTTCATCAGCTTTCAGGTCGATCGTAGCAATCCCGGCGATCGCGTCTATAGCAAGTTGATTTTCTCGGCATACCTGTTGAAGTGCAGCTTCAATCAGCTGTCTTGAGGTTCCCCGTTCGCAACCGATTCCCATCCACAAAACGCGGGGATGCCACTGAATTTGAGGCGTACGCGATCGTGCGTCCTGAATTAGGCGTGGCGTAATCCAAATTTTGGCTGTTGCGTCAGGAGATGGGGTAAAACTCAGATGTGATTGCCGAACGCTAGCTGTCGATCGCCACAAGGTAGAACCAGCCTCTTGAATCACTTGTACGGGTTCGCCACGGACGACTGCCGCACTCACTTCCGTCCAATCTCCTTTACCTTTATGCCACCCAAAGGGAACGCCTAGTAAATCTACGGCAGGTAATCCTAAACTTGTCGAAGCGCTGGTTAATATTGGCGTTGCATCGATGAGCTGGGCAATTATTTTTGTGAGACGATCTGCTCCACCTTGATGTCCGCCACACAAACTGATGACAAACTTTCCTACCTCATCGACGACCACAATTGCCGGATCGGTAGCCTTGTTTTGCAATAAGGGTGCGACAATCCTCACAACTGCCCCAGTTGCCAAACAAAAAATAAAGGCGCGGTGAGATTGCCACAATTCGGCTACGTGAGATTTGAGCGAACCCGAGTAGGATTGGACTCCGGCAATACTCGATAAAGACTCTGGAACCCAGATTGGACTATTAGCTTGACAAATAGACCGCAATCTACTAGCACCAGTAGAAGTTGTCGCGATCGCGCATAAAGGTTGAAAATCTTGCAACAACACAATTTTTCGATCTAAAGCACTGATGTATAAAAATAAGGTGAGCATTGCTCACCCTACCCACGAACCTATTGAACAGGAGCCAGGAGCCAGTAGTCAGGAGTCAGGAGAAATACGATCGGTGAGATTCTGACTCCTCATATTTGTGCCACTCCTTCAAAGATTCGGTAGGGATCTTATACCCTTTGAGTCAGAAGCCACATCAAAAGTAGTCATTCTGACTCCTGACTCCTGACTCCTTCTTCGATAAATTATTCCCAAGAATCAAGATTAAAAGCTTGAAATCCTTCCCGTTCTGCCAAAGCAAACATGCTACCCAACTGATACCAAACTAACAAACCAGTCAGTAACGTCAGAGGAACGGCAAAAGCATAAGACATGACAATCGGGAAGCCAAAAATTTCAATTCCAGAAGCTAGAAAGAGGCAAACACCGACAGCCATGCCCAAGAAAGGGAAAATTAATTGTCCGGTGCGAATCTTAGCGATTGTATCGACATCGGTGGCGCGATCGCTCGACCATTTTTGTAGCATCTGTTTGAGCGTGCCAGAAAACGCCGCTCCAGAAGTTAAGGCGACAAACAAACCTGCAACGAGCAGGAAATAAGGCGGAGTGGACGGGTAAAACATGGAAGATACCTTAAAGTTACAAATTTTTTATTTTAACTTTTGTTACTTTCAACATCTTACCCTTTTGCATCCATCATGTATCCCCTTACCGCTCTCGATCTGGGGTAGCTATGAGTGAAAATACTGCTGTCGGCAGAATTGCCGCCGTTTCTCTAGATAGATTGGCGATCGCTCCAATCGCGGCATCAAACAGACGTGCGGGCTGAATCTCACCCTTGACTAAGTTCCAGATCCGCTGTACTTCTGCTGTATGCAGGCGATCGTCTTCCGTCAGTGCCATCACCAATTGTTGCCGTAGGTATTTCCCTTCTTCAGATAAAAGATACTGCAAGCCGAGTTGAGCGGTGGGTAGAATATCAAAACTATCGTCAGCGCTGGCGATGTCGAGCAAATCTTCCAACCGCTGCCACTGAAACTTACCATTTTTGAACAAGAGATTGAGTAACCTGCGCCGCAGTTCGGGGGTTTCACCCGTCAGTAACCGCCGCGCCACATAGGGATAAGCAACTTCAATGATCTTGAAATCTGGATTAAGGCTGAGGGCAATTCCTTCTTGCGTAATCAAAGAACGGATAATTAACGCAAATTTAGAAGGTACGCGAAAAGGATAGTCATACATCAACTCCGAATAGGAGTCGGTGATGGTTTTAAAGTTAAAATCTCCTACATTTTTACCGATCGCGCTACCCCAGACTGCTTCTAAAGCTGGGATAATCGGGCGAATATCAGTGTCCGGCGTGAGAAATCCGAGCTTGACGTAATCTTCTGCCAATTCGTCATAGTCTTTATTCACGAGATGCACGATCGCATCTACTAGCGTTTCTTTTGTCCGCTCGTTCAATTGATCCATCATGCCGAAGTCAATGTAAGCCATCCGTCCGTCTGGCATGGCAAACAAATTACCTGGATGGGGGTCAGCATGAAAGAATCCGTGTTCTAGTAGCTGTTGCAGCCCAGCTGTTACACCAATTTCGATCAATTCATCTGTATTCAATCCCGCTGCTTGGATGCTAGCAGTGTCATTCAACTTAAATCCGTTAATCCACTCCAGCGTCAGGACGCGAGTATTCGTATAGCGCCAGTAAATTAAAGGAATTTTGACGTGAGGATCGTTACGGAAGTTGGTCGCAAACTTTTCGGCGTTCCGTCCTTCGTTGAGGTAATCGATTTCCTCAAATAACTTCGTCCCAAATTCGTCTACAATCATCGTCAGATCGTGACCGAGATTGAGCGGCAACCAAGGAGATAGCCAACTCGCCGCCCAACGCATTAAGTAAAGGTCGAGGGTAATCGTCGGGCGTAAATTCGGACGCTGTACCTTAACGGCAACTTCTTCGCCACTATGGAGCCGAGCGCGATACACTTGTCCCAAACTCGCAGCAGCTACAGGTTGCGGCGAAATCTGGCTATAAACTTCTTCAACCGAACGTCCGAGTTCGGTTTCAATCGTGCGCAAAGCAATTTCCTGCTCGAAGGCAGGTAGTTGGTCTTGCAGTTTTACCAGTTCGTCTAGAAAATCTTTTCTCACCAAATCTGGGCGAGTGGAGAGCGCTTGACCGACTTTGATAAACGTCGGACCCAGATTGGTAAGGAGCTGCCGCAATTGGACGGCTCGTTTGAGCTTATTTTCTTCTTCGCGATCGCGCCAATCGTCCCACTTTAAACCAAAAATAAACCCAGCAAACAACCAGACGACCTTGAAAGCCCGCGCTACAGCCAGCAAAGGACGGAAGCGATAATACTGCGCGATCGCTTCTGGATCGTAGCGTTTAAGCTGAGCGAGTTGATACTGACCCACGCCTTGACTTGCCTCTTTACAATCGGATATTTACACTCGTTTACTAATCAGGGCAATCTCATGACTACTTTTAACTACGAGTCAATCAGCTTAGATTCCCAAACAGTCAAATATAGCCTCTTTAAACTGCCCTGTCGATGTCTTCTTATAAGTAGAATACGTTATTTAAATTGTATCTATTCTTAACATAGTATATAAAAGTACAAATCAATTGATAAGAAAAGTTAAGAAGAGGAGTCAGGAGTCAGGAGTCAGGAGTCAAAAGATAATTGAGAATTGTGACTTGTGAATTGATTTTGTCTCCCTTGTCCCCCTTGTCTCTCTCGTCTCCCTCGTCTCCCTCGTCTCCCTAGTTAGCAGCTTTAGCCTCCAGACTTTCCAGCCGACTCATCAGGGTTTGGTTTTGCTTTTTGAGCTGGTCGATTTCATCGCGTAGTTGCTTGACGGCTTGCTCTGAACCCGCGGCACTCTGTACTTTTGATACAGCTTCTTCGGCAATCCGTTGGACTCGTCCATCAAGGGATTGCGTCGCTAGAGTTTGTAAAACCGCGATCGCTTTGGGAGTCTCCATTTGTCCCAAGGCAGTAACAACCGAGACTTGGGTGAGGAAGAAACTTTCATGCGATAATTCGGTTAATCGCTCCAGAATTCGGTCTAAGTTAGCAGTAGATTGACCTGTAGAGATAGCTCCGAGGGCGCGAATCGCTGCTAGACGCAAGGCTTGAGGAACTCCTAAGCGGGTGTATTCTAGAATCAAGTCTAGTGCCTCAGCTGAGGTTTTCATTTGACTCAAACCCGCGATCGCCCCAGAGCGCACAACTTCATTCCAGCCTGCTTTTGTTTCTAAAATCGATCTGAGCAGCTTTAAGACTTTTTCTTCCTTGGGCTTTTCTTCCAACTTGGTAGCGGCGATCGTACCAATTGCCCTGGCTGCTGCTGCTTCTACGTAATAACTGCGTAGGGCTTTGCCCTTGCCGAAGGCATCGCCATCTTCCACAATCGGCTTCAGGGCTTTGTAACTAGCATAAGTTTTGATGTTACCCAAAGCCTCGACTACGGCACGTCGTACTAAGGGATTTTCATCGTTCAATCCGACAACTAAAGCCTCAAAAGCTTGGTCGAGCTTAATTTGAGCTAATTGTTTCGCGACTTCGACTTTAACACCCCAAAAGCGATCGCTTTTCAATGCTGCGGCGAGGGCATTGAGCGCTTCTAAACCACCTTTTTTCCCCAAAGCTTCAGCAGCGTAGATGCGAGAAATCGGATCGGGATCGAATTGCAACTGTGCCTTCAATTCTGGAACGGAATATTCTAAAGACACGGTTTTTAAGTAATTATTATTAGCATCAAAGCTAATAAACTGAGGTTTCTCTTCCAAAGGAAAGTAGAAACTCTGTTCCTTTTCATTGACGCGCACGGTGAATGTTTTTTGTAGGGGCGCATAGCTATGCGCCCCTACATCACCTTGTGCATAGCCAAAAGCAATTGGTATTTTTAAATCGAATAGATCGTTTTGGGTTTGGTTAACTGTCACCTTCGCTAATTTACTATCGCCATCCCATGAGTAAGCAATCTTGAATTCAGGATGTCCGCCGCGATAGACGTATTGATCGAAAAGAAATAAAAGATTTCGCCCTGTAACTTTCTCAATTGCCCGGAGTAAATCTACAGTTTCTACAGTATTGTGAGCGTTATCTTGCACGAAAGTTTGGATTGCCCGCCAAAATAACTCTTCTCCCAACTCTGCCCGAATCATGTGGTAGACGCAGGAACCCTTTTCATACAAGTGGCGATCGTATAATTCGATCGCTTCTCGATAAACGTGCGTTACGATCGGACGACGATAGCGGCTGCTGTCTTCAGCGAGATAGTTGCGGGCTTCTAGCAAGCGGTAGTAAGCAGCATCTTCGACTCCATACTCCTGTTCCGTCCACATAACCTCAGAATAGGATGCCATGCCTTCTTTAATCCAAGCATGAGACCAGTGTTTAATCACAACTAAATCGCCAAACCACTGATGTGCGAGTTCGTGCGCGACTAGGCTTTCAGTTAAACGGTTATCAATCGCCGCCCGTTCGTCTAACAAGCATCTATCTGTCAGCAGGGTGGTAGATGTATTTTCCATTCCGCCAAAAATAAAATCATCTACGCAGACTTGAGCGTATTTGGGAAAAGCATAAGAATAACCGTACTTTTGGCTGAAGAATTCGACCATGCGGGGAGTTTTGCCCATGCTGCGCCGCGCATCTTCCTCTCTGCCTTTTTCTACGTAGTAAGTGACGGGTTTGCCGTTCCATTCATCCTGAAGTTCGGCAAAGTTTCCTACTGCTAGAGTCATTAAATAGGATGGGTGGACTTGCTCTTGCAGCCAGTGAAAAATTTTGTAGTCGCTGTTTTCTTCAGTGTCGATTAATCTACCGTTGGAAATGGCGATGTAGGGTTTGGGGACGCGCACCCGAATTTCTGAAGTTGCGAGTTGTCCTGGGTAGTCGAAGCAGGGAAACCAGAAACGGGAGTCTTCATCTTCTCCTTGCGTCCAGACTTGGACTGGTTTGTTGGGGTAGTGCTTATCTGGGGCGATAAAGTAAATTCCGCGTTGGGGTTTCGTGACAGAATAGGCGATCGCAATTTTAATTGATTGTCCCGTTTGTGTAGGGTTAGCTAGATGTACCTGTAGCTGTTGCCCATCATAATCGTATGTCGTTGAGGTAGCATCTACTTGGACTGAGTGAATGTTGAGACTGACTGCATCTAGGGTGAGGCGATCGATCCCGTTGCGGACGGGCTTGAGTTGAATCGTGCAAGTCCCGTCATAGCTTTGGTTGGGGATATCTAAATTGAGATCGAGAAAAATATGCTCGACTTGTCCGGGGCGATCGGGATTATAGTGGGGTTTTGCCCCTGGTAGTTCAAAAGATTTATGACCGTTATTATCTGTATCGAAATAGGATTGCAGCATGGTAAGGGTCAACCTGCGATAGATGAAAAATAGTTGATGTTTATCTTCTATTCTTTCCAGGGTAACGCTTTTGACAGTTATCAGTTGTCAGTTGTTCAGTTGTCAGAGTTGCAGGTGAGAGTATTGCTCGTGCTTTGAGCTATAAAGCGACAGGTTACGTCTGTTTCAGGCGCTAGTTCTACAGCTACGTCTGAAAAACTACAGAATGCTGCTGATTTTTATCCCTATGCGATCGACTTATGCAGAGATATCTGATACAATACAAAAATAGTTAGGAAGCCCCCCGGTCTGACAAACTTGGGACTTCCTAAACCAAAAAGCAAATATAATTTACTTGTGTAACCGTATGTTAGCACAAACAAATTCTGCTGCGATCGCCTCCAACAAAAATTCTTTGAAATCGCGTGACATAAATGAAAGAATCAGACAGCGCGATCGCCTGATAGTCGAGAATGCATTAGCCCAAGGGTGCGACTACTGGCAGATGTCTAAAGCCATGCCCAAAGAGACATTCAAAGCTTGGCTGGAGTCGCAAGGCAAGACTTTGCCTGAAGCGAAAAAGTTCATCCGGCTATTTGAGACATTTAGAGATTTTGCGATCGAGAAGATAGAACGGATCTCTCTAACTACGCTATTTGCTCTAACTCAGAAGCGATATCAACAACTCGTATCCAAGCTGTGGGGACTGCCAGCAGTCAACGAAAAGCAGGTTTCTGAATTGATGGTAGAAGAAAGGAAGAAGCAGCAACAGGACTCTGCGCCACAACGAGATTCAAGTGGATTAATTAACCTACCCAGTGGTGGTAGAGCGTTTCAGTTTCCTCTATTGCACGATGATGAAACAATTGCCCGCTTGTTGCAAGTTTTACAGTATTGGGGGTTAACGCCGCGACAACTCTTAATTGAGGCGATTGCAACTCTGCACTCTAAGCTAGAAGTTGTGTCGAGAGATAGGCAAGTATTTGAGGCGATTGCTGTGTAAGTTTTATATTTGAGAGTTATGCAATTTGCGATCGCGTCTGCCAATCCTATCTGTATTATCTATTTGTCAGAAACTCATCTACCGTCATTCCCGCTTGTCGAATCAAATTTCTCAACAATCTTGGTGCTAATTCTCGATGATTTAGGACTGATAAAGTGAGTCTTGATTCGTGCCAAAGTATCATATGGCTTCCAGTTTGATTGTCTAATACATAATCAAATTTTGCAAAAACTTTGACAGCTTCTTTACCAGAGATATTTGATCATCGACCCATTTATACTACAACTTCCCCAATAAAGGATTGAGATTCTTGAGCAACATAAGGATTGCCGTGTTTAGCTTGTACGTGTAAATAACCTCTTACAGCGTCTTTGATATTTTCAACTGCTTCATCTAAAGTCTTTCCTTGAGTGACACAACCCGGAAGTACGGGAACCTCAGCAACATAACCTTGATATTCTGAATCAAATGTAAATATGACTTGAAATTTCATCATTAATGTATTTTCAATTAATGTATCTCTGTAATAAATTTAGCACTGAGAAGAGGCGAGCGCCTGAAGTATATAATCTTGAGAGCGGCGATCGCTTTTTTTAAAGATTGTGGTTAAAGTCATACTTATACAATAAAACCTGCTGGTGCAGGTTCCAAAACTTTCTTCTATATTAGTCCGCGCAGGCGAACTTTGTTTGTGTAGCCGCGAATTCTATTCGCCTAGTATTTTTTCCTGTTAAAATAATTCGCATTCTGGGAACTCTACATACAAGAGCAGATGGAAATTAACTGCTTACAAAATTGGAGTACTGGAAGTTTTTATGAACGAATGTAAAACAGAAAGCTTTTTTCGCTCTTACGATCTGACCAAAGAGCAAAAGCAACCGAAAGATCCTGCCGCTCATCAACACGATGCGCTAAACAAACTACAAAGATGGTATCAAACTAAGCATTCTACTCATCATGGCGGTATTTTAGTTTTACCAACAGGAGGCGGTAAAACTTTCACGGCTATGCGTTTCCTTTGCACTCATCCACTACCAGAAGGTTACAAAGTTTTGTGGCTGGCACACACTCACCACTTACTTGAACAATCTCTGTATAGTTTAGAATCAGAAGTCAAGCTAATTAGAAATAAGCAAAAGCTGAATGTAAGAGTTGTTTCCGGTACAACAGGACACTTTCGCCCTAGCCAAATTCAAACTAGCGATGATGTATTAATTTGCACGCTACAAACTATTACTCGTGCTTACAGTGATAATAATAAAGATAACAAATTGAAAGAGTTTTTGAAAGCGGCTGGAAATAAACTTTTTGTCGTATTTGATGAGGCACACCACTCTCCAGCACCGAGTTATTGTAGGTTTATTAGAGCATTACGCGAAGACAAGCCAAACATGTATTTATTGGGGTTAACTGCAACCCCAACTCACTCCAATGAAAAAAAAGTTGGTTGGTTAAACACGCTATTTCTCCAAGGAATTCTCTATCAAATTAGCCCAAGAGATTTGATGGCGACTGGAGTGTTAGCAAAGCCAATTTTTGAAACATCATGCACCACTGTCAAGCCTGAATTTGATGAAAATCAATACAAGCAATGGGTAAAAGACTTTCGAGAATTACCTGAAGAAATTATTACTAAACTAGCTGAAAATCAAGAACGTAATGCTTTTATCGCTAAAACTTATGCTGAAAATAGAAAGCGTTATGGTAAAACAATCATTTTTACTGACCGCTGGTTTCA
The DNA here is from genome assembly GCF_014696895.1 of Chroococcidiopsis sp. [FACHB-1243]. Taxonomy (NCBI): domain Bacteria; kingdom Bacillati; phylum Cyanobacteriota; class Cyanophyceae; order Chroococcidiopsidales; family Chroococcidiopsidaceae; genus Chroococcidiopsis; species Chroococcidiopsis sp. [FACHB-1243]. The sequence goes on along the minus strand of NZ_JACJQX010000001.1, from coordinate 211,783 downwards.
ATGCGAACAGTTAAGTGATTTTATTAAGCAACAAGATCGAGAGATAAAGGTAGGAACAGTTTACACTCATATTGATGCCGATCCTGGTAGTGCTGATGCTAGAAATAAACGAAGTAAGAATGAAAATGCTGAAGTTTTAGAGAAATTTCGTAATAATAAATTAGATGTGCTAATCAACGTGCGGATGCTAACTGAAGGCACTGACGTACCTAATGTACAATCTGTATTTTTAACCAGACAAACTACTAGTCAAATTCTCATGACGCAAATGGTTGGTCGAGCTTTGCGTGGTGTTAAATTTGGTGGAACAAAGGAAGCTTACATTGTATCTTTTATCGACGATTGGCAACAGACAATTAACTGAGCTGAATATAAAATAGATGACTTTCCTTCACCTGAAGATTCTTTACCACAGGTTAGTGAAAGAGTAGCTATGCAGCTCATTTCTATCGATTTAGTACGTCGCTTAATTGAGCAGATGGATGGCGGTGCGAATATCAATACACAGCCATTTCTTACCTTTATGCCGATTGGCTGGTATCGAGTTGAAATAGAAACTTGTATAGAGGAAAAGGAAAGTACCGAAATAGTACAACGATTAGTAATGGTATTTGAGCATGAGAAAGCAGACTACGAGAATTTTATTGAATTTGTGAAAAACCTGGAAGCATCAGAACTCAAAGCATTTATCGAGCCAGTTACTAGCTTTGATAGTCATCTTCAGCAGAAAATTGAAAAATTCCAGGATGGAATTTTTGCTAATTTTGGACAGCACATAGGTGGTGACTTACTAAGTAACTTGTTCTACATTACCTGTCATATAGCTCAAAATGATAGAGAAGCTCCTGATTGGTTTGATTTTCAGCAGAGACAGGAACACGATCTTGATGCTCTAGCTCAGGCTTTTCTTAGTGTATCTATGTCAGATTTGACTAAAGATAAAAAGCTATTTGAAGAATATAATCGAGACGATCGCTATTGGAAAATTATCTATCAAAGCTATAGATTATTCAAGTCGCAATACAATGCTTGTGTTGAAAGACTTTTAAACGATCGCTGGACAGAAAAATCACCAACTAATGGTTCAACCTATAAACCAGACTACCCTCCTCTACCTGAACCATCAGATGCAGTTAAAAGACAAGTGAAGGAACGAGATGACTATCGCTGTCTTTGCTGTGGAGAAAATAGACGAAACCTACTACAGATTGACCATATTAATCCTAAATATCACGGGGGTGACCACTCTCTAGATAATTTGCAGACTCTTTGTAGTGTGTGCAATACAATGAAAGGAACTGAAGTCATTAATTTTTGCCTTCATAAAACTTTATTAAATGCCCCGAAAGCGACATTTCCGCACCTACAATTGACACCAAGCCATTATAAAATTGAGGCACACGGTCAATCGCAACTAAATTTACGCCGTAGTATTAATTTTTTATACTACTGCAACGCAATCAATCATACATATATTGATAGCTCTATTTGGCAGATCCATCTTCATGCTGGTAACGATCCACGTTGGATATTATCACATCAAAAATATTTGTTTAGTGAAATTATCCAAGCAAGGAAGAAGGCTGGATATTCTAAACCAGAATCAATGGTTATTAATGCACCTGGTTTTGATGTGGTTGCTCCTATCAAAATATAGATTTTATAAAATCTATTTAGAGATTGAGAAATACTAACCTCTCGCGATCGCAGGTTATTAACCTTTTAAATAGTAATCAAAAACCGCAGATTCACGCAAACTGATTTCAGTTTATCTGCGTTCAGCTGCGTGCATCTGCGGTTAAAAACTACGTGACTAATTATTCACTTTGAATCGTTGATTGCTTCTCTTCCCTCAACTCCTCAATTCGCCGCCGCTGTTCGCGCAGATTTGCCTCTAACAAAGCATTAAAATCATCTAAATCTAAAATATGTTTATCCATACGTCTGTTCAGTTCTCTTAGCTTAGCAATATGACGCGCTCTGATTTCTGGCGATGGCATTCTTATTTGCTGACTCATAATAAGTTAAAATCTCTTCTAATTTCAGAAATGGTAGCCTCTACAGCATCTACAGTAGCTTCAGCCTCAGCAATAAATCGGGCAAGTAATTCAAGGCTATCACGGGTGGCAGCAGGTTGAGAGGGATAAATCTGTCTTAAAGCAGTAAATAAACGCAAGTAGTAGGAATCTGCACGTTCTCTTGCATTTTGGAGTTGCTCGAAGTAATCTATTACTTCTTCTGTCTCGCCATACGCCTCAAATAATCTAAATTCTGTAGCAGTCGCCTCATCAATGCGTTCTAACAGTTGGCGCTGTAACTCGAAGATGGTCAATATTATTTCGTTGGGTAGTTTTGCCATTAGCGGTTTTTAAAAAATTATAGGGTGAGCATTGCCCACCCTACGTTATGTTTATTTATGGAATGTGTAGTTAGTTAATCTAATCTAACCAACCAATTCCATAGCGCGTTTGACCAAATTCTCAGCCGTCATCCCATTAATTGCCATCAATTGTGCGGGACTTGCGGTGGTTTCCCCTCGCTTCCAAGCAAAAGTATCGCGTTTACAGTTACTCCGCAACATAATTGGTTCCAACATCCCACTCGCACCAGATGCTACTCCAACCAAAGCATCGCCACCAAATAACGCCTCAAACCCAGCATCATTCAAAAATTCTCCATCGGGTTCAGAACAGCTATCCCAAGCCACATCGCTAGGACGATACAAACGACGGGGATTGACGACAGAAACAATTCTCACGCCAATTTCTTGCGCTTCTAAATAAGTCGCAGCTTCAAATACTGGCATCAAAACCATATCGCCAATCACAGCAAATACTACTGTCTTGCTACCCTTAATTTCTTGCAGTACCACCGCACCATCTTGAATTGCTTTGCGACTCTGTTCAAATGTCGTGCGAATTGGTAAAGGTGACTTACTCGCTGTAATTACAACGCCCTTATTCTTCGTTGTCAGCGCCCAATCGTAACAAACTTGAATCGAGTTGGCATCGGGTGGAAATAAGGGAAAGACATTGCCATTCCGCATCATGGCGGCGAAATATGCTTCAATTTCAGGGCGTTGGTGCGTCCATCCATTGCGCCCTTGTTCTAACGCCCCAGCAGTAAATAGAGTTACGGTAGAAGGTGTAGGACGACGTAATTCTGCCATTGCTTGCGTTACTGTTTGCCAAATTGGTAAACCATTAATCGCAAAAGACTCATAAGAACACCACAAAGTTCGACAACCCATCAACGCCGAACCAGCTGCTAAACCCGCACAAGCATCTTCACTCAAAGGTTCGTAAACTTGTCCACCTGGGGTTTGGTTATAGACAGGATCTTCGGTGGGGTGAATAATTTTCAATGCTTGGTTAATGTTGGCAATTCCAGATGCTTCATTCCCATCAGCGTTGGTGACGATGTAGTTGCGATCGCATTCTCCCACTTTCGCCACTAATTTACCCATCGCTGTTGTCGAGACTTTCGGATCTCCCCCTACAGCATATTCTTCTAACGGCAATTCCCCAAGTTCTGCTAGCGGTAATACAGATTCCGTCACCGCTACCCGACTCGCCGAACCACCACCAGCGCGTTCGCAGTTCGTCCGCACGATTTCCCACGCAGCAGGCGCTAAAGCACGAGATTTGAGGGCATTGACAATATCGGGGTTGTCGAGAGTATGCATCGCATAGAGGTTGTGAGATTTTGCCCCTCTCGCGTGGACTCCAGCCCCTTTTAATTGTTTGATGATTAATACCGTCAGTTTTCCACTCAAAGCAGAACGGGTAGCTTCATCGGTTGCAACTAACACGGCTTTGGTGAAAGCTAAGCGCCGCTCGAAGGAAAAAGCGGTACTATCGACATAATCGCCTGGTTGGTTTTTGTCGTCAAAGTCTTTGGCATCGACTAACACGACTTCTTCAAAACCGTTACCGTGCCAGTATGCCATCATCCGTTCGTTGGATTGAGTGGACACCATACTATGATGTTCCTGACTGTAGCCATTCCACACCAAGACGGGCAAGAAATTTGTCACGCCTGGATAAGCTGTGTGGAAATGCGCCATGCTACTCATGATGTAGGGTTCGCCTAACCCACCATCGCCAATCGTGACGGGGAATAATTTATCGGGGTGGAGACGGGCGGCTGACATGGCGAAGTGTTGCCCTTGTCCCAATGGTCCAGCAGGGGCGAGAATACCAGGAATAAAGCCAGAAAGGTGTCCCAATAAACCGTTGTGTTCGCGGAAGCGATCGCGCAGTTGTTGTACAGTAGTAATGCCCATGTCTTCTAGCGATCGATCTAAAAACATGGCGCTGTAAAATCCTGGGGCGTGATGTCCGACTTCGGTAATAATGTTTTTGTAGCCCAACATCACCAAGGCTGCGTAAGCTTCTACTTGCGAGGCAAATCCACCAGGGTGTCCCGAAGCTTTACTCCCCGTAACTTGGACTGTTAAATAACGCAGGGCATCGGCATAGAGGAGGGTTTGAAATACAGCCGCCGGATCGTTAGGATCGGTTATAGCAGTTTTATTTGGTGCGATCGCTGCTTGTTTGCCATATTGCTCGAATCCTGGCAAAGTTTCGCCAAAATACTGAATTCCTTGACAAAATTCTGGTGTTACTATCTTTGCCGCTTCGGTCGATGCCGTCATGCTGAAGACCCTCTCTAATTTGAGTATTTGTACTTTTTAGATAATTTTAATTATTTTACATTTAATCTCTGCTTTATGTTGTATACGGTCTGTCTATACATATCAGTGGATTTGTCTAACTATAGATCGCATATTTACAGAGAAAATTCTGACGCTGATGAGTGTGTCTAGAAATAAGTTGTGAGCGAAACTTTATGGAGTGAGATCGAACTGATATGATAAAATTCTGAAATGGATTTTTAACAACTTATACTTGATTCAAAATCGTTGCTGCCGCGACCCTAATAAGGATAAATATATTTTTATTCTCAAATACTTTTTAGTTAATATATAAATAAATCTCCGTAGCAGCATTGTCTACCAATTTAAAATGAAGTTAACTGAGGTAAACAAAACTCCAGCATTACTGCAAACGCTCCAGCTGATTGCCAATCCAATCGAGTTCTTAACCACTTGTGCCAACAGATACAGCGACCCATTTGCTGTGAGAGTTTTAGGTTTAAATTCTCCGCCAGTTGTATTTTTCAGCCAGCCACAAGCAATTAAAGAAATTTTTGCCATTCCCTCAGAGTACTTTGATTATAAAAAAGCAACTCACGTCTTTCAACCTTTGATGGGGGAGCAATCTTTAATTTTACAAGAAGGGAAAAGTCATCAACGCCAACGCCAATTAATGCTACCTCCTTTTCATGGCGATCGCATGAAAACTTATGGACAAATCATTTGTCAAATTACTCAAGCTGTGACTCAACAATGGCAACTTGGCAAACAGATTTCTATTAACCACTTCCTTCCCGACATTACTCTACAAATTATTTTACAAGTTGTCTTTGGAATAAGTCCTGGGGAAAGATACGAACAATTAAAAGTTAAGTTAAGTTCGCTGCTAGAAGACGTTACTACTCCCTGGTACTCCAGTTTATTCTTTTTCCCACCATTACAAAAAGACTTAGGTGCGTGGAGTCCTTGGGGACATTTTGTCAGACGCAGACAACAAATTGACAAATTAATCTATGCAGAAATATCGCAACGGCGACGAGAAAACAATCCGACGCGCACCGATATTTTATCTATGTTAATGGCAGCGCGAGATGAAAACGGACAACAAATGAATGATGATGAATTACGCGATCAGTTGATGTCTCTTTTATTATTAGGCTATGAAACTACAGCAGCAGCGCTAGCATGGGCATTTTACCTGATTCATTCTCATCCACAAGTCCGCGATCGCCTACAACAAGAATTGAATAATGCAGATCGTACTCAACCAGATGCGATCGCCCAACTTCCTTATCTTACTGCTGTCTGTCAAGAATCCCTCCGAGTTCACCCCATTGCATTAATTTGTACTCCTCGAATGGTAAGAGACTCCGTACAAATTGCGGAAGATAACTTCAATGCTGGAACAATTATCGTACCTTGTATTTACCTCGCTCATAGAAGAGAAGAAATCTATCCTCAACCAGAAAAATTTCATCCAGAAAGATTTCTAAAACAGAAATTTTCACCCTTTGAATATCTTCCCTTTGGTGGTGGTAGTCGCGGTTGTATTGGTGCAGCCTTTTCGTTATATGAAATGAAACTCGTACTTGCTACTGTGTTATCGCAGTATGAATTAGAACTAGCAAATTCTCGTCCCGTTTCTCCAGTTCGGCGAGGGATTACAATTGTCCCCTCTGAAAATGGGATGCAAATGTCAGTTGTTGGTTATAAGTAAGGTGGGTATTGCCCACCCTACCATTCATTCTTATGCCAAATTGCAGATACATTCCTTAATACTGCGGGTCTAACATCGATCTCAAGCAGAGTCAAAAGGATGCGATCGCAAGATGGATAACGAGCCACGGTTAGAAGAACAAGTCATCGATGCAGTAGCAGAAGTAGGAATATCTAGCCAAGTAGATAACGCTGAAAAAATTGATGTTGATATTCAAACAAATCTCTTAAAGCTAATTTTAGGGCAAGCAGATTCAGTAGATTTTACTGGACAAGGCGTAGTTATACAAAAAGACATCCGCCTACAAGAAATTGAGGTGCAGACGGATAAAGTTGATGTGAATCCACTCAGCGCTCTTTTTGGCAAGGTTGAATTAGATAAACCGTTAGATGCTATTGCCAAAATTGTCATTACAGAACCAGATTTAAATCGCGCTTTGAAGTCCGAGTACGTATTAAAAAAAGCACGTAATTTTAAACTAAATGTAGACGGACAAACTGTTATTTTAGAAATGCAGCAGATGCAATTACAGTTACCAGGAGATAACAAAATGGTCTTCGATGGTAAGGTGTTGTTGCACGAAAAAGGCGAAACGCAGCCACTCAGTTTTACAGCTACATTTCGCCCCCGTACCCAGAAGCAACCAGTTATCGTTGAGAATTTTCAATGCGATCGCGGAGAGGGAATATCTTTTGCGATCGCGCTGTCATTAATGGAAAAAGTCAAACAATGGATGGAGTTACCCTATTTCGATCTAGAAGGAATAGCACTCAGAGTTGAAGAAATGACGGCGCAAGCAGGTCAGTTAGCTTTACAAGTACAAATCAGAATGAAACAAATACCTCAGAATTTAATTTAATAGGACACAATGCAAATTAATCTATTTCCATTGTAGAGACGTTACATGTAACGTCTCTACAATGGAAACATTCAATATTAACTATTAACCGTTAATTCTGTTTGTCCATACTTACTCAAAATCTTGCGGTAAGTAGCAATTATGCTAGGAATATAGCGCCACCAGGTTGCTATAACAGCTACACTAAAAGTAGAAACAAAGCCGAAGGTGAAGAATTTTTCTAGAATTGACATAGAAATTGCCTTTGTAGATGGAAAAAATATTAGAAAAGTCTTAAGAACTGAATTGATTGTAGATTTTATATCTTAAAATCATCCTCTGTAAAAATACTGTACTTGTATTTTTATCGGTTAGAGCAGCTTTTCATGGTAGTCTACGCATAATCCCTTTCACTACTCAAACACCACAGTCTTATTCCCGTAAATTAAGACACGGTGTTGTAAATGCGATCGCACGGCTCTAGCTAAAACGACTCGTTCCAAATCTTTACCTTTACGAATCAGGTCGCTGACCTCATCTCGGTGGCTGATGCGGACGACATCTTGTTCGATAATTGGTCCAGCATCGAGTTCTGATGTTACGTAATGAGCGGTAGCACCGATAATTTTAACCCCGCGTTCGTAAGCTTTCTGGTATGGATTTGCGCCTACAAAAGCAGGAAGGAACGAATGGTGAATGTTAATTGCTTGAGGAAATCGGGTAATAAATGCGGGACTGAGAATTTGCATATATTTTGCCAGAACGATGAGATCGATGTCGTACTGGTGCAAAAGTTCTAACTGTTTTTCCTCTTGAGCCGCTTTGTTATCTTTGTTAACGGAAATATAGTAATAATCTATACCAAATTGTTTTGCCACCCATTCTAAATCGGCATGATTGCTAATAATCAGGGGAATTTCTGCGGCATACTCTTTTGCCTGTTGTCGGAGAATTAAATCGAATAAGCAATGTTCTTGCCGACTCACCCAAATAGCAAGGCGCGGGATGGTGTCGGAAAAGTGTAGTTGCCATTGAGCCTCTAAAGGCTGCGCGATCGCGCCAAAGGCAGGCGCAATTAGCTCTCGCGGTAGATGAAAACCCTCTAATTGCCATTCAATTCGGGTTAGAAACAAACCAGCAGCAAAGTCTGTATGCTGATCGGCATGGATAATGTTACCACCATTGGCATAGATAAAATTAGCAATTTTTGCTACTAATCCTTGTCGGTCGGGACAAGAAACGAGTAGAGTTGCTGTCAGTCTATTCATATTACTTAACCTTCGCTTGATGTATAAGAAAACCTTTATAAACTGTCTTCTATCTTCAGTACGAACGTAGTATTAGATATATCGAGTTTGAATTTCATTGTCTCTGATAACTGCCTCTGTATTGTCCGCAAGCTAAAAGTGTGAAATAATACATAAACAAGATCGGGAATTGCTGGAAGCGCGTGTGAGGGTATACGAGCATTCATAGCACTAGTCTGGAATAACTTTTTGGGCTGGCGTATTTTATTGTCAGAGTCTTTTGTGGCTTGAAAGCGAGTTACTAGCAAGGTGCGGTGCTACGGATAAATGTCGATTAGTTGAGGCTTTCAAGTCAGATTGTTACAGGGTGTTCGGGCTACATAGCGCTCAAAAGAGCGTGTTAACGAGAACTTCGTCGATCGCGCTGCTGATTTGGGGTAGCTGCTGAATTCTTTTCCGACTCAACCTGTTTTTAGAAAATGACTTTTTAGAAAATGATGCTACAAACAATTATTACTGCTGGGGCGACTTTCTATATTACAATCGCGGCTTGTCTGTTTACTCAGTGGGCAGACATCATGCAGCGAGACCTTGGCAAACACTCTCAATTACTTCTACTCAGAATATTTTTAGTCATAGTCACTCTTTTTTGGCCAATTATCGTACCCATTGCTTATCTAGAATTGTTAACTAAAGTTAAGAAAGACAAAGAAAAGATGAGTTGGTTGGCGGAGCGATCGCCTGAAAGTTTTTCAGCGACAACCGCTGACGATTCATTGCTGTCATAACTGATATCATTACCGTTATCATAATTGTCATCATTGCTAATAAAATAGCTTTTTCCTACAGTAAAAGCCCGCATTTGCGGGCTTTTTATTGAATGAAATATTTTGACTAAATTAGAGCTTGTAAATGTTCGATTAAATTAGGTGCTGGTACTACGCCCTCAATGCGATCGACTGGTTGACCCTGCTTAAATAGTACTAATGTTGGCAAGGCATGAATTTGATATTGACTGGCGAGTTGTGGATATTTATCAGTATCGATTTTCACAATACGGATTTTAGATTTGAGACGCTCGTTTACTTGTTCTAAAATTGGAGCCATCATCTGGCAAGGACCGCACCATGCAGCGTAAAAATCTACCAGTACAGGCACATCCGCACCAGAAAGCATTTCAGCAAAATTATTGAACTGCTGTTTAGTAGTCATGAGATTTAACTCAGTTTTTTTACTGTTATATCTTAATTATTGTGGTTGGTAATGGGTAATGGGTCACTGATAACTGGCAACTGTTGATAAGATGGTTAGCGCGGTGGTTTAAGTGCGATCGCTAAGTGAGAGTATCTACGCAAGAGTCATTGTTTATGGAAGTATTGCCAGAGGATTTACAACGGTTACGCCAACAAGTCGCAATCGTTACCGGGGCTTCGCGAGGAATTGGACGGGCGATCGCTTTGAGTTTAGCCGCAGAAGGGGCGAACGTTGTTGTAAACTACGCGAGTTCTAGTTCCGCTGCTAAAGAAGTGGTAGAAGAAATTGAGGCGGCGGGGGGTAGTGCGATCGCAATTCCGGCTGATGTCTCAGATGCGGCTCAAGTAGATACTCTGGTTAATACTATTGTAGAAAAATGGCAGCGAATTGATGTTTTGGTAAACAATGCTGGTATTACCCGCGATACATTGTTATTGCGAATGAAACCGGAAGACTGGCAAGCAGTCATCGACCTCAATCTTACAGGCGTATTCCTTTGTACCAAAGCTGTCAGCAAAATCATGCTCAAACAACGCAGCGGGCGCATCATTAATATTGCTTCTGTAGCCGGACAAATGGGCAATCCCGGTCAAGCGAACTATAGCGCAGCAAAAGCTGGGGCGATCGGATTTACTAAAACCGTTGCGAAAGAACTTGCCTCCCGTGGCATTATCGTCAATGCTGTTGCCCCTGGTTTTATCACCACTGACATGACCAGTAACATTGATTCTGAAGATATTCTGAAATATATTCCCTTGAGTCGCTACGGCAAACCCGAAGAAGTTGCTGGTATGGTGCGCTTTCTCGCCGCCGATCCTGCGGCTGGATACATTACAGGTCAAGTCTTCAACGTCGATGGTGGCATGGTTATGGCTTAAGAGCGATTAGCGTTTAGCAATTAGCTGTGAGCTAATTGCTAAACGCCAGTAGTTTCATTAGCACTCAACTCAAGAGAGTGCTAAATTGACTAATGGAAGCTTGAGGAAACGAAGCGTATGTCAAAAATCGTTGCGTTTGATGATGAATCGCGGCGGGCATTGGAACGGGGTGTGAATGCCCTTGCCGATGCCGTGAAAATTACCCTGGGTCCAAAAGGTCGCAACGTCCTGTTAGAGAAAAAATACGGTGCGCCTCAGATTGTAAATGATGGGATTACCGTAGCTAAAGAAATTGAGTTGGAAGACCCCCTAGAAAATACTGGGGCGCGTCTGATTCAGGAAGTTGCATCGAAAACCAAAGATGTTGCTGGAGATGGTACGACGACGGCGACGGTTCTCGCCCAAGCGATGATTCGTGAGGGATTGAAGAACGTAGCAGCGGGTGCTAATCCAGTGGCGCTGCGTCACGGAATAGAGAAGACCGTTGCCAAGCTGGTAGAAGAAATTGCTGCTGTCGCCAAACCAGTCGAAGGAAATGCGATCGCCTCTGTGGCGACTGTCTCGGCTGGAAACGATGAAGAAGTCGGGGCGATGATCGCTGAGGCAATGGAACGAGTCACCAAAGACGGTGTGATTACCGTTGAGGAATCCAAGTCTCTCACAACCGATTTAGACGTGGTAGAAGGGATGCAGTTGGATCGAGGTTATATTTCTCCCTACTTCATCACCGACAACGAGCGGATGGTAGCAGAGTTTGAGAATCCTCGCCTGTTGATTACAGACAAGAAAATTAGCACGATTCAAGATTTGATTTCGATTTTAGAAAAAGTCGCTCGTGCTGGACAACCTTTGATTATTATTGCTGAGGATGTCGATGGAGAAGCTTTAGCAACTTTGGTTGTGAATAAAGCTCGTGGCGTGTTGAGCGTCTGCGCGATTAAAGCCCCAGGATTTGGCGATCGCCGTAAAGAAATGTTGCGCGATATTGCCGTACTGACTGGCGGTCAGTTGATTTCGGAAGAAATCGGCTTGAGCTTGGATACCGCTTCTCTGGAGATGATGGGTGTCGCTCGTAAAGTCATCATCGACAAAGAATCTACCACAATCGTCGCCGAAGGCGAAAATAAAGCTGATGTGGAAAAGCGCATCAGTCAAATTCGCAAACAACTAGCAGAATCTGACTCCGACTACGACAAAGAGAAACTGCAAGAGCGAATTGCCAAGCTGGCTGGTGGTGTTGCAGTCATTAAAGTTGGTGCAGCTACCGAAACCGAACTTAAAGACCGCAAACTGCGAATTGAAGACGCGCTGAACGCGACTAAAGCCGCAGTCGAAGAAGGTATCGTCCCTGGTGGTGGTACGACCTTAATCCACTTAGCGAAGAAGGTGGACGAATTCAAAGCCAGCCTGCAAGACGAAGAAAAAGTTGCCGCTGAAATCATTGCTAGAGCGCTGGAAGCTCCCTTACGCCAAATGGCAGACAATGCAGGGGCTGAAGGCTCTGTCGTGGTTGAAAGAGTGCGGGAAACCGATTTCAACGTTGGTTACAATGCGGCAACTGGCGAGTTTGAAGATCTGATTGCTGCTGGCATTCTCGATCCTGCTAAGGTCGTGCGTTCGGCATTACAAAATGCTGGTTCGATTGCTGGTATGGTGTTAACGACCGAAGCCCTAGTCGTTGAAAAGCCAGAGAAGAAAGCTGCTGCTCCTGACATGGGCGGTATGGGCGGCATGGGCGGCATGGGCGGCATGGGTGGTATGGGCGGTATGGGTGGCATGGGTATGATGTAATATCGTCCGCGTGTATGACCCTCGTAGGGTGCGTTACAATAACGCACCCTACCGCTCGGATAAATTGATGGGTTGGCGATCGCCCTCTAAATCTACTATCTTGCCAATAATGCAACTTTGTGTATAACCTAAACTGTGTAGGTTATTTAAACATTGACTGGCTTGCTCTGCTGGAATTGATGCTAGTAAACCGCCCGATGTCTGCGGATCGAATAAGAGAGAGTACCGAGCAGACTGGCTGACGGATTCCGAACGAGCGATGTTTAGATCGGTAATAAAATGAGCAATGCGTAAATTTTCCGCTTGCAGCGAACTGACAATCCCTTTTTGTAATGTAGCGATCGCACCTTCTAGAGCGGGAATTGCGGCTAAATTTAAAACTACAGCCACTTGGGAAGCTCGAACCATTTCATACAAATGTCCGGCAAGTCCAAAACCTGTAACATCAGTACAAGCAGTGGCTCCATGTGCCATCAAACAAGCAGCTGCGACTTGATTCGATCGCAACATTGATATTATGGAGCGATCGATCCAATCTCCTTTAGCTTCCCGTTGCATCTCGGCAGCAAAAAGGGTTCCCGTACCGAGGGCTTTTGTTAAAATTAGCACTTGTCCTGACAGCATCCCACCTTTGCGGAGAAGTTTATCGGGGTGGACTAAACCGTTACAAGATAATCCAAATTCTAATTCAGCTCCTTGAGTGGTATGTCCGCCTACCAAAGGTGTCTGTGCATCAGATAGCACTTTGACTGCACCGGATAGTAACTGATAAAGAGTTTCTTCTATTTTAGATTCTAAAGCATAGGGAATAGTTGCGATCGCCAATGCACTTTGAGGTGTCGCACCCATTGCAAAAATATCGCTGAGGCAATGGTTGGCAGTAATTTGTCCAAAAATATACGGATCGTTGATGAGACTGCGGAAATGATCTATGGTGTGTACCATCCACAAACCTCCTGGTACTTCCACCACCGCCGCATCGTCAGGAGCATCTAGCCCGATAATAATATCTTGGCGATCGCACCAGTTAGTACTATCCTGCTTGATTTGATTGAGTACCCTTTCTAAAACTGTGGTGCTAACCTTAGAACCGCAGCCAGCGCAAGGCATTTTTTGGGAGTTGGTAGTTGCTTCCTTGTCTCCCTTGTCTCCCCTGTCTCCCTTGTCCTCCATTTGCGGTAAATTGCTAAACCGTTCCATAAATTTGCGATCGATCGCATCTTTCCAGCGCCACAGCCAGCCAGTAGCGCCAAAACCAAATTTTCCCCATGCCGCGATCGCTTTGCCGTCTCCCGTACCGATTAAGCTTAAATATTGTTTCTGTGGTTTGTAAGGCTGTAAAGATCGCTCTAATATTGCCCATTGCAGGTTTTTAAATAAAGGTTTACCCTGACGCACGGCAAATACTCCAGCTTTAGGACGGGGATAATTTACCACTGAGGCAATATCACCCGCTGCAAATACATCTGGATGAGAAATCGATTGCAATGCATCGTTGACGAGAATAAAACCGCGTTCGTCAGTGGCGATTCCGGCGGCTTGCAGCCAATCGGGTGCGGAGGCTTGCGTTACCCAGAAGATGCGATCGCATTCTACTTGCAATCCAGATTCACATTTGATGGTGTAGGGTGTAGGGGCGCACGGCTGTGCGCCCGTACGGGAGTCGGGAGTCGGGAAAGATTTGACTTGAATTTCACAAACGGTTTCTTTTAGATGCAATTGAATTCCTTTGTGAATTAAAATCTCTTGACAGCGATGCCGTACCCAGGAATTATAATTCGGCATCAATTCATCACCGCGCTGGAATAGATGAATTTCTAGATCTCGATCTTCCCTCTCCTCCCTGAATAAGCGAGAAGACTTAGCCCCCCTTTTTAAGGGAGGTTGGGGGGATCTTATAGACTGCAAATGACCCTGCATTGCCATTGCTAACTCGACTCCGCCAGCACCTCCACCGACAATTCCCAGGCGCAATGTAGAGACGTTACATGTAACGTCTCTACACAAGTCATACCAATGTTGCAGAAACTGCGCTACTGGTTTCGCTGGAATCGCGTACTCTGCTGCACCAGGTACGGAAATTTGAGCCGGAGTGCTGCCAATATCAACAGAAAGTAGATCGTAGGCTACAGGCGGACGATTGGCACAAATAACTTTTCGATTAACTAAATCTAATCCAACAACACGATCGCGATAAAATTGCACCCGAGCAAATTGGGCTAAACGTCGTAGATCGATGTGGCATTCTTCATGAGTGTAAAATCCGGCAACGTGACCGGGTAACATTCCCGAATAGGGGGTATCTGACGCTTCTGTAATCAATGTAACTCGAATACCTGGTATCGGTTTCATACCCAGCATTCTCAGAACAATAGCATGGCTGTGACCGCCGCCAATCAGGACTAAATCTTTAGTAACGAGTTGCGATCGCTGCATTCACTCTCAAAATAAAATATCTCTCATATTGATTCTGACAAATTAGTCGAGGTGAAGGCGGAACGCGATCGCCATTATTTCTGCTGTTTTGGATTAATGACTAACCAAACGCTCAGTAAAATTGTTATCAATCCAAAAATTAAGCCAGAATTCACGGGTTCGCCGAGGAAAACATTGCCAAATAACAGACTGAAAACAGGAATTAAAAAAGCAACGGTTATTGCTCCAGTCGCGCCGATATTGGAAATTAGTTGAAAGTAGAGTGGATAGGCAATGGCAGTACACGCGATCGCCAGTACGACGACTGCAAAAATAACTTCGAGCGAGGGAAGTGTTTGAGGAAAAGTTGCAACAGCAACCGGCATCAGCAAAATACTCGAACTAGTTAACTGTCCGAAGGCAGTTTCAGCAACTCGGTCGTGTATAAATCTGCGACGGGCATATACAGCAGCAATACCATAGGAGAGGGCGGCAATTAAAGCTGATATTCCTCCAAAAATGACTGGAGGTGATAGCGGTAAGGGACTCCATCCGACTAAAATAGTAACTCCAACAATCCCTAACACTAATCCGATAACTTTACGTTTGTTTAGCGATTCTTTCAACCAAATAGCTGAAACGATCGCTGTAAATAGAGGAGCTGTTGCATTTAAAATTGCCGCAATTGAAGCATTAAGGTTGACAATAGCGATCGCGATTAGTAAGAAAGGAATGACATTGTTGAATAAGCCCAACAAAAGATAAGACTGCCAACGACTTTTGAGTTTGAATGGTGAGGCGATTGCGCCAGATAAACCTAATGCAAATGCTGCTAAGATAATCCGTAAGCTGATGGTGAAGAGAACTCCTAAAACAGGAGCTGCAATACGGATAAATAAATACGAACCACCCCAAAGCGCAGCGAGTAAAAACAAGCGCGCTAGATCGATTGGTTTCATTTAGATTTTCCAGTGTGTTCTAGTTCTAGTAGCAACCGTTTTCGCCAAATTCCGCCGTTGTATCCAGTTAACTGTCCATCTTTGCCAATTACGCGATGGCAGGGAATCAGGATATCGATTCGATTCATCCCATTTGCTCTAGCTACAGCACGAACTGCTGTTGGCTGACCGATGCGCCGAGCTAGTTCATCGTAAGATATTGTCGTCCCATAAGGAATGCGTTGTAACTCCGACCATACTTTTTCTTGAAATGCAGTTCCTTGTGGAACCAAAGGAATTGTAAATTTGGTTAGCTTACCTGCGAAATAACACGCCAGTTCATCTCGCAAATGCTCTATATGATGATTCGTCACGGGGAGAATGGGATAGCCAAAACGTTTGCGAATTGTGGCATAGTTATGCTCAAGCATTTGCTTATCTGTATAGGCGATCGCACATATCCCTTGACTAACTGCACCAACAAGTAATGCTCCTAAAGGTGTTTCTAAAATTTGCGTGGCTACAAAGTCGCTAGTTTGGCTTTGTCCTGGGGGGACACCAAAGACTTTGCTGAAGGCTTCTCTAAACCCACTATGAGATTCATATTGATTGGCAAAGACAACATCATCTAACGTGGCTCCCGCTCGGATTTGAGTGAAAGCATTCGCCAATCGTCTGCCGCGACACCATTCTACAAATGTCATGCCGTAATGCTCTCGAAACCAGCGTCGAACTCGTTCGGGAGTTGTTTTTAACTCACGCAGTTCTGCGGCTGTAATTTTTAGATCTGGTGCGGTTTCCACGCGCTGCATTAATGTCGTCACCCAATCTGGCAATGCTCCGTACGCTAAAAGCGGATGACATCGTTTGCAAGGACGATAACCCGCAAGCACGGCATCTCGGATTGAGGGAAAGAATTCAACGTTTTCCAGTTTCGCACGAGCAGGACAAGAAGGGCGACAAAAAATTCCTGTCGTGCGGACAGCCACAAAAAACACGCCGTCATAGCTAGCATCTTTATTGTGAGCCGCTCGTTCCATTTCAGTGCGCGATGGCAAGAGATTTAAGTTCATTTGCACGGGTACGCAATTCAATTCCATACTGGCTATTGTTGCAAGCCCATACATCGCCGTCTACCGAAAAAGCGACACGATCGTCGATTCAGTAAGCTAGCGTGAAGGATGAAGTGCGATCGCCTCTACTCTTTAGTCAATCCATTCTAGAAGTCCTAAAGAGGTTATACTACCAACTAAATGAGTTCCGATTAAGTTAACGTTAGATAAGATTACCAAAATATCTAAAGAACGAATTAAATTTTGGCGATTGTAGATTGCAACTCCTTGGGGAACGGATAAAGATTTTGATAATACGGCGATCGCGCTGACTTCTGAGGCGATAAAAGCGATTAGCATTCCGATAAAGCTGACGATTAAACCGATTTTTAAGGCTTGAATTACTTCTTCTTTGCGAGGATGGATCGTGCGATCGCTTGATTGCAAGCGTCTGGCTAAGCTTCGATCTCGAAAAGCCCAAACTATACTAAAGGCAGCTAGTAATACACCGACAATAGCTAGAAAAATACTAAAACTAAGACCTGCACTGTTAGGTATTTCGCCAACATTGCGGCTGAGGATAGCAAATATCAAGGCAATTCCAGAGGTACTCGCTAGTGCTAATTGTATCCAAAAGCTAAACCGACTGACAAGGCGAAAAGCAGCGGCGAATCTTTGTTTGGTTGGTGTTGGTAGAGAGTCTTTGATTAATTCAGACATAGATTTCTCTCGAAGGTAGATTTTACATTTGTTGTAAAGAAATTTTTGAGAGAAATCATCAACCAAAAGTTAGCTGTTGGGATAATTTTATATATAATGATATAGACCGAGGGATAGGTTCACTAGCAATCTCTGCGTTTATGTAAAGATATTTGTAAACTTGTCCTTCTCGGAATGTTAGCAAGGGATTTATTTTTGTGTCGCGCAAAGTCGCAAAGGCGCAAAGAAGGACGGAAAAGGGATAGTGATAAGCTAATTTATGTTTATGTCAAGGTTAACTGAGGCTTTAGAATATTTATACAATTTTCTATGTTTAGAGTATCCAGAAATTGCTTCGTCATTACAGCCAGGTTTAACCCGCGAAGAAATTGACGAAAAGGTTAAACACTTAAGATTTTCATTGCCAGAAGAAGTCTACGAACTCTATCAGTGGCGAAATGGAATGCGAGGAACTATATTTTTTGAATTGTTATACGACGGATATAGATTAGATATAGAGATAAATGATACAGTGACTATAGCTCTTTTTTACTCTTTGGAAAAAGCTATAAATTCATATTTTATGAAATACACGCCTTTTCTCATGCCTCTTTTTTCTTGGTACGACAATATGGTTGCAGGAGGTTTTTTTGCTGTTAATCTGGAACAGGGAGGTTCGCCTATAGTTCATTACATCGATAGATATTTAAACGAGCTAGAGCAGGAAAAGGATTTTTATAAGAATAATATAATATATTCAAGCCTTACAGATTTAATTTTAGCAATCGCTGAGTGTTGTGAAGCAGCTCTCTTACCAAGCTCTAGCAAAGGTGTACTTCTTATAGACGAAGATAAATTCGAGCAAATCTATCTGAAATACAAGGTATAGAGATAAGGCGGGCATTGCCCACCCTACTTGGAGGGTTTAAAGTTGGAAAATTCGCAAATTGCACTGAAGGAACAGTACCGACAGTGATAACCTGGATTGGGAGGAAAGATTTTACTAAAATTATAGGGGTTTTGTTCGTATTTATTAATATCTCGCTGGTGGCGAATTGCAATCCTTGCCAGTTGACTTTCAATTGCGTCGAGTTGACTGGGAGTGACGCGAATTAGAGCGGAGGTTTTACACTGTTCTAAATTATAAAAGGAAGCAACTGCTGTATATTGAGGATATAAATAACGGGCAGCAACGAGATAGACAAATGCTTGTCTTTGGTCGAAGATAGATTTACCTGTTTTAAAATCGATAATGTGTAATGTTTTATCTGGTTCTGTTAAAATACAGTCCATCGTGGCATAGAGCCGAAAGCGATAATTTTGTTGTTCGATCCAAATTGGTTTAGGAAATCCTTCCTCACCACTAGTTAATTCAATAATATGTTTTCCTGCTAATAGTGGATGAGCGTGATAATTTTTGAGAATCTGCGTTACTCGCTGCTGAACTTGTGCGGTTAATTTGCCGAGTTTAAGTAACTGCGAGACTCTTTCCACGCCATCAGGTTGAGTCAGAAATTGACGGTGACGGTGGAACTCGTAAACGCCTTTCTGCGCCAACAACCCAATTCGCTGCGGAATGCTAGCTTGGGTAAGTAATGATTGAACGATCGGTTCTTTTTGTCTCGCTTTGATAAAACCCCGCTTCATTTGGCAATGCCAGCGTTCTTGTCCTACGGCTGGGACAATTAACGACCACAAGTGATAACTAACAAAGGGTTGCCCAAGAATTGGCATTGTTCTTAGAGGAAACAACAAAGATACGGACTGTCTAACAAAGGTATGAAGCAATAAACTTCTTGTAATATTGATGATGAATATAGCGTGGCAAACTGTGAATGCCAGTCAGATCGGCAAAATTAAATTTGGTACTGATGGATGGCGGGGAATCATCGCTGACGATTTTACCTTCGCCAACGTCCGACGAGTGACAAGGGCGATCGCAAGTTACCTAGAAACTGCATACACTAAAAGTAGACCAGTTTTGGTGGCTTACGACACCCGTTTTTTGGCAGAAAAATTTGCCCGTACCGCTGCCGAAGTCTTAGCAGAATTAGGATGGAGTGTGAAAATTACCGATCGCGATTGTCCGACTCCGGTAATTGCTTATAATGCCCGTTACTTAAATTCAGCAGGGGCATTAATGTTCACTGCTAGCCATAACCCTGCACCATATTGCGGGATTAAATATATTCCCGACTATGCTGGTCCTGCGACTCCAGAGATTACTGATACAATTGTGGCAAATATTTTTAGTGTGGAGGATACTCCGCCAAAATTTATCCGCAATGACAGAATTTCTACTTTTAATCCCCAGCCCGAATATTTGAGGTTTATCTACTCTCTCATTGATATCGAAAAAATTCGTCATGCTAGGCTGAGGGTAAAGTACGATGCGCTTTACTCGACTTCTCGCGGCTACCTAGATACGGTATTGAGATACTGCGGTTGCGAGTTAGAAACATTCCACGCCTACCGAGATGTCTTATTTGGTGGTGGAATGCCGGAACCACAAGGCAAACAGTTAACTCAGTTGGTAGCAGCCGTACAAGCAGATGCCGCTGACTTTGGCTTAGCTACGGATGGAGATAGCGATCGCTTTGGCATTGTAGACGAATTAGGCAATATCTTAACGCCAAATGCCGTCTTGTTATTGCTTGCCCGTCACTTAATTGAGAATAAAGGCAAAACAGGGGCGATCGTGCGTACCGTCGCCACCACACGTTTACTCGATAATTTTGCCGCTAAATACCGATTACCTTTATACGAAACTCCTGTAGGATTCAAGTACATTGGGGAAAAAATGCGCGAAACCACCGTATTAATTGGCGGCGAAGAATCGGGTGGTTTAAGCGTAATCGGACATATTCCCGAAAAAGATGGGATACTCGCAAATATGCTAGTTGCTGAGGCAATCGCCTATGCAGGTAAGCCATTGAGTCAGCTAGTTGCAGAAGCAATTGCTGATGCTGATGGTCCCCTGTACAACCACCGCATCGATTTGCACCTCAGCGATGCCCACAAAGCCGCCATTGTTGACTGTTTTACCCGGAATCCTCCCAGTGCGATCGCCGGAATCGCCGTTAAAGAAGTGGGTCGTAAAGACGGAGTTAAACTGTATTTAGCAGAGGGTAGCTGGATACTGCTACGCCCTTCGGGTACGGAACCCCTCATGCGCGTCTACATGGAAACCAACTCTCTCGACAAGCAAGATCGAATTGTGATGGAAATGGAAAGATTAATTCAGCACATTGGTAATAGGTAAGTCAAAAGTTAAAAGTCAAAACTAACTACTCCCGACTCCCGATTTCCTAATTTATGAAATCCCTTGCAAGTCTTCTCACTT
Source organism: Chroococcidiopsis sp. [FACHB-1243] (assembly GCF_014696895.1). Taxonomy (NCBI): domain Bacteria; kingdom Bacillati; phylum Cyanobacteriota; class Cyanophyceae; order Chroococcidiopsidales; family Chroococcidiopsidaceae; genus Chroococcidiopsis; species Chroococcidiopsis sp. [FACHB-1243]. The sequence continues at coordinate 190,954 of NZ_JACJQX010000001.1, read as the reverse complement.
CTTCTGTTGTCGCTGTTTGGATTGTGGCGATCTCGCTGCTATCTATGCAAAATGCCGATCCAATTCGGCTGAAGTTTTTACGCTACCAGACAATTCAATTACCCGTTGGTTTTGTTTTGGCTGTTAGTGCTGGTGTAGGAGTCGTTGCAACAGCCTTGATGCAGCCTCTGTGGGGTATAGAGGGTACGCCTGCACGATCTATTGAGGAAGACATCGAAGATGAGTTTTCTTTTGATGAATAGCGTAGAAACGTTACATCTCATGTGAAGACGTTACATGTAACGTCTCTACACGATCTTCTGGCATAGATCCATTGTGGTAGGTTTTGGCAAATCGTTTTTCAGGATCGATACCTCTGAATGTGGGGGGTATCCAAACGCGGACAACGAGTAGGGCTGCTAATACCAACAAAAAGGCACATGCAGCTAAAATTTGATTCCAGGGTACTTCCAAAACTCCCCGCACGATCACTTCTCTTAATACAGATACGATCGAAACTTCTACAGCGACACCAATTGACACTCGCTGTTCTTGCAGGTAAATAATTAGCAGTCGAAACAACTCAACCAGAATTAACAAAAAGAGAATATCTGCAGTGATTTGATGAAAGTTGAGAGGAGGTAGCAGCATAAAGAAGATTCCCCTCAGTTGAATTGCCATGACACAGAACAAACCGACGCACAGAGAGATGACAATTAAATCCTGAATTGTTTCTAGGCTACGTACGATCGCACTACGATTGAAAAATTCGTACCAATAATGCAATGGGCTTTTTAAAGGTTGATTCATTGGAAAATTCTCCTGTGTGCGGTTTGCTCGTTATGCTTACATTAACTTATGCTTTTAAGTTTTAAGTTTTGAAAAAGTTATATAAATAATTATTGTCCTCGATCGCACCCGATAAATCCGACTATTTGCAGAAGACTGGTAATCATTGCTGGGTTGAGTATCTGGAGCGATCGCCTGCCAAATTTTTTTCAAAATAGGTAAACATACCGCAGAGATTTTGTTCTCTAAGCACATCTTTCCTTAGGAGGATTTGGGAAATTATGTGCGATGATTTCATGGAAAAAGTTTGTTCGAGGTGTAACTTGCATGAAAGCTAGATATCTATCATTCATAGGTATGGCGATCGCAGTGGCATTGAGTGGTAGTGCTGCTTGGGCGCAATCAAGTTCTGTACCGAAAGAAATCCAGCTTTCACAGGCAGATAGCCCGTCCCAAAGTCCGACTCAACCAACTCAACCCTCCCAGTCTCAGCCACCAACTCAAAAACCAACCCAATCTCAGGTTAGTCAGAAAGAACTAGAACAATTTGCTAGCGCAGTCAAAAAACTACAACCAATTCAAGAGAACGCCCAAAATCAGATCGTTCAAGCAATTCAGCAGGAAAAATTGAGCGAAAAACGGTTTGGCGAAATTTACCAATCGCGCCGAAATCCTCAAGCGCAGCCCACAACCAAAATCACCCCTGACGAAAATAAGAAGTTCGACCAAGCCAACGCTAAAATTGAAAAGATCGAGCAGTCCACGCAAGGGCAAATGGAGCAGGCTGTTAAGGGTGAAGGTTTAGATATTCAGCGATTCAATCAAATCTTTCTCACCCTGAGACAAAACCCAGACTTACTGCAAAAAGTGCGAGAAATGATCAAGACTTCCGGCTAATTAGTGGTCAGTGGTTAGTGGCTAGACAAAGATTCTAGTCACCAGCTACTAACCACTAGTCCCTAGACTACAGCCAATTACCTACCAAAACGTAGGGTGCCCAGTAAACAGGATGGCGATAGCGAGGGTTTTCTAGTAGAGCGAGTTGAGCGCGGCGCAGTGCCTCGGCTTTTGTCATCTCAGCCGTAGATAGCTCCTGGTAAAACTGACTCATTAACGGTACGGTAGCGGCATCGCTGACATACCAGAGAGTTGCCAAGGTACTACGCGCTCCGGCTCGTACTGCGACTCCAGCCATGCCAAGCGCAGCTCTTCTGTCTCCGGCGACGGTACGACAGCCGCTTAACACCAGAAGTTCGATCGCATTTGGTCGTTCTAAGTCCGAGCTAGGTTCGCGCACCCGCAGAAGTTCGTCTAACTGCTTAACATTGATCGGTCCATCCCAAGCGAGAATATATGTCTGATCGGCTTGCGAGCCAAACTGAGCGTGACTGGCAATGTGGACGATGGAAAAAGGCAGAGATTTAATTTGGTTTCTCAGCGATGTGCTAGTGAAATTTTGATTGAGTAGCTCTCTTCCTGGCACTTCCGAGCGAATTTGATTCAGCTCTAAGGCTACATTAGTTAAAGCCGGATAGTCTCCTCGTGGTTCGGTCAGTCCAGCAGTCAAGGCTCTCAAACGCTCTCGGCTTAAAGGCTGGGGCTGGAGTAATTCTAGGCTGGGCGTGAGAGCAACGCTATATTTTTGAACGAGAAACTGTTTGCCGTCGTGCAGAGCCGCCATTGGTAGCTTCTGCAAGGAAATATCCAGCACGAATACCAAAGTTTTTACGCCACTCTTTTCAATATCGGCAGCAGCAGGACGAATCAACCAGTCATAGACTTGTTGGGAGAGAGTCAAAAAGTCTTGAGAGTAACGGATCACTAAATTTTGCCGCAACTGGTCGATCGCGCTTTCGACTTGAGCGCGAGGTAAAGCCGTAGCATAATGGCGCAAAGGTTGCTTGGGCAAGCTGAGAATAACTTCCAAACGGTCTTCTAAAATCACCGGATAAATCACAGCCGCTTGAGGATCGACGCGATCGATTTGAGTTGGCTGGGTATCCAAACAAGCTGCGCGAAAGAAATCGACGAGTTCGGCAGCTTTGAGAGATTCAAAGACGGTACGAGCTTGGTTGAGATTGTCTTGGCTTGGTTGAGTGCCATCATCTTGCAACAGCAACCCGACAAACTGCCGATACACGGGTTCTACGCTCTCGCGGAAAGAAAACTGCACGCTGGGATTGATACTAACAAGATCGTTACGCAGAGATTGGAGAGTTTTCACCGCATCAGCATAAGCCGCGATCGCACCTTGATTATCTTTCTCCGCTTTTAGCAGCCTTCCCAACTGCCATTGCCAGCTATAAGCAATATCTGGGGCATCAATTGACTGAGTAATCGACAGTGCTTGCTGAGTCAGTTTTTTTGCCTCTGCCAACTGTCCAACCTGTTCGTACAATCCACCCAAGCTACCCAAGGCATAAGCTTCAGCCCGTGGATCTTTCAAACTCCGTGCCTGTTGCACCGCAGTTGCTAGAACTTGGGCAATTTCTTGGGTAGTTGGTTGTTGGTTGTTGCTCTTCTGCTCCTCAGCTCTCTTCCCCGACTCCCGACTCTCCAATTTCATCAAACTATCGGCAAAGTTAATATGGGCGTAAACTGTAGCTCTGCTGGGAGGTAGTTGGGCTAGTTGAGTCTCGATTTGGGGAATTAATTCCCGTGCGGCTGAATCTGGTTGAGTTTGACTTAATAATTGCAGTTGATTTAGCTGGGCTTGAAGTTTGATATTGGTAGTAGGAGCAGACTTTTCTGCTTGTTGATAGTAATCTAAAGCAGCGTCGGTATCTCCTTGAGCGCTGACGGTATTACCTAAACTCAAGAGCGTTGCTGCGGTTTCTTGAGCAGAAGGTAGGCTTCGAGCAATCTGCAAACTTTCTTGTAGGGTTTTGCGAGACTGTTCTAAGTCACCAACTTGTTGTAGGACTTCTCCTAGACTACGCAAACTGACTGCTTTAGTCAGAGAATCGGGAGTATTGCCCAGAGATTTGTTGATTTCAGTCGATTTTGTCAAGGCACGGCTGTACAATCCCATTGCCCGTAATGCTTGGACGGAATTGATTTGGCTGCGGATCTCTCCTGCTTTATTACCAACTTGAGTATAGAGCGCTGCCGATCGCCCCCAAGTCTCGATCGCCGTTTCTGCTTCCCCTGTTAGTAGTTGCAATCTAGCTTGGATATCTAAAGCTTGGGCGAGAACTTCTTGAGTACGGGAGTCGGGGGGGGTTCCTCTGCTCCCCTGCTCCTCTGCTCCCCCGTTCCTCTGCTCTTTAGAATATCCCAGCAACTTCAGACTCTCATCGATCGCCTGTTTTGCTTCTGTCCAAGCGCCGAGTTGTTGATATGTCAGCGAGAGATTGCTCAAAGCTAGGGCTTGCTTGAGAGTATCGTTTTTAGTTCGATAATCTTGCAGTGCTTGTTGCAAGACATTGACTGCCTCTGCATACTTACCTGCGTCGTAGAATGTTTTACCTTGTTGCAGGCGATCGCCCGTCTGTGCAATTGGGATTGACTGACTGGGAATCGTTGCAGAGGGGGCGGGAATTTTGGCGATCGCGGGTACTTGAGTCGTACACAGCACTGCTACTAAGGCAAGCAAGCTATAAATAATCCGTTTTCTGCCCGATCTGGGTTGGAAGTAGGGAAATCTCATACGTTTTTCCGTATCGCGTTTCTTATACCAATTAGCTTGTAAGATGAATTATCTAATATCAACTCGCGATCTGGATGTAAATTTTACGATCTTTCCTAGTTTAGGTAGACTAGGGAGATAAATTTATCATTAAATCTGCTTTTAGCTATGGCTATGTAGATTTAGTTGATTCCAATTTGTTTGGGCAATCAGTAGAATTTTACTTGTTTAAATTAGATTCATATACAGGTATTTTGTAGAGGCGAGTTTAGTCAAGATTGGAAGTTGCGATCGGCTCACCTCTACATTACTGAACTGAATTATCAGTTCGGCTTAAAACTCTAGTGACAACCATTAAATAGCAAATACTATTCCAGAGAATAGTATTTTATCTATTGATTTAATGCTCGAATCATTGAATTAACAGATGCAACTAACGATCTACCAGATGAACCTGCACTTGCTCCTATCACTGCAGAACCTAACGCTGCACCTGCTGTACCTGCATTTGAGCCGCCTACTGTCTTAACAGCTTCTTCGTCCACAAGTTCGATAAAAGATGAATTAGTTAGGTCGGTCGGGGGGCAATTGTTGGTATTTTTCATTGCTTTTTCTTGTTGAAGAACCAAATTAAACTAATCAAAAGCTCCTGCATTAACTCTATATTTGCAGAACGCTTTGTAGTGTTAATTTTGAACACTTTTAGCTTTCAACTATAGTTTTTATATCGAGGAATGAAACTCTGAACCTAATGTTTTTAATTTTTCATAAATCTAATTTGACTGTTACATAGAAAAACATAAATTCTTCAAACCAACTAATTAAGATGAACTACTACAAGACGTTGGTGTTGCATCAAAACTATTTGGAGTTGTGCTGCTATTAGCGTTGGTAAGAATAATCTCACCTTGAGAACCAAATTGCCAAGTAGTAGCTTCTACTATGGGAGTAGCTGTAGGGTTAGTTGTCTGTGAGATAGCTTTTTCTACCGTTGAACTGTTACTAGTTTCAGTCGGTAAACTTGCCCAATTGGTAAGGAGGGCATCAGGACTGAGTTTATCCCCTGGTGCAGGCGGTAAACCACCACGTCCAGTAATGGCAAAGCGATTTTCGGCTCCAGATGGACATCCAGCTGCGACTAAGGTAGAAGCATCGACTAATCCTGTAGGTAGTTCTACAACATCGCGACTAGGATCGATATCGGCAGCGTTGAATGTCACAGTTCCGCTAAGAGAGGGATTAGTTTGAGAAATTGCCGTAATATCGTTGCTGGGTAAGAAACCAGGATCTAACCGTGCCGGATCGTCAGTGCCTAATAACGTTTGAAGCTCTTGACGAGAAAGTGGCGCGAGTCCAAAAATACTATCGGCTGTAATATCGACCCTACCGCCGCTACCACTAAAAGCATTAGCAGTAATATCGTTATTGCCGTTGGAATTGGCAATAATCAGAGGGGAATCAATTGTAATGTTACCGCCATTCCCAGCTTGTTGTGCTGCACCTGCTGTAGCTGAGATTCGGCTGCTGTTACGTAAGCGCAAGCTTTTGCTAGCCCGCAGTTGAATGTTGCCACCGTCGCCCGAATTTGTGGCAGCCAAAATATTCCCTGCATCAAGGTCAAGCGATCGAACTTCTATGTCGATGTTGCCTGCATTGCCCTGCCCTTGGTTGCTGCTATTTAATTGAGCGCCATTAGTTAAGAAAAGCGATCGTCCATCGATCCTGATGTCGCCACCTCTACCTTCACCTTGAAATTGGTCTATCTGCCCTACAGCACTGTATATCCCACTAGATACACCATTTGTGCCAATCCCATCAATCGAAATGCGATCGCCAGCATTAACGCTAATATTACCTGCATTGCCTCTGCCACCGGAAATAGCCTGCAATACGCCACCTCCACTGACTGTTACATCGTCGGTAGCATCCACTCTAATATCACCTGCATCTCCTTGTCCAAAGGTTGAGGCTATGATTTGCGCTCGATCTGTAACAGCAAGCGATCGCGCTTTAATTTCAATATCACCAGATTGGCGATTGTCCTCAAATTGGACAGTTGGTCCTAAACTATTGACAATGCCACTAACCAGACCATCTGTTCCCACTCCATCTACACTGACAAGACCGCCAGCAGTGATGTTAATATTCCCTGAGCTACCTGGACTGCTAGAAATAGCTCTGAGAAGCGCGCCGCTGCTAATTGAAACAGAATCGCTTAAATTCAGTTGAATATTGCCAGCATTGCCGGAATTACGAGCTGAGGTTTCTAATAATGCTCCGTTGGATAAAAATAGCGATCGCGCCCTAATATTTATATCACCAGCGCGGCGATCGCTCCTGGGAGTATTTTCCTCGATAGAGCTGATAATTCCGCTAATATCGCTGCTCGCTCCCGTACCGCTAAAAGCAACACGATCGCCTGCATTGATAGTGATATTACCTGCATTGCCTTCACCGTTAGAAAAAGCTTGGATAAATGATTTGCCGCTAGCATCAAGCGAATCGGCTACATCAATCTGAATATTGCCAGCATTTCCTCGTCCCTGAGATGAAGCACCGACTTGCGATCCGTTAGATAGAGAAAGAGATCGCGCTTTGATATTAATATCACCACCTTCACCTTCGCCGCGAAACTGACCGAACTGGATTACAGCACTGAGAATCCCACTACTATCGTCTATAACAATGCGATCGCCTGTATTCACTGTGATATTACCAGCGTTACCAGTGCTAGCAGAAATTGCTTGTATTGCTGCATTGCCAAGTATGCTCACATCATCTGTCGCATCTACTCGGATGTTGCCAGCATTTCCCCGTCCTACGGTTGTAGTAGCGATTTGCGCTCCGTTTGTGACAGATAGCGATCGGGCTGTAATGTTAATCTCTCCACCTTGGCGAACGCCTTCAGACGCTGCTGTTGGCAATAGCAGGCTGCTGATGCCGCTCAGATTGCCTCTAACTCCTCCATCAAGGGAGACGAGTCCGCCAGCAGTAATCGTAATATTGCCGGAATTGCCTTGGCTGGCAGAAGTCGCTGTCAGAGATGAACTACCATTGATGGATAAGGCATCAGCAACATTCACTTGAATGTAACCAGCAGAGCCTTGTCCGAGAGTGGAGGTTGTCAGTTCGGAGTCATTGGTCAGAGACAGCGATCGCGCAGCAAGCGTTAGATTACCACCGTTACCCTTAGCTGTTTCTCTAACTCTGCTGAAAATAATGCTACCGCCGTCTAAGGCAATGCGATCGCTAGCAGTGATATTCACATTGCCTGCATCTCCAGTCCCAAAAGTGCTGGCAGCGATCGTGCCTCTATTGGTCATCGATAGCGAACCCGTTTTGACATTAATGTTGCCACCTTTACCCGTACTACCTCGGCTGACGTTGTTAAAGAATCCACTGGAAAACCCTGCTTGGTTTTGTCCGTCAATGGTAATAGCACTAGCATTAATGTCTATATTCCCTGCTACAGCATTGACTGTTCCTTGATTTGGGGCAATGCCGGAATTAATTTCACTGCCTCCAAAAAGGCTCAAGTTGTTGGCGTTGACGGCAATACTACCGTCACCTCCAGCCGCCACATCCACGAAAGAGTCATTAGTCAGCGATATATCTCCGAGGGCTAAATCTGTAGGAAAGCTGAGGCGAAAACCACTGTTGTCTGTGTTCAGCCCTACAACACCTGGGGCGGCAACTGCACCTAATTCGATACGTCCACCCGCAGCGGTTATGTCTCCGCCTTCCAAGCTGACATTGCCACCAATTAATCCTATGGTTCTCCCAGGCTGTACCTGTAAACCAAAAGTACTAGCACGATTGACGATATTCCCTGGATTCGTACCGAATTGCAAACCCAAAGGGACGCTGACGGTGAGTAGCGGCGCACCCGTACCTGGGGTAGTGCTAAACTGCGTCCCATCGGCAAAATTAATACTGTTAGCTGTTGTAGCAATGAAGGAACCACCGACTATGAGTCTGGCATTTTGACCGAAAATAATCCCATTGGGATTGAGTAGGAATAAATTCGCCGTGCCTCTTGCTGCTAAAATGCCATCAATCTCAGAAACTGAGCCACCTGTAACTCTGGTGAGGATATTTTGAATATTTGCTCCGTTATCAAATAAAGCTGCTCGTCCATTGGGGATGGAAAATTGCTCGAAGCTATGAAATAAATTACTTCCCCGCGTGGCTCCACCAGAAATTCTATCTATACCGTCTGGGCTGGAGTTGACTGTAGAATTATCTACACCTAGAGTATTATCAGGTCTAAGTTGGCTATCCGGTGGAACTTGAGCTAGCGTATGACTCCCAAACGCTGTACTTCCTATCACCACGCCAGCTAGTCCTAGTCGCACTACCTCACGCCAAAAAATTCGCATCATTTCTCCTCTCCCCGCTCATTCTACTTGTGATTTTTGAGACAAGTATCTCAGTATCCAAGGCTACATTGCCTAAAGTGATATTGCCAGAAAAATCACCTGTCTGCGGTTAAGAATGCTTGCAAGGGTGTAGAGAAGCGCAAACGTTGCGATCGCATTATTTTTATCTACAGCAATTCGCGATCGCGCATATAACACTGGTAGGGGCGCACAGCTGTGCACCCCTACAGTCTGTGTATTTCACCCAATTGAAAACCGCTATGGTGATGCCAGGTGCAACCAAATTTATAGCCCTTTTTAGAGAGTTGGGGAACTATAGCCCTCTTGTTAATACCATTTCACTAAAGCTATGTGATTGCCGATTTCCTGTAGCCCTGCTTGGAAAGGGGGGAATAAAAGTAGTATCTTGAGTAGGATAGAAAAGTATTCTATGTGGTACTACTAAGTGGCTACAGAAAAAATTTCCATCTCTCTCTCCTCATCTTTGATGAGATTTATTGAGACTTACAAGAATACACATCAGCATAAATCTCGCTCTCAGGTAATTGAAACAGCTTTGCAGTTGTTACAGCAGCAGGAGTTAGAAGCAGCTTATCGCGAAGCAAACCAGGAAATCGATCCTGATTGGGAAGTGACTGTTGCTGATGGACTTGCTAATGAAACGTGGTGAGATTTATTACGCTAATCTTAACCCTACAATTGGTTCTGAAATCAGCAAGCGCCGCCCCGTACTAATTGTTAGTAATAATGCGAATAATCGGGCTGCTGATATGGTTACAGTACTGCCAATTACATCAAATATAAGTCGCATTTACCCGTTTGAAGTGAAGCTAGAACCAGAAGATAGCGGTTTGACAAAATCGTCTAAAGTTCAAGCACAACAAATTCGTACCATCTCAAAACAGCGTCTTGATGGTGAATGCATTGGTTGCTTAAGCAAAGAAATGATGGCATTAGTTGATAACGCCATCAAACTACATCTTCAGCTTTGAGTTAAGAACTAGGGCAGGAAGTCGGTGTTGTCTTTAAATGACTTGGTGATGTGGTATCGCCACTAGTGAGAATTATCGCGCCGTTGCGATCGTATTGCCAGGATGTGGCTTCAGTTATGGTTTCTGCGGGGGGAGTAGGTGTAGTATTAGTTGCTACTGGGGTAGTTGTTTCTACTGCGACACGGTTTTGAGTTTCTGGTGTTTGCAGAGTTGCCCAATCGGTGAGGAGGGCATCAGAACTGAGTTTATCTGCTGGTGCAGGGGGTAAGCCGCCGCGTCCGGCAACGGTGAAGCGATTTTCGGCTCCAGAGGGACAACCAGATGCGACTAAAGAGGAGGCATCGACTAGTCCTGTTGGTAGTTCTACAATATCGCGGCTGGGGTCGATGTAGTCAGCATTGAAGCTGACATTGCCTAAAGAAGGATCGGTAAGAGAAATTGCAGCAACATCATTAGACTCTCGTTCGTTTAAGACTCTCTCAAAAACTTCTGTGCTGGGAGTGTCAGTTCCTAACAAAGATGGAAGTGTTTCGCCGTCAATTCGCGTTAGTCCAAAAATGCCTTGAGCATTAATCTCAATTCTACCCCCGCTACCACGGAAAGCATTAGCTGTGATGTCATTGTTACCATTGGCATTGGCGATGACTAAAGGAGAATTAATTGTGATGTTGCCACCATTGCCACCTTGTTCTGTGCCTCCTGCTGAGGTAGAGATCTGGCTGCCGCTGCGTAGCCTCACGCTCTTACTCGCTCGTAATTCAATGTTTCCACCATTCCCTGATGTAGACTCAGCAAAGATATCGCCGTTATCGAGGTCAAGGGTGCGAACGCCTATATCGATGTTGCCTGCATTTCCCTGCCCAAAGTTACTAGCATTCACTTGAGCGCCGTTAGTTATGGATAGCAATCGCGCTTTGATAGTAATATTTCCACCATTACCGATACCTCCTTGTTCCACATTACTAAAAGCTGCACTGGTAAATTCGCCTCCAAAGCCATCAAAGGAAACAGTATCGCTGATCTCTATGTTGATATTGCCTGCATTCCCTTGCCCACCACTGCGAGTTGAGGTTATCAGTTGTCCACCATTGGTTAAAGACAGCGATCGCGCTTTGATAGTAATATCTCCACCATTACCGATACCTCCTTCTTCCACGCTACTAAAAGCCGCGCTTGGGTAAATGTCCACTACACCATCAAAAGATACAGTATCGCTGACATCTATGTTGATATTGCCTGCATTCCCTTGGCTAAAAGTGTTTGTATTTAATTGAGCGCTATTGGTTAGAAACAGCGATCGCGCTTTGATATTAATGTCACCACCTCGGCGATCGCTCGGTACTTGTAGTATCTGTTCTGTGGAATCGAGCTGAATTGGCAACAAACTGCTAGTTATGCCATTTGTATCAAAAGTCACATCACCGTCAGCAGTGATAGTGACGTTACCTGCATTTCCCGTACCAGAGGAGCTGGTCTCAATAATCGAGCCACCACTGAAAGATACAGAATTATTTGGGTCGGTGGCAATAATTTGAATATTGCCAGCATTACCTTGTCCAGAGGTACTAGTGTCTATTTGTGCTCCCTCTGTTAAAGAGAGCGATCGCGCTTTGATGCTTATATCGCCACCTTGACCAATACCTCCTTCTGTCACAGCACGGCTAAATACTCCACTACTTACACCATTACTTCCAGTTCCATTAAAGGATACTTGCCCATCAGCAGTTATGATGACGTTTCCGGCGCTGCTTTGACTAAAGGATTCAGACTGAACGTATGAACCGCTCTCGAATATTACGGAATTGCTTGGATTAGTAGCAGTAATTTGAATATTGCCAGCATCACCTTGACCCTGAGTGTTGGCAGTAATTACAGAACTATTTGTAAGCAGCAAAGAGCCTGTTTTCAGATCGATGCTCCCACCCTTACCTATGCTTGCTTCTGCCACATCGCTGAAAATTGAACTGTTATCTAGAGAAATGCGATCGTCCGCAGTAATGCTTACACTTCCTGCATCTCCTGTACCGAGAGTGCTGGCATTTATCCTTGCACGATTGGTTAAAGACAGCGATCGCGCTTTGAGCAAAATGTCTCCACCTCGACCTGTCCCTCCTGCTTTCAATGTACTTAATATCTGACTACCCTCGTCAAAAGTAATGCGATCGCTCGCAGTAATAGTTACGCTGCCCGCATTACCTTGTCCAGCACTGCTAGCATTCAGAAGACCATCGCGCATAGAAACTATAGGTGCTGAAATTTGAAGATCGCTGCCGTTAGCTACAGCACCAGATTCCACATCAGTAAAAATTGCACTAGGAGAATCATCGCTATTTCTACCTGCAAAAAAGATCGATTCTGTTGCTTCTAAGGAGACAATACCAGGATTTCCTTGTTGTTGCGCATTAGGCAAAAAACTAGCTTGTATTTGCGAACCATTCGCTAAAGTAATTGTTTTAGCTTTAATCCGAATATTGCCGACGTTACCTATGACAGAAGTGGTTGCTTGTCGATTGCCTACATTGCTGAAGAGATTGCTATTGTCTAGAAAAATACTGTCCTGCACCTGCACATCTATATTTCCAGCATTGCCTTGTCCTTCGGATGTGGTTGTGAGTCTTGCTCCATTAGCCAGGGATAGCGATCGCGCTTTAACTATAATATCGCCGCCATTGCCTCTGCCTGTTTCTTCCACCGTACCGAAAATTGTACTTCTGTCTAGAGAAATTCCTTCTGTGGCAGTTATGTTTATGGCACCTGTATCTCCGTTACCAAAGATGCTGGCAGAGATTACACCCTCGTTGGTTAGTAACAAAGAACCAGTTTTAACATTGATGTTGCCACCTTTGCCTGTGCCACCCTCGTTGACATTATTGAAGATTCCACTACTGAAAACCCCGTCTGGAAATGTACCTACACCATCAATAGCTACAGTACCTTGAGCGTTAATGTCTATATCTCCTGCCACAGCATCAGATGCACCTAAATCTTGCCCAATGCCAGCTACAATTTCGCTCCCTCCCCTAAGAGTCAAGTTGTTGGAGTTGAGGGCAATACTACCACCACCTCCAGCCCTGACATCAACTAAAGTTGGTCTTGGTGGTGATACTGATGCATCTGCTGTCAGCGATATGTCGCCTAAAACTAAATTCGTAGGATAACTGAAGCGAAAACCACTGGGATCGGGGTTGATTCCTATAACTCCTGGGGCGGCGACTGCGCCTAGTTCTATACGTCCACCCGCCGCAGTTAACCGACCTCCCTCCAAGTTGACGTTACCACCAATTAATCCGAGAGTTCTGCCAGTACCTACCTGTAAACCAAAAGTACTAGCACGGTTGACAATCTCCCCTGCACCAGTACCAAATTGCAAACCCAAAGGAACGCTGACGGTGAGTAACGGCGCACCTGTCCCTGGTGTAGCGCTAAACTGCGTCCCATCGGCAAAATTGAGACTTCTAGCTGTCGTGGCAATGAAGGAGCCACCGATTCTGAGGCTAGCATTCTGACCGAAAACTATGCCGTTAGGATTGAGTAGGAATAAATTAGCTGTGGTGTCTCTTGCTGTTGCCAGGATTCCATCAATATTAGAAACCGAGCCACCCGTAACTCTGGTGATGATATTTTGAATATCTGCTCCATTATTAAATAAAGCTGCTCGTCCGTCAGGAATGGAAAACCGATCGAAGCTGTGAAATAAATTACTTCCCCGCGTGGCTCCACCAGAGATCGTGTCTAAGCCATTTGGATTGGAGTTGACTATAGAATTATCTGCACCCAAAGTACTATCGGGTACGATTTGAGAATCTGGCGGAACTTGAGCCAGCGCAGTACTCCCAAAGGCGATCGCACTCCCGACGATCGCCCAAGCCAATCCTAGCCGCACGCACCAGCGTCCAGAAACTGAAGATATTTGCAGATACATCTCTTCTATAAAAATATTTAGGTTAATACCGATGACAGATGCCAAACCACCAATAACTATAAAATAGTCGCCATAACAAAATAAAGCCCTGAAATCTGGAGAAATTGCGATCGCGCCATTTCCTCACACCACCAGCACAAAAATGTGCTATTCATCACATTTTCCGAAGACATACACCATCTTCAGGAAAAATTCCACATGATTTTGTAGTATTTAAAATAAATGAACGAACCGAACTTTCAATTGGGGGAAAGCCGTATTATAAGAATACTTAAATCAACTTCCTCCTAATTGAAGTGCGATCGCGTCGTTTGCTACCCTCTGGCTTAGTTGAATTTCTATCCAGAAAAGTTAATCGGTATAAAAAATATCTGTCTACGGAGAACTGCAATGAAGATTAAACCGTGGCTGAAGTACGTAATCCCGATCTTGGCAATTGGTTGTTTTGCCCCTGTAGTCCCTACAACGACGCAGGCTGCACCCGCTAAAGCAGTCCAAAACGCCCAGTCCGATTATGATAACTTCATGCGACAAGGCTATCTTGCCACTGCTCAAAGAGACTATGAAACAGCTCTAGTCAATTTTCGCAAGGCTCTCAACCTCCGGCAAGGAAACCCGTACGCTACTAAAGCAATTAACAACATCAGTAGCTATCTTTCGCAGCGCGGCGAAGCGACAATTTCCTTCGTACCCCCGGAGTGGGGCGCACCAGGAAACCGGGTTGGTGGTGCAACGCGGGGCTGTTTTAGTGGCAAACAAGCACTCACAGCTTTAGTCCCAAATACTAATACGGGAACGACGATCGCAGCCCAACCGACCTTATCGTTCTACGTACCTGCAAATAAAGCCGAACAGCTAGAATTAGTCTTACTCAACGATAAACAAAAGATCCTGCACAAATCTATTGTTGCTTCGCCAAAAACTCCAGGGATTGTCAGCGTCAACATGGCTAAAATGCCAGGTGCGCCATCCCTAGAGACGGGGAAAAACTATCAATGGTATTTCTCCATGATCTGCGATCCAAAAGACCGTTCGGCAGACGTAGTTGTAGACGGTTGGATTCAACGAGTTGAAGCCGATCCGATTCTGCAAAGCGAAATTCGAAAAGCCAAACCGAGCGATCGCGTCTCTTTATATGCTGCAAATGGCATTTGGTACGATACTGTAGCGGCAATGGTGGCAAGCCGTCAATCAACACCCAATAATTCAACCGTATCGCGAGAATGGTCGGATTTACTCAAATCTGTAGGATTGGGTGCAGTTGCTCAGGCTCCAATTGTATTGCTGAATTAAGATTCGTTCAACTCACTCGATCGAACAAAGCAATTATGCCCCTTGTCCCTAAAGCGCCCCATGATTACGATAATTATGGACGTGCTTAGGGAATTCTTGCTAATGGTCAGTTGTTAGTAAAGAAAGGGAGTAGGGAGTAGGGAGCAGAGGGGCAGAGGGAGCAGAGGGGCAGAGGGGCAGAGGGGCAGAGAGAGGGGCAGAGGGAGCAAGAGCTATCAACCAACTACCAACTACCAACTACCAATGACCAACAACAGTCATAATGCAGGATATGATAACTCAATATAAATATGCGCTTATTATCCAAAGCTTCTCAATTGAGTCGTCTACATAAAATTACAGAGGCGATACCACCCATATTAGTTGCTAGCGCAGCCGTCTGTGGCTTGGTTATTGGCGTGCGTCACTTAGAACGGCTAGAAGGACTGGAGCTAAACTATTTCGATCGCTTCGTTCAATTGCAACCTGATGAAGGTTCCGATCCGCGCTTGCTGGTGGTTGCAGTCACGCAAGACGATATTCAAGCACTGGATCGCTGGCCTGCATCCGATCGCACTATAGACCAGCTTTTACAAAAACTCAAACAGTATCGCCCTCGCATCATCGGCTTAGATATTTATCGCGATCTACCCGTAGAACCAGGTAACGCAGAACTCACCGCGCGCTTGCAGGTAAACGATAACATTGTTGCGGTGTGTAAAGTGGGAGACGATAAGGGTTTGGGAGTCGCACCACCGACAGTAGTTCCTAAAACTCGTTTGGGATTTAGCGATTTAGTCTTAGACCGAGATGGGGTAGTACGGCGAGGTTTGCTGTTCATGACCCCAGAAAAAACCTCTAAGTGTCCTGCTACGACCTCCTTTAGCTTGCAACTGGCGCTGAAATACCTCAGCCGACAAGGTGTGCGAGCGCAACTAACTCCAGATAAGAATTTAAAGATCGGTACGGCAACTTTTCCCGCGATCGCCAGTAATAGCAGCGGTTATCAAAATGTTGATGCGAGAGGATATCAACTCTTAATTAATTATCGCTCTCCTACTGCCGTCGCTCGCCAGGTATCGCTCAGTGACGTTCTCTCTGATTCAATCAACCCTAGCTGGGTGGAAGATAAAATCGTCCTAGTCGGCGTGACAGCGACGGAGATCAAAGATTATTTTTATACACCTTACGACCTCAGCCAGCAGCCGGAAACAAAAGGAAAAATGGCAGGCGTACTCGTCCACGCACAGATTTTAAGCCAACTGCTGAGTACGACATTAGATGGGCGATCGCTATTTTGGTATTGGTCGGAAACGACAGAAATTCTCTGGATCTGGGCTTGGTCTATATTAGGTGGGGCGATCGCCTGGTACGTGCGTCCCTCCTGGCTGCTGGGAGTCATTGGGGCAACTGCTTTATTAGGATTGGGTAGTATTTGTTTTGTCTTATTTCTCCAAAAAGGCTGGATTCCCCTCGTCCCTCCAGCACTTGGTTTAGTGGGAACAAGTGGGGCTATAGTGGCTTATCAAGCCTACTTTAAAGCACGTCAAATTAGCGCAAAGCCAAACAATTCTGCGGAACAATCCTTTTCATCACTCACCACAGCCGCAGGCACTCAATCAACTCGAACCATATTAAAGGAACGATACCAAATCGTGCGTAATATTGGTGCGGGTGGGTTCGGTCATACTTTTCTCGCTGAAGATACTCAACGTCCAGGTAAACCCTATTGCGTCGTCAAACAGCTGATTCCATCCACGGATGAGAGATATATGCAACTGGCGCGGCGCTTGTTTCAATCTGAAGCAGAAGCTTTAGAAACATTGGGAAGCTTCGATCGCATTCCTCAATTGCTCGCTTACTTCGAGCAAGATCGACAATTCTATTTAGTAGAAGAATTCATCCAAGGACACCCTTTAAGTGAAGAATTGGTTCCAGGTAAACGCTTATCTGAAACTGATGTTGTAGCACTCTTAAAAGATGTTCTACTCGTCCTCGATTTTATTCATCAGCGCAGCGTCATTCATCGAGATATTAAACCCAGCAATATTATTAGAAGACAATCGGATCATAGCTTAGTTTTAGTTGATTTCGGTTCCGTCAAACAATTGCAAACTCAAATCACGATGGCGCAGGAAAAATACACCGTGGCGATCGGTACAATGGGATATGCTGCACCAGAACAGTTTTTTGGTAAACCTGTCTTTAGCAGTGACATTTACGCCCTCGGTACAATTGGGATTCAGGCTTTAACCGGAATTCCCCCAACAGAATTAGAGGAAGATCCCACCACCCATGAGGTAATTTGGCGACACCACGTTCCTGCGATCGATGAAACGCTAGCAGCTATTTTAAATAAAATGGTGCGTTATTATCCCAGCAATAGATTTCAATCAGCAACTGCAGTTCTGAGAGCATTGGAAAGCGTTTATATATATTAAAGTCAAAAGTCAAAATATTGGCGATCGCGCGACATGTGTTCTGTAAGACGCGATGTATCGACGACAGTTTTACTGCGATAGAAGCGTTTTCATATCTACGTCCAACGCTGCTGCTAGCTGCACCAATTCATCTGCATAAGCAGGTGATACATGTGTTACCTCTGGCGTAGCACCCACCGCACCACCGACGATCGCGTTTAGTTCTGTCTCTTCTAGTTCGCTCAAATAGTCGAACTTGTCTAATCGATTTAAAAATTCATTCTTTTCCGAAAGATTCATAACTCCTCCGGTTTATTCAATTAAGCTATGTTTGAGTCTAGGATGAACCAACGTTATTTGTCAATAATTATATCTAAATATACATAGTGCGATTTATTTCGTTTCCATCCAATTTTGTCCGGCGCGGACATCAACGAATAAGGGAACGCTAAAATCAACGTCTGTACGTTCTAAGGCTGTTTCCATTGTCGTTTTGATTTGCGGTTGCAGTTCTTTCCATTCATGAGGAGGAATTTCAAATACTAATTCGTCGTGGACTTGTAATAGTAAACGTGCCTGATAGTTGTGTAATAATTCATGCAGTCTTACCATAGCAATTTTGATAATGTCTGCACTCGATCCTTGAATTGGGGCATTAGCAGCCGCCCGTAGCAATCCAGCATCGTAAGCTGATAGTCCTTTGATACTATCAAGATCGATGTCTTCTGGTTTTACATTTAATAATCTTCGCAGGCGATCGCTGGTAAAATTAAAGTAGCGCCTGCGTCCTAAAATTGTTTCTACATATCCTTTGGCGATCGCATCTTTTTGAATCCCTTGTAAGTAGGCAAATACTTTCGGATATGTTTGGTTAAATTTCTCAATAAAGATTTTACCATCTGCGGCTTTCATACCCGTTTCTCGCGCAAATCTTTGCGCCCCCATGCCGTAAATCACACCGAAATTAATAATCTTACCCAAACGGCGCTGTTCTGAAGTGACAGTCTCTTTTTCAAACAACAATTTCGCCGTGACTGTGTGGATATCTTCATTATTTTGGTAAGCCGAAACTAAAACAGGTTCCTGTGTCAAATGCGCTAAAATTCTCAATTCAATTTGAGAATAATCGGCTGCTACCATTAACCAACCTGATTCAGGTAGAAAAGCTTTGCGAATTTGCCGACTAAACGCAGTCCGAATCGGGATATTTTGTAAGTTGGGATTAGAAGAAGACAATCGCCCTGTAGATGTTGCAGTTTGATTGAAATCTGTATGCACTCGGTGAGTATCTGGACGCACCAAAGCTGGTAAAGCATCAACATAAGTAGATTTTAACTTTGCCAAAGTGCGATATTCTAAAATTGCGTCTACAACTGGATGATCGCCTTGTAATTTTTCTAGTGTCGCCGCATCTGTCGAATAACCAGTTTGAATTTTACGTGACTTTCTTCGGTCTAATTTCAACTTGTCGAATAAGAGTTCGCTGAGTTTTTTAGGCGAACCTAAATTAAACTTCTCACCAGCTACAGCATAGACTTTTTCTTCTAATCGGGCTAAATCTGCTTCGAGTTGTTTAGAAAATTCATGCAGGTAATTACTATCAATTCTAATTCCCGTATATTCCATTTCTGCTAAAACTGGTTCTAGAGGTTGTTCTACCTCCAGTAACAGCTTGTGCATAATTGGAGTTTTATCTAATTCTGCCCGTAATTTCGCCACTAATTGATACGTGACATAAACATCCATGCCGCAGTAATCGGCGACACTAGAAATATTAATATCAGCAATAGTCTGACCTTTGGGAACTAATTCTGAATAACTAACAGTATCTAATTTTAAATAGCGATCGGCAAGTACGCCTAAATTGCGAGTCACATCTGAATCTGGATTCAAGACATAACTTGCTAATAACGGATCGAAAACAACTCCAGCTAGTTGAATTCCTTGACAGCGTAGAACTAAGCGATCGAACTTAGCATTTTGTAACGCTTTTGGATAGCGATCGCTCTCTAAAATCGGACGTAGTTGTTCTAAAACTGTTGCCTTATCTAAATTATTACCATCTTGATGACCGACTGGAATATACGCCATGTCATCTAATGCATTTCCCCAACAGCAGCCAATTCCAACTAATTCTGCATCCCGTGGTTCTAAATCTGTCGTTTCCGTATCCCAAGCCACAGGATGAGTTGCATCAGTATATTTTTGCAACCTCTTAACTAATTCCGTCAATTTAGCCGCAGTATCGATAATTTGGGGTTGAATTGGCGACTGCGATTGTTGCTGCGCCACCTCCGTATCTTCTGCACTGAAAAACCATAAATCGTCATCCGATTGGTAATTGGTAATTGGTAATTGGTAATCGTCCTCCTTGTCTCCCTTGTCCTCTTTGTCTCCCTTGTCTTCAAACTCGCCGCCAAATTGCTGCTGAAGTTGGTTGACTTTTCCTAAGAAAGTTCTAAATTCTAACTTTTCTAAAATTGGTTCGAGGATGGTGCGATCGAATCCTTTAAGCTTGCAGTTTTCTAACTCAACTTCTAGCGGTACATTTAAGACAATTTGCGCTAAATGACGGGAGTGATAAGCTGCTTCTTTGCCTTCTTCTAACTTCTTTTTAGTAGCACCTTTAATTTGCTCGATTGAAGCATAAATATTATCTAAATTGTCATAAGTACTGAGGAGTTGTATCGCAGTTTTTTCCCCGATTCCCCTCACACCTGGAATATTATCAGATGGGTCGCCACACAAAGCTTTAAAATCAACAACTTGTGATGGTGAAACACCCATTTTCTCTCGTACTTGTTCTACACTAAATTCAGCCGTACCAGTATTGTTGCGCTGAATAAAAGCCGTACTGAGATATAAGACGCTAATTGCTTTTTCGGGATCGACAAGTTGAAATAAATCGCGATCGCCTGTCAAAATCTTTACCTGATATCCGACTTCACTCGCTCGTAACGCTAGAGTCCCCAAAATATCATCCGCTTCAAACCCGGGTGCGGTCAAGACCTCGACTGCCAATCCTGCAAGTAATTCATGCAAATTCTTCAAATCGGGGACGAAATCTTCCGGTGTCCCGGGACGATCTGCTTTATAGGTGTCGTCGGCTTCGTGGCGAAATGTTGGTAAACCTAGATCGAAGGCGATCGCCATTGCTTCTGGCTTCTGGGTAGCCATCACCTCCAGCAAAGATTTCAAGAAACCAAAACAAACACTCGTTGGAATACCCGTTTTCGTCCGCAGTCCGCCATCTCGTCCCTTAGCAAAGGCAAAATAAGAGCGAAAAGCTAAAGAATGCCCGTCTACTAGGATAAATGTAGGGTGCTGTGGTGGGCTACTGTTAGTAGGGGTAGAATCGGATGCAGCTTGAGTCATAAGCCTATTCTAGCGATGTTAGATTGTGGGGGCGGGTTTATCGAGATGATTTATCCTATAATGTAGAGATTTTTGAAAAACCCGCTCTGACGATAATATTGTGGTTCAAACACATCCAATATAATTAGCAATAATTTCCGGTTGTTCTATTTGAGGAACGTGACCGCAATTTTTTAACCAAATTAATTGCGATCGCGCGATCGCTTGTTTAAATTTCATCGCATCAGCCACACCTAACGTCTCGTCTCTATCTCCCCACAAAATTGTAGTTGGCTTATCGACTTTAGCAATTTTATTTGCAATTTCTCCATAACCGCCGCTTTTCGTAAAGCTTACCATCGCTTCCGACCAACCAGACATTTCTGTATGTAATAAAGCACAACGGATTGCATCGATTTCAAATGAGGTCAATTTTCCCAAACTAGTACCCAAATTCAATGCTTGTATTTTTCGCTGTCGCCAAAATTCTACAGCTAAATAATCGAGCGGAAAAAACAAAAACTGACCCAAGGGAAAATCACCGCTAAAACCAATACTATTAATTAATACCAAGTATTTTACAGCTTGAGGATAAGTCAGGACAAAATCAATCGCCGTCGCTCCACCCATCGAAGCACCTACTAAAATAACTGGTTTGTCAATTAAAGTTTTCCAAAAGTCATAAAGATGAGATTTAATTGTTTCTGGATTGTAATTGATTCCCCGTGGGCGATCGCTAAAACCAAAGCCTAACAGATCGACTGCCCAAGTTTCATGTTGTGCTGCTAAAAGCGGGATAAGACGGCGAAACTCCAATACCGAACTATCAAAACCATGTAGCAATAGGATCGGTATGTTCCCCTCACCTTGACGGACAAAACTCGTCACGATCGCCCCAGAATGTATGGGAGTTGCGATCGCGCTTCGTTCGATCTTTTGCGCTAAAGCAATTGACTCAGGCTGTTGCAACAACTGCACTTGAGAGGGGAGAAAAGAGGGAAACATTTCAATTATCAGTTATCAGTTGTCAGTTATCAGTGAAGAGTGGTAATTGGTAATCAGTAATTGCCCACCTGCTTCCTTGTCCCCCTTGTCCCCCTTGTCCCCCTTGTCCTCACACCCCACACCCCACACCCTCTTCTATCCCCCATGCGTCACCTGCGGGGCGCGTCCGTACAATTCGGTATATAACTTCAGACGATCGCTTAATTCTTGTGTCAGTACATCGGGTTGATAGCGCCAAGCCCAGTTACCTTCAGCTTGACTGGGGACGTTCATTCTCGCTTCGCTTCCCAAGCCTAAAATATCCTGTAAGGGAATAATGGCTTGATTTGCCGTAGTACTAAAAGCTAGCCGAATTAAGTCCCAATGAATGCCGTCAGGACTAATACAACCCATGTAAAGTAAAAGTCTCTGTTTTTCGTAGTCGGATGCGGTGTTAAACCAACCTACGCTCGTATCGTTATCGTGGGTTCCGGTGTAGACTACGCAGTTGCGGGGATAATTAAAAGGCAAGTAAGGATTTGCAGCATCAGAACCGTAGGCAAATTGTAAAATCTTCATGCCTGGGAATTCAAACCGATCGCGCAATGCTTCTACTTCTGGAGTAATAATTCCCAAGTCTTCAGCGAGTACGGGTAACTTACCCAACTGCTGGGCGATCGCTTCAAATAACTCTACCCCTGGCGCTTCAATCCAAGTCCCGTTAATTGCGGTAGTCTCGCCTTCTTTAACTGCCCAGTACGACTCAAAACCTCTAAAGTGGTCGATGCGAATGATATCGACATAATCTAACATCGCCTCAAATCGCTGCACCCACCATTTAAAATGTTGTTGCTGCAATGCCTGCCAGTTATAGACGGGGTTGCCCCACAATTGCCCCGTGGCGCTAAAATAATCGGGCGGAACTCCCGCCATTAGAGCCGCCGCACCCGTTTCCTCATCTAGACAGAAGATTTCGGGGTTTGCCCAGACATCAGCACTGTCATGCGCTACGTAGATGGGGATATCGCCAATAATTTGAATGCCGTGCATGTTGGCATAGCGCTTCAGTTTTGACCACTGCTGGAAAAATTCAAACTGGATGAATTTTTGATAAAAAATTTCGCCATCTAACTGCTGTCGCCATTTTTCCATTGCTTGGGGCTGACGGCGGGCGATTTCTGGTTCCCAGTCGTACCAACTCTTACCCTCTAAGGCATCTTTGAGCGCCATAAATAGGGCGTAGTCATCTAGCCAGTAGGCTTTGGCTCTACAAAAGCCAGCAAATTCTTGCTGCTGTAACTCTGAGGCGGTATTGCGAAAATTTTCGCAGGCTTTACGCAGTAAAGGAATTTTAATTTCAATCGCGCGATCGTATTCTACGCGATCGCTCTCGAACTCAGGTAAATTGGCAAGATCTTCTTGACTGAGCAACCCATTTTCTTGTAATTGTTCTGGGCTAATTAACAACGGATTTCCCGCCATTGCTGAATAGCACATATAGGGAGAATTACCATAGCCCGTAGGTCCCAAAGGTAAGACCTGCCAGAGTTGCTGGTAGCTATTGCTTAAAAAATCTATCAAACGGTAGGCAGCTAAACCGAGGTCGCCAATACCAAAGCGACCAGGTAGGGAAGTCGGATGCAGCAAAATTCCAGCGGCTCTGGGAAAAGTCGGCATAGATTATCGAATGGTAACAGCAGGCAACAGCCAAAAATCTACCACGCCGTAGCGAGGTTTTATCCCTATCTCTGGTTAAGATTTACAGTTATCAGTGACTAGTGGTTGGTGGCTAGTGACTAGAAGAATTGCTCCCTTGTCCCCCTTGTCTTCCTTGTCTTTTCTTTCCCTACTCCCTGCTCCCTCATTAAAGCACTTGCGCCCGTAGCAAGGCTGTTGGTAGGGAACAGAGCTTTTGCAAATTAGGAACATACGCCCTTTGCCGAAACACGTCGTATTGGTTGCGTTCGATTCGATCCAAAATTTGACTGTAAAGTATCAAGGCTGACCATACAGGCAAACGAGCGCTAGGAGCTAGATAGCTGATTCCCTTTTCTGCCTTAGCATAAATCTCGCGTGTCCTACGAATTTGAAAGCGTACGAGTTCTCGCCAGCGATCGTCAACCACTCCGTTAAATAAATCTTGCTCAGTGTAATTAAATTTGGCTAAATCTTCTAAAGGGATGTAAATTCTGCCTCGTCTTGCATCTTCCCCAACATCTCGCAGAATATTAGTCAGTTGACTAGCAATCCCCAAGGCGATCGCTTCATCTGTGGGAATATACGGTTCTTTTTCCTGATTCCAAGCTGCCGTGTCTCTTGTGGTATCTACACCCATGACTGCTGTGGACATCAAACCTACCGTTCCGGCAACGCGATAACAGTACAGATGCAACTCTTCAAAAGTTTTATAGCGGCTCCAGCACAAATCCATGCGCTGTCCGGCAATCATATCTCGAAACGGCTGAATCTCTAGTGGGAAGTTCTGCAAAGCATCAACCAACGCCACATCGTAGTCTTCCAAGGGATTACCCGCAAACACCGATTCTAGATGCTGCTCCCACCGATCTAAAGTTTCTAGGGTGGTAATGGCAGCAGCCGGACCATCAACTAATTCATCAGTGCGGCGACACCAGGCATAAATTGCCCACATAGCTCGTCGGCGCTTTGCCTCTTTCATCAGTAGCGTGCCAGGATAGAATGTCTTGGCATACTTTGCCGTGATTTGGCGACACAGTTCGTAGGAATCCTCCACAGAGGCGAGCTTTTTCATGCACGAGGGGGAATCAGGCAGTTGCAGCATTTGTTGCAGGCTGAGTATTGAGCGTGGGCGTACTGGTTTGAGAATTCACTTCGCTAGCAGCTCTAGCAATTGCCTGCGCTGTCAGCTTACCAGAAAGTACAGCACCTTCCATACTACCTAGATAAGGTTGCATGGTGTAACTACCAGATAAGTAAAAATTGCTAATTGGCGATACCTGACTGGGACGATATTGTTGTCGTCCTGGTGTTGCTGTGTACACAGAGCGGGGTGTTTTTACGACATGATATTTTCGCAATCCAGCAGGATTGTCGCCGCCAAAGTGTTGCGGAAACAATTTTTCTAGCTCTGTTAAAGTTACCTGTAAAATCTCTTCATCGGATTTGTTAATCCAATCTTGAGCCGGAGCCAAGACTAATTCCAGCATCGAGCGATCGGGATCGGCATATTCGCGACAAGTATTGCTCATGTCGGCGTATACGCTTAACAGTGGCGATCGCGAAAATAATAACTGGTCTATATCTGTCAATTTGCGATCGAACCACAACTGGATGTTAATCACGGGTACGCCTTCTAACCCGTTTAACTGCTGGAAATACTCTAATTGTTTCCAAGGAGTTGGAATCAATTTTTTCAGCACGTCTACGGATGTGGCACTGACGTATAAATCTGCTGTTTCTACATAGTCAGCTGCACCGTTCAAGCCTCTGATAGCAAATCCCTTTACCGTACCATCGGGGTTCAGTAAGATTTCCTTAAGAGGCGCATTCAACCGCACTTCGCCACCGCGTTTAGTAATGCAATCTACCATCGGTTGACACAGGCGCTCTGGCGGAGAACCGTCTAAAAACGCCATTTTTGAGCCATCTTTTTGCTGCAAAAAGCGGCTGAGAGCCGTCAGAAGCACGGTAGCTGAGATTTCGTCAGGATTGATGAAATTGAGTGACTTAGAAGCAGCAATAAAGATGTCTTGCTGCACGTCTTCGCTCACACCTTGAAGCTTCAACCACTCAGAGAAGGTATACTTGTCGGTTTGCTCGACATACTTTTGTCCCCGCAGCATTGCTGGGACTAGTCCCTTAGCCAGTTGAATTTTTTCCCCCCAGGTTAGCATGTCGTTATTCCGCAGAATTGCGGCGATTCCATTGAAGGGTGCTGGCAAGTTGGGAAAATCAAAGCGACTGTAAGTCCCTGGCTTTTCCGGCTGATTGAAGATCATCGTGTGTTTTTTCCACTGCAAGCGATCTTCAATCCCCAATTCTTTCAACAGCTGCAACATGTTGGGATATGCCCCAAAAAAGACGTGCAGCCCCGTTTCATACCAGTCGCCATCTGCGTCTTGCCATGCTGCGACTAATCCACCTAGTACATCTCTGCTTTCTAGGACGATGGGGGTATAACCCACATCAGTCAGATATTTAGCGCAGGAAAGCCCTGCGAGTCCTGCCCCAGCGATCGCTACTCGCATCAACTGTTATTGCCCTTAAGTTCAGCATTTACTCGGTCTCATTATACTTTGCATTCCGTTACATTTGGTAGCTATTTTTTTAGTGGTGCGTGAGGAGAATTCGGAATAACGCTTCGCTTCGCCTTCGGCTGACGGAATTCGGAATTCGGAATTAATTGCGAATGCGCGACTTGTCTTGCTACCTCAGCTCCCGAGCGCAACCTTGCGTCTTCCCCCCCCCTGTTCCCTGTTTTCTGGAAGGGAATCTTAAATTTTAATGAGATATGACGCTTGAATTCAAAATGATTTTGTCGCCGAGCTAGCATTGCTTTCGAGTTAGTATTTGGTCGTAACTCAATCGATAGATGACTGCTAGACTGAATGGGATAATATTGAAGGTATCTGACGACTGAAAGCCGCAATTTTTTCAAGCTACATTCACAAAATTTAACTATGGAAGCCCAAATGCAGCAAATCGAAAATTCAAATCCCACTTCCCCAGAGGAATCAACTGCATTAAGCACTGTGTCATCAGAATCTCAGTTTTCACCTACTACCCAATCTATTAAAAAAGGCGAGTGGATCGTATCCCAAGTCTTGACATTTTTATCCAACATGTTTGGGATCTTAAAAGATTTCTTTAATAGATACAGACAAGCAATTATTAGCATTCTGCTCATTGTAGGTGCAATTGTCTCTCTGCGCGTTGTACTAGCTGTTATGGATGCGTTGAATGATGTTCCTCTGTTGGAGCCGACTTTTCAGCTGATTGGGATTGGCTACTCAGCTTGGTTTGTCAGCCGCTACTTGCTCAAACCTTCCACGCGGCAAGAATTAGCGCAAAAATGGCAAGGGTTTTTGGGTGAACTAGAGAAATAGCGCGATAACAACGTTTGCGCTAAACGCTGCGCTACACTACTCCTTCGGAGAAGCAAGCTACGTGAATGCTAACGCATTTAGATCTAAGGCAATTGAGTTGTGTTCAGCTTCATTAGCCTTAAAAATTACTGAATTCACTCGATTCAAGCCTGCAAGCACAGTATTTTGTTTGCAGGCTTTAGACTTTTGTAGCAGTTAAGACAGACTCTTTTGAAACGATGGTGGAAACATACATCTTACTTCTTACCCATACTTCAGCAACAAAATCAATTTAGCTTTGTTTCCGAAATCGCTACTCCTTGGCTTGAAGTCTTCAATAGCAATTTATTAAGCTTAATTGAGTCATAAAATATACTCAATATCAGGCGGTCGTTTTTTCAGAATGCATTAGCAACCCCTTTTGTTGTATGAATTGTATGAAGCGATCGCTTTTCAGTTCGTGTCACCGTAGCACGAAATAATACACAGATTATCTTCCGAACGTAGTTTTGTAGGCAAAAAAAGTTGGAGGTGCTTCATGAAAGTTTGGAATCCGCGATCGCTACTGTCCAAATCCGCTGGTAATGGTACGACACCATCGATTCTAGAAGATGCAGTTGAGTTTGCCGAAAATCCAGAACCCCGTTGTCCGTGCATTTTGCTGCTCGATACTTCTGGTTCTATGAAAGGGGAACCACTGGATGCTTTAAATGAAGGCTTACGAACTTTTCAACAAGAACTCGATCGCGATAGCTTAGCAAAAAAGCGAGTCGAAGTGGCGATCGTCACGTTTAATAGCGATGTTGAAATTGTTCAAGATTTTGTCACGGCTGACGATTTTCAACCACCCGTACTGAAAGCGAAAGGCTTAACACACATGGGTGAAGCAATTTTGCGGGGATTGGATATGCTTCAGATTCGCAAAGCATTGTACCGCGAACATGGAGTTTCCTACTACCGTCCGTGGCTATTTTTGATCACCGATGGCGAACCTCAAGGAGAAGCCGAGGAATTGATCGAGCAAGCCACTCAAAGGATTAGAGATGATGAAGCAAACAAGCACGTAGCCTTCTTTGCTGTTGGTGTAGAAGCGGCGGATCTGAGTCGCCTCAGTCAAATTTCCGTGCGCGATCCCCTCAAACTTAAAGGGCTAAACTTTAAAGAGTTGTTTGTTTGGCTCTCGGCAAGTATGCAACAAGTTTCTCAGTCAGCTCAGATGGACGAACAATTACCTTTACCTCCAGTGACTTGGACTGGAGCATAGTGTTCCTAAAAGCTTACCGTATTGAGTAGAGGCATGTTTTGTGCCTCTACTCAAAATATTGCCTGTAAACGTTGCAGTAGGTGCGCAGCTGGCAGTAAATCTTCTATCCTCTCTTCTTCAATTCTTCCTATTAACTGCCCGTTTTTAAAAATTAATAGCGTAGGCAATGCATGAACTTGATATCGATCGGACAAAGCTGAATTTTGTTCGCTGTCAATTCTGACAATTTGTGGCTTTTGCGGCAAATGAGAGATTGCATCTGCTAAAACAGCATCTAGCAATCGAGAGGGACCGCAGCCAGGAGCAGAAAATACAGCTAAAACTGGTGATTCTGAGCTAGAAATCAGCTCTTCTAATTTTATGTGTTGTTCGAGTATCATAAATAGCTTCTGCTCCGCATTTCTAGCTAACAAGTGGTGGCGTAAAATACAAACTCGCGATCGCCGATCGCAAAACGTAACATTATTTTGCTCCGTCTACATGATAGCGATCGTCTCTAATAAATCATCACTCAAAAGATAGATTCGATGCTACCTACTACTGCAGGGGCGCACAGCCGTGCGCCCCTGCTCAATACTTACTAATTTAAGAATTATTCAAAGCACTTTTAAGTAAAACAGTAATCCCGTTAGCAATATACTGTACGGCTAAAGCTGCTAGTAAAACTCCCAAAACCCGCGTGACGACATTCACTCCCGTTTGTCCCAAAATTCGTGCTAGGCGGGGTGACAGACAGAGAAAAATATAGGCAGTTAATAGTACAACTGCGGCGATCGCTAATACAATAACTAAACCGAGAGTATAGGTGCTAGCCTCATTCACCAAAATCAGTACGCTAGCCAAAGTACCGGGACCAGCAATGAGCGGAATTGCTAGGGGAAAAACGCTGATATCTTGTCTGAGCTGTGCCTCTTTTTCTTCTGCTTCTGTTTCGCGTTCCCGTTGCGCAAATACCATGTCTACCGCAATTTTAAATAGTAATACCCCAGCCGCAACCTGAAAAGCTTCAATACTGATGTGTAAGTAACTCAGTAATAGAGAACCTACTAAAGCAAAAGCTAAGACAATTCCGCCAGCGACTAAAACTGCTTTTCGGGCAATTTTAATTTGCTCGTGAGAAGAACGACTTCCGGCTA
Source organism: Chroococcidiopsis sp. [FACHB-1243] (assembly GCF_014696895.1). Lineage (NCBI taxonomy): Bacteria > Bacillati > Cyanobacteriota > Cyanophyceae > Chroococcidiopsidales > Chroococcidiopsidaceae > Chroococcidiopsis > Chroococcidiopsis sp. [FACHB-1243]. The sequence goes on along the minus strand of NZ_JACJQX010000001.1, from coordinate 161,772 downwards.
ATGTGACGAAAATCGGTGCTAAGCCGATGGGGTCGATGACGACAAATAAAGTCAAAAATGTTCTAATAATGAGCGAAGACACGGTTGATTTAGGATAAAAATCGTTATTTTTTATTCTCTCTTATGAGGACTTTTCTCCCATTTAACAACTCCAAAAAATGCGATCGTCCTCACACAGAAATTAAGAAAATCTATTGCTCTACGCTCATAGAATTATCGTAACTACCCCACCCTTGCCTAGTTTGACTCGCCGAGCGTTACTACACAGATAATTTTATTGTGCTAACGTAATAAGTCGCTTTCCTTTGCATTTTCATGGTTTGCTCTCTCATCCATGCCGATATCTGCTAACATCCAAAGCATCTATACAGATGGAGCCTGTACGGGCAATCCCGGTCCCGGTGGCTGGGCTGCTGTTGTCTATTTTACTGATGGTTCGCTGCACGAAATCGGTGGTAGTGCCGCTCAAACGACTAACAACCGGATGGAAATGCAAGCGGCGATCGCAGCCCTTCAACTCATCGCAGAATCCAACCGATCGTTACCCGTTACTATCCATACAGATAGCGAATACTTAATCAACGGTGTCACCAAGTGGGTTAAAGGATGGAAAAAGAAAGGCTGGAAAACTGCCCAAGGCAAACCCGTCCTCAATCAAGACCTGTGGGAAACGCTAGATCGACTTAACCATCCCTCTATAGAGTGGCGACACGTTCGCGGTCATGCTGGTATTATTGGCAACGAGCGCTGTGACGCGATCGCCCGTGCTTTCGCGAGTGGGAAACCACCTCATTTGCAGCAGCAACCCGCCTCCAACTCCAAAGCTACCGACGCTCCAAATTTTCTCGCCTCTGTATCAGAAGTAGCTGATTTTTCCAGCAACGAGCTGATAATTGACAAGTCAAATACAAATAGCCACCTTGCCTCAAACACTTCTATGATTGATTCGTCTACTCCTTCATCTATCAGCAACGAAGAATTACCCCGCGAAGTCAGGGTGGCTCAACTCCGCAATCTATTAGAAACACTGCGGAGCGCCGATGAAATTGCCACTAAAGGCTATCTTATTACCAGTTCCGAACTAGCAGATTTGATGGATGTCCACGCTAGCGCCGTCACCAGCCGAGGAGAAGAATGGCGTTGGCGCAACTGGATTGTCTCTCGCGTACGACGAGAAGGCAACCAAATTCTTTGGGAATTAGAACGCGTCGATGCAATTAATCCTGATGATAACTCCGACCACGCCACTGAGTAGGAGTGCGAAACGCCGAGAGGAAAATTCTCAACACCGCTAGCGGATCGGCTAAGGGAGACAGCCAAAATAACCAACCTCCCTTAGCTTGGCTGCGATCGTAGGAAGGGGCGATCGCAAATAAGAGGGCGAAGCGGATCGCCAGTAGGAAAGCATTTAATCCCAATAAGAGAGAGGGAGTCGGTAGGGGCGCACAGCTGTGCGCCCGTACTAGGGAGTCGGGAATCGGGAGTAGAAAATAGATCGGTAGAACTAGCAAAGGCAGGGCTTGCACTGAAAACAGCAGCCACAGATCGCACCAGAGTTGAGCGGCGGGGGAAGCATCTTTAAGATCGAGCGATCGCCCCCACTCTTGCCAAGTCTCCCTAGCTCCCTCATACATGCGGACTTTGAATACCTTGGCTCCATCGAGAAACCCTACCTTGAAGCCGCTAGCAGCAATATTTCTGGCTAAGGTGACATCATCGCAAAATGAATTTCTCGCACTCGTATAGCCGCCTACAGTTGCCAGCACAGAACGACGACATAAAAAACATTGCCCGTTCGCCATCACTCGTTCTGCTACCTGAGCATCCACACCAGCAGAATCGAAGCGATATAACAGCGTCATTAACAATGCTGGTTGCAACCAACTTTCGCCGGGATACTTCAGAATGAACTGAGGCGAGAGTGACACCAGATCGTACCCCTCAGTTTCCGCTGTTTGGACTAAACTCGCAACTAAACCTGGTTGCGGTTGAGTATCTGCATCTACGCCCAAAAACCACTTGCTCTGTTCTGAAGTCTGCAAAAAACCGTTGTGTAACGCCCAAGGTCTACCCACCCAGTTTGGAGGGAGGGGGTCATCGGTCATCAGCTGAAATCGAGGGTCTTGCTGTTGGGCGGCTTTAACTAATTCCCTCGTCCCATCCTGAGAGTTACTATCGACGATCGCAATTTCTCGGACTTCGTAACTTTGCCGACTCAATCCTGCCAAACAGGGATTAATCCGTTCCGCTTCATTTAGCGTTGGTACGACGACACTAACGCTACCTAGCATATCTGGTGTAGGAGTGCGGGGGATCAGGGGAGGATGGCGACTGGGACCTCTCAGCAGGCGTGATAGTAAAATTGCCGCTGCTGGCACTTGCAGCAGCAACAGACCGAGAAATATTCCGTTGATTAAGTTCGACCAGTCAGCCACAGGATAAATTGCTCTCCAGATTGTCCAGCGAATAGCTATTCACGATAAATATTTAGCTAGTAGCCAGTTGTTTCTACTTCAGTGCCACTTCTATAGGAGCGACACTCATACCGTGGGTCTCTTCCATTGCAGGTTTTGTCACATTTGGTTGCGCCATCCACCATAGTAGTAGGGCGGGTATGACTCCAAAAACGATGCTTAAGGACACAGGTAGCCAGTATCCCCCTGCTAAGCTAATCCCTGCTGCGAAGGCAACATTACTAAGGTATACCACCAAAGGAATGTTCAATTGCGATCGCTTGAGTTGCAGCGACACTTTGCCCCACAGAAAGGCAGCGACTGCCATAAATAGGGCGCTCGTACCGAACCAACCAGCATAATTTTGATACGGCGTGCCAAAGAAAGCCCCTGGTTGATGCCAATACCAGAAAGGGAAGCTCGTCTGACTCATGGCTGGTTCGAGGGCAAAATCCCATGAGGTAAATAGCATCGCGCCTAACAGCACAGCTCCCACATGACGCAACCACATCGGTTTTACTGTTTGTAGGGCTACCCGGGCGATCAGGTAAGCCGAAAGCCCCATATAGAACCAAGATAAGGGAATGGTAAATGGCACTAACCCAGCAATTTTATAACCCAAGCCACTCAAGTAGCTGTAGTCTCCAAAGGGAAAGCCCGTACCCGTTCCCAGTAATTCACTGCTTAAAGAAATACACACTGCTGGCAGCATAAACGTCAACCACAGTTTTATTCCTAGCGTTCGATAGGCATAAATGGAGACGGCAATTAATCCAAACAGGATATCGATCACTCCACCCCCTGCCATCGATCGCTCTACGCTCCACTGGAAAACGTTTTGTCCTGAAGCAGCGATCGCGCTTAAAATTGCTTCAGCATGAGGCACGACTAGCAATAATCCTGCTAGTCCAAAGGCTTTTGATGCAATATGACCAATTAAGCAGATGCGTTCAGCTCTAACAAGTTGGTTCATGAGAATTCCTTAATTCAACGGGACGCTGGGAGAGGTTTTTCTGACACAGTTCGGCAAGTCACAATTTGGCAAGTCACAATTTGGTCAGTCATAATCGGGAGCAATCGTAGGTACTGTTGCCCATAGCTCTAACTGTACTTTTGGGCTACAGTTCTGGACTAGGCTTCTATATAGGCGTGAGTGGTTTTGCCACTGCCAGGTGATGATGTAGAAACACCAGATTTTGTTCTTGCACTGTAATCTTTGCTATTTGTCAATCAAATCTTATTAATTTTTGTAAATCATACCAAAAATTTGCTCGCTTGCATCACAATACCAGTAAAGATCGATCGCCCATAGCAGGAAACTAGGTGAGAGAATATATATCTGAGTAATTTTCCCTAAAATGAGACGTAATGCGATCGCAATTAAAAAGTTTCCCTGGATTTCTCTAGCTTTGCTGCTAGCCACTTATGGTATTATCGGTTGGCAGCTATCCGCGCTTGAAAGTCACTGGGTATTATGGATACTCGCTGCTGTAGCAACTGTGCTACTGGCTGTTGCCGTGTCCTCTCCGTGGTCGAAAGTCAGAGACGGTTTTGCGAGTTGTTTTAAATCTGATAGCAAGGCTTTTTTAGTTGCTGTAACGATCGCTTTTTTTAGCGTTGTCATCATTACCTGGCTGCATATTTTCGTTCATATCCTCGTCGTCTTGTCTGCGAGTATGCTAGTTAGGTTAGACGTTCAAGCCACGCGCTGGAGCAGTCGTCAGAGTTTCTGGTTGATTGCGATCGCTTCTCTGGTTAGCTTAGCACTGGGAGCGTTCGTGCATATAGGGGTTGAGCCACATTTGACAGTTATCAGTTGACAGTTGACAGTTATTCAGTTATCAGTTTCTGTTGCAGCATTTTGAACGCGATCGCTTTGTTAATTACCTTGAGCAAAATAGAACAAACGCTATCCTAGCTTTGATTGTATGCCCTCAAAAACTCTTCGCGGGAAATACCGATTTGAGTACAGATAGCTCTCAAAGTACCGCTTTTAATTTGTGGTTGGTTTGGCATCACAAGTGGCGTTTGAGTTCCATCTGAATTATTTCTCGTCATGACAATATGTTCTCGTTCGCGAACTATACAAAAACCCAGTAATTCAAAAGCTCTAATTACTCGTCTTTTAGAAGCATCTACTGGGAATTTTGCCATTAAACAGCAACCTCTGCCTCAGTAACAAAAATTTCTACAGGAGCATCGTCTAGCATTGTCTCGCCAAAAATTTCAATATAACAAGTAATAGCTGACTTCACATCTGCTAAAGCTTCCTCATAAGTCTCTCCTTGTCCAACAATTGCACCTACAATCCCGATAGGATAGGCAACATATCCGTCAGAATGTTTTTCAATGACGATTTTAAACTGTTTTGCTGTCATCTGTTTAGTGTTTCCCTGCTGCTATAATTTTCCCCAAACTATTGAATAACGCCAGAATAAGTGTACTTTAACATTTGCTCCCGTTAGCGAATTTTTATAAATATATTGTACTTGCGATCGCGTCAAATATTTATCTGTACGAAGATGTTCTTTCCAGGCTGTTCTAGCTTCTATTGTTGGTTTATTGTTTCTGTTTTTGAAGGCATGAAATATCCAGTTTAAGTGGCTATTGTGATGCCACATTGGCTGCTCAAGCAACGCAATTCGGTCAAAGTCTTTCTGAATCTTTTGATTCATGGCTGCACTCATACTTCTTACCTAGATTTGAGCAGTAAAATCCGAATTGCCAACTACCAATTACCCATTACCACAGGCATCAACCTTTCTAAATCCAAATCCGAAGCTATATGAGCTAATTTATCTAAATCTTTCGGCTCTTCTAAATAAGGTAAACAACCCAATATAGGAATATTTGTCAGAGATTGAATTAAATCAGTTGGTGTCAATTCAGCAATTTCTGTCTCAGAACGCGGCTGGGTACAATTAAGCACGATGCCGCGCAAATCGATCCGAGATAACTTTGCTAGGGCGACATTTGCTACCGATTGAGCGATCGCCCCCAATTTTACCGGAACCACCAGCACCGTTGGCAAGCGCCAGGAAGCAGCTAAATCGGCAACGGTTAACTCCTGGGTTACAGGCGTACCTAAACCGCCTAACGCCTCGACAATCACCCAATCCTTTCTTGCTTGCAGACTTTGTAAAGCTTGCCAAACAACACCTAAATCGATATCTCTCCCTTCTTTCGCAGCGGCTACAGGTGGGGCGAGGGGTGCGTCAAAATAAAGCGGGGCAATTTCTTGGGGTGATTGGTCGAGGGAGAATAGACTAGTATACAACTCGCGATCGCCCACTCCTGCTTGGATCAACTTCATCATACCCACAGCACGCTGAGGTTGATATTTCTGCCCGTAGGCGGTCAAAGCCGTAGTCAGAACTGTTTTGCCAACTTCCGTATCAGTCCCCGCGATCAGAATTATCATTTTAGATTTGAGATTTTAGATCGATTCTACTCCCGACACCCCTGTACGGGCGGATTTTGAGCAAAGATTTATTGATGTCAGCCGCAAGTCATCTGCTAAACCCGCCCCTACGACTCCTTGCTCCCTACTTATACACCCCCACATTCGCCCCAAACTCAACCTCGTTATTAGCCAGTGGCACGACATCTATCTGATATTGTCCGCTACGCTGTACTCGTCCTTGCCAGTGAAATTCATTTTTTCCCTTTAATACATTGCCATCGGGATCGCGCACGTCTAAGGTTACTGCTCCTTTCGTCACAATGACCGATAACTGCTGTCCTTCCTCCAAATTGACCAGATAGCGCTGAATTTGCTGCCTGCTGGTACGACCTGACACCTGCGTTCTACTCTGTCCCTCGGCAAAGTTAATCGTTTCTGTTTCAGCCGTAGGAACTTCTACCCCGGGACTAGTCGGAGATGAGGCAGGTAGTGATGGTGTGGGTGTGGGTGTAGCTGCACTTGCCAAACTTAAATTCAGTTGGTATTGACTTTCATCAACACCAGGCGCGGGAGTCAGTTGAACCGTATAAATTCCGGTTGATGGTAGCGTACCTTGATAGCTCGTCACCTGGCTGGCATCGGCGATCGCTTGTTTATCTGGTCCTAATACTGTAAGTAATACCCCTTCTTGTGCCAATGCCGCACTCAGTTGTTGCCCTCGTTCGGCAACAAACGTGTAGTTAACCGTAACATTAGTTCTCAGGCTACCTGTAACGTCGCTGCTGCTACCTGGGACTAAATTGAGCGCCTGACTGTATACGACTGGCGATTGGTCGAGTGTGGGTGTTGGCGTAGCAAAGGGAGTGGGAGAATCGGGTGTGGGTGTCTGTTGGGCGCTGGGAACGACTGGTGAAGGAAAATTCTGCGGTGTGGGGGGTTGCGATCGCTCAGGATTGCGACCGAGCATAGCAGACATAATCGCCCAACCGCCAATTCCAGCTAAAACAGCGACGAGCATTAAGATTGGCACGATTAACCAAGTTTGATTCCAGCGATTTTTAGAGGTGGTAATAACTGGATTGGATTTGATAGAGGATGCAACGAGGTCGGGATTGCTAGCAACAGCCAAAGTTTGTACTGTTGAAATTGGTGCGGCAGGCGACTGAGCAATTTGGGATTCGATCGCTTGCAGCGCTTTGGCAACTTCGGCTACATTTTGGTAGCGATCGTTTGGCTTGTAACTTAACATCCGGTTTAATATCTGAGCAAATCTAGGCATGACTGTCGCCCACCGCTGCCAGTGCCAGACTAATGTGAGATCGTCAAATAATTCCTGTGGCTCTCGACCTGTCAGGAGTACGACTGCGGTTACGGCTAAGGCATAAAGATCGCTGCTGGGATAAGCTCTGCCAGTTTGAATTTGTTCGCTGGGAGCATAACCTAGTTTTCCTACTGTGGTTGCTTGAGCTGGAGTACTATTGGAAGACTGAAGGCGGGTCGCTAATTCTTTAACGACACCAAAATCAATTAAAACGGGTTTAGCATCGCTTTCCCGCAAAATAATATTATCTGGAGAAATATCGCGATGGATAATACCACGCGCGTGAATGTGGGCGAGAACAGGTAGTAGTTGTTTGAGTAGATGGAAAACCTCTGCTTCGGAAAAAGTTTGCCCGTTAGCCTGATATTGATCCAATAGGGTTCTATAGGTTTTCCCAGCCACATAATCCTGTACCAAAAATAAACGCCGATCTTCTTCAAAAGTGGCGCGAAACTGTGGGACTTGCGGATGTTGAATTTGATAGAGAATTGCTGCTTCACGTTGAAAGAGTTGCTGGGACTTTTCTAAGGCATAATTGTCCGCCTGCGCTGGAATTAATTCTTTTAAAGCGCACAACTCGTTAAACCGCCCGAGATCTTCTGCCAAATAGGTTCGTCCAAACCCCCCCTGACCTAGAACCCGATCGACACGATAGCGATTTTGCAGAACAGTACTAAGCTGGAGCGGAGGTTGTAGGGGAGATTGATTCATAGTCTCAAGCAGGATGTCTAAAGGCAGGAATTTGATTTTGGGTTAGCAAGCGAAGGTTTTCTGCATCGATTTTGCCATTTCATTAACTATATCTGCTGCTTCCACGTTGAAGGATTGCCGACCTCTCTCCTGTTATAGCTATTACCATCTGATTTTTGACACATAACACATTGACGCATAGCACATATAAATAGGTTTCTCCGCTTGGCAGAGCTACGTGCAGAGAATCTAAGTAGTTCTACTTAAGGTTTAGCGGTAAGTTTATCCGATCGCCATAACAGCGATCGCAGTCTTTCCAAGATTTCACTAAATCTGACTAAAAAATTGTTAAATTTTTACCTAATTTCATATATGCTTAATAATTGAATTTCCAAAAATTTTTCTAGGAAACACCCGATTCTCAAATGATAAGATGGAAGCGATCGCGCTTCGAGGATTACCGTGCTACGATCGGCAACTTTGAAATTGCAACCTGCTCCGATCGCAGTTGCAGATAACAACCGACTGAGATTATTTTCTGGCTCTGCCAACGTACCTTTAGCCCAGGAAGTTGCTCGTTACCTGGGCATGGATTTGGGTCCGATGATTCGCAAGCGATTTGCTGACGGCGAATTGTATATTCAAATTCAAGAATCGATTCGCGGTTGCGATGTTTATTTATTGCAACCAACGTGCAATCCCGTCAACGATCACTTCATGGAATTAGCAATCATGATTGATGCCTGTCGGCGAGCATCGGCAAGGCAAATTACAGCGGTACTGCCTTATTATGGCTATGCCAGGGCAGACCGCAAAACGGCAGGGCGGGAATCAATTACGGCGAAGTTAGTAGCTAACTTAATCGCTGAATCAGGAGCCAGCCGAGTTCTGGCAATGGATTTACATTCAGCACAGATCCAAGGATATTTTGATATTCCCTTCGATCACGTTTATGGCTCTCCAGTCATTATTGATTATTTAGCAAGTAAGCAACTCACTGATATCGTAGTTGTTTCCCCAGATGTTGGGGGTGTGGCAAGGGCGCGGGCATTTGCCAAAAAACTCGACGATGCACCACTGGCAATTATTGACAAACGCCGTCAGGCTCATAATGTCGCTGAGGTATTGAATGTGATTGGCGATGTGGCTGGTAAGACAGCCGTGCTAGTCGATGACATGATCGATACTGGCGGGACGATCTCGGAAGGAGCGCGGTTACTGCGTCAAGAAGGGGCGCGTCAGGTGTATGCTTGTGCTACCCATGCAGTATTTTCACCTCCGGCAGTTGAGCGGTTGTCTAGCGGATTGTTTGAAGAGGTGATCGTCACGAATACGATTCCCATTCCTCAAGAAGCGCGTTTTCAACAATTAACTGTGCTTTGCGTAGCTAATTTGTTAGGAGAAACTATCTGGCGGATTCACGAAGATAGTTCTGTTAGCAGTATGTTTCGCTAATTAAGTCTTCATTTCGGCGTTATTTGCAAGCGTATTATTATAGATAAAACCTGCTAAGGCGGGTTTTATTTTTTATGTCAAACTTTATGACAGATACTTAAAAAATTGTTCTGGCACAAGTCTTAATTCTCCCGATTTAACCCGATCGCATTCTACCCAAAGAGCACGTTTTTTGCGCTTTTTCTCCATAAAGGTTATTTCTTCAATTTGATAAAACTTTGGATCGACGAAATCGCATTCATAAACAAATAAAATTTCATGACCTGGTTGTCCGTTAAAGATAAATAAATTTTCTTGACAATCGAGGTATTTTATATTTTTAATTTCTGCTTGAAGTTCCTCTTGAAATTCTCGTTGTAGAGCTTCAAGACTTGTCTCTCCAAACTCTACGCCACCGCCCAAAGCGCGATAAAAAGTTTGTTGTTTTACCGGATCGTAACCTTCAGAAATAAAAACGCGATCGCCCTGACGGACAATTCCCAAAGCTAAAACTCGGATTTCTCCTGGTTTATGCATATGAACTTTTAATTCCCATCGTAAATAAATCTAGAACGATCTTCGTCATTATCTTCTACAGTCCAATCGTCATTTTCACCACCAATATATAGCCGTTCGATACTAACGTATTCTTGACTCAATTGCCGGAGAGAATTAATGAGAATATCGATCGCGATTGCGTCGCTCGTACCTAGATCGAACCAGCAGCGCGCCCAAGTTCCTTGATACTCAAATTCACCCATGTTGTGCATCAGCGCCATCATGCTATCATCAGCCTGCTGCGTGTCATATTCCATGTAGCTGAGATCTAATCCTTCTTCTTGAACTTGCAAATTTTCGGCATTGAACCCACCTAATTTTCCTAGATAAAACCAGGACTGAAACACTTCCTCAACATACTGCTTTTCCATCGGGGCAGGTACATTACTAAACTCGATCCAAAACCAGACATCAAAGGGGTTAAATTCGCGAAATTGAACTTGCATTTTGATTGGGTAATGGGTAATGGGTAATCGGAAAGTCGTAAGTCGTAAGTCGTAAGTGAAAAGACAATAGCCAACAACTACCAACTACCATTATTTATTTTTGCTGCGCTACTACACTTAGCCGTTGAGCTGCCTTGCGTCTCTCTCGCTCGATTTGTTTTACTAAGTCGGGTGGGAGTTGGTCTTTTTTGGCGATCGCTAAATCGAAATTCTTCACCGATTCCTGTAACATGGCTGCACTTTTTTGCTGATTGCCATAAGTCGAGAGAATTTGTCCTTTAAGATAATACAACTCTGGGTTGCTATTACTCGCTTTCATCGCTCTATCTACAGCTTCTATGGCTTGGGGAAATTTTTTCAAATCTCGATAGCCAACCGCTACACCCCTTTCGGATAAATACTTAGGTCCGGCAAACCTTTGCAAGCGCCCAATTGCTTGTTCTGGGTTGGAAAAGGGCAGATTGACAGATACCATTAAGTCCATGTATCCCCGCAGCAAGTTTAATTCGGGGTCTGTAGAGGAGATCGCTTCAGCTTTGTCCATGTACTCGTAGACTTGCCTTAATTCTGCCAAAGCCTGCGGCGTTCCCTTCACTGTCCCTTCTCGAAACAAAGCAGATGCACCCAATAAAAAATGACCGACTGCTGAGTATAAGTTACCTCGCAACGGGTCTGTTGGTGTTAGTTGGCGAGCCGTGTCTAATGTCTTTTTGCCATAGTTGCCTAAAGAATTGTAGTCCTCGTTGAGGACGTAAGCAAGGGAAGCTTTCATGGCATAAGCTAAAGGCTCTTGCTGCTCGTTACCTGAAATTGCCTTGAGATAGCGATCTGCTGAAATGTAATCTCCCTGCTCGAACATGGCTCTAAAAGCGGCTTCAGTTTTTTCGCCAATCGGTCTTTGATTCGTAGCACGAAAGGGATCTTGAGCCAGAGTCGGAGAAATGAGGTAAAGAGTGAGTGTAGTTGAAAGTGCGATCGCACTAAAGATTTGCCTGATCATAGGAGTTAGGGGCTGAGACAAGGAGAACAAGGAGGACAAGGAGGACAAGGAGGACAAGGGAGAAGTCACAAGTCGCTTTCTACTGATAACTGATAACTGATAACTGAAATAGACGAATCCCCGGTAGGGAAGTTGCAGCTATCGCTCGGTATTAACGTCTGTTTGCCAGAATCTAGGCAGAATTATACTTGGTATATTTAGCGCTGCCGAATGTCCGTTAATGTTTGTTGGTATATTTAACTGATGCTTTATCTGAAAAATCTGACTTATCACCCCCCAGCTAGTTCAACAGCTATTTTAAAATCGATCGACCTAGAGTTAGCACCCCAGCAGTTGGGATTGATTATTGGTCCTAGTGGTTCTGGCAAGAGTACGTTATTAGAAATCTTATCGGGGTTGGTATCGCCAACTGCAGGTAACGTAAGTTGGGGAACGCAAGAATTACAACCAGAAAATTTACAAGAGTTAGCAGGATTGGTATTTCAGTTTCCAGAGCGTCATTTCTGCGGTGGTACAATTTTAGAAGAATTACGCTTGGGACATCCCGAATTAGGTTCGGAACGAGTCAAACAAGCTTTATCAGATGTCGGTTTGGAGAATTTGCCCCTACACACACCACCACAAGTTCTCAGCGGTGGACAGCAACGCCGCTTGGCTATGTCGGTTCAGTTGATTCGCAAACCCGCACTGCTTTTATTAGACGAGCCTACGGCTGGTTTAGATTGGTCGATGCGCAGGCAGCTAGTTCATTTATTATCCCAACTTAAGCAACAACGGACGCTGTTAGTTGTAACTCACGATGCAGGAGATTTATTAGCGATCGCCGATCGCTGTTGGTCGATTCAGCACGGTGAAATTTATCCTACAGCACCGTTGGCGATCGAACCGCATCAAGTAGTATAAGCGTAAGTATAGGTAGGGGCGGGTTTTGACCGAAGATTTACAGATAAGGTTGTCAATTCATTTGCTAAACCCGCCCGTACAGAAGTTGGAATCAGCAGTGATAATTTAAATCTTTTATGGAAGAGTCTCATCCCTCTGTGTTGCCGGAAATGCATGAGATTTGGCAGCAAACTTTAAATTGGCAGCCTAGTATCGCACAACAAGTGCAATTTCAGCAGCTTTATGAAGCAATCGTTATTGGTAATCAAAAATTAAATTTGACTCGCATTACTGCACCAGAAGAGTTTTGGGAAAAGCATCTATGGGACTCTTTGCGGGGGATTGTATCTTTATTGCCAACAAATTATGTAGGGGCGCACAGCTGTGCGCCCCTACATAAGATAATCGATATTGGTACGGGGGCTGGTTTTCCTGGAATTCCTGTAGCGATCGCTTTACCTGATGCTGAGGTGACTTTACTCGATTCTACGCAGAAAAAAGTTGCTTTTCTGAATTCTTTAATGACTGAAATGAGCCTGCAAAATGCTCGAACTTTAGTTGGTAGGGCTGAAAATATCAACAAGCAACCCCAACAGTATAGCAGTTATGACATAGCTTTAGTTAGAGCTGTGGCGGCGACTGATGTTTGTGCAAATTACGCTTTACCTTTTCTCAAAACGGAGGGATTAGCTATTTTATATCGAGGTAATTGGACAAAAGAAGAAGAAGCAACTTTAGAATATACTGTAAAAAAATTAAACGGAAAAATTGAAAAAATTGAAAACTTTACCACTCCTTTAAGCCACGGTATGCGCCATTGTATTTATTTGCGCAAAATTAATTCCTAATTGTTAGAAACTATAGAAACACGCGAATATAGCGATTTCCATCTAGATACAATACAGTAGGGGCGCACAGTTGTGCGCCCCTACAAATACATATACCTCATGCAAATTTTTATGCCTTTTGACTCCTATTTTCTTTGACTGGTTGAATTGAAAGCTGCCGAAATCGGATCGATCGCTGCGATTTCCAGTTACCGTACTGTGCTTCGAGTGGCAGCGGTTTAATTTCTAAATTTTCATGCTTCATGGCATATTGCAAGACATCAAAAAAGGAACTGCGATTTTGATACTTAAATGTAATAGTATTCTGTCCGGCAATTCCTTGAAATTTCAGTTGACGTTGAACGCGATCGCCAACTTTAATCGGAGCAATTCTTTCTATCTGTATGCCATCAATCTCTACAATTATATCTTGAGGGCTAATCGGATTGTCAAAACTATATGTCAACACTAAATCTTGAGGAACAGATAAATGGAAAGTCACTTCTGTTTTTTCTCCTAATCCCCAGCGAAACTTATTCTGTTGTTCATCTTTAGTAATTCTCTCCAATCCAGTTAAATTCAAACTATAGGGCGCGCTATTTTGCAGTAAATTTGTCTCAGAACTATCTAATAAAGGTTGAAATTTTAAGCTAGTACCTAAATCTGAATTAACTTGAAGTTGCCAATTAGTAGATTTAGGAATAAATTCTATTCTTCCTCCCGTAGGTGCTTCTGTCACCATTGTTGGCACGCCAAAACGACCGTAAAATTCTTGAGTACAGTCTTTCGTGAGTAAATCTGTATATAAATTAATTCCAGCAAAATCGTTCAGTTTATAAAAATCTGTAAAAAATGACCACTCATCAGAACGGAAACATTTTACTTGTGGAATTGACGTTTTCTTTTGCGTGTCTGGTGCGAGTAATTTATCCCAGCCTGCTGCAATGTAAGGTTCTGCTTGAGATGGGTGTAAGCGTCCGAAATACTGTCCCATAACTTTTTTCTCATGGAATCGTCTTAAGGTAAAAATACCGCTGTTATGGACATAATAAGGGCAAGGACCAATTCCATTACCACCATGAACGCAGAAGGGAAAATCTAACACTGCTTCCCCTGGCTGCTCCTTGATATAATTCATATAGGCGTAAAAATTTTCATTTAGTGAAGCGGGTTGGTAGTAAGCTTTATACGAATAAGCAGTGTAAAGTTCAGTACAAGCTAGTAGAACTAATACAACAGCTAAGAACTTTTTACCGAAGGAACGCCAATGTTCTAAATTAATTCCTAAAGCAAAAATGCAAAAAATTACGGCATAAACTAGCGTGCTACGTCCGCTAACGCGATTGAAGCTAAACCAAGGAAAGATTTTTAAAGTTGGTAGAAAAGTGGGATGGTAGAGCAGGCAGAATAAGAGAATAATTAGTAAGGGAACAAAGATGCCAATGTGTTTCCTAGCTTGCCACAAGCCTACAGTTCCTACTATTAATAAAAACCAACCAGGACTCCCATCAAAAAAAGCTTCTGTTGAGTCTAAAAAGAAGTTGGCATAATTCTGTCCTGGGTTGAGAAAAGGAAAAAATGGTATTATTAGTCGCGCTGGATTCGTCCACCAAGCACCATAAAAATCTCCTGTATCGCTTAAACTTTTAGCCGCTTTGCCAATTTGCAGAACCAAAGGTAGGTATATATAACTGGCGATCGCAATTATAGCTAATAAGATTAAACTAGTTTTGGGATGAGTAAAGAAGTCTCTTTTGTAACTTAAAAGTTGCAGTCGCAGGATTTTTTTGATTTTGACTTCTTTTTTAATTAAATATCTATGAATATTGAGAGCAATAATATAAAGTATAGAAACCGTAAAGGATGTCAATGCATAACCAGCAACATATCCCAAATCTTGACCGAGAGATAAGACGAGCAAACACACCCTAAGTAGAATCAATCTTAGAGATACGTGTTGCCTCATGACCACTCGTTTGACGATGAGAAAGTCAGCAAAAAAACTGAGAATTGTCCAGTGTAAGATTGCGTAACCGACGTGCTGAGGATATTTTGCGATCGCGTAAAAGTTAAAAAAAGCAGCAATAAAACCAGCACCAGCAGCGCGATATAAGCCGTAGTCTTTTCGGAGCAGAAAAAAAGTAAAAACTACCGTAACTGCGATTGAAAGTAAATAATAAAGCTGCAACCAAGGACCAGTTTGAAATAGAGAATAAAGTCCAGCGTAAAATAGATCTTTCTCAATTCCCCAAGGCTGAAACACGCTATTGGTTCCGTAAGGATAGAAAGCTTGATTGTTAGTTAAATTTAGATGAGGTAGGGGAAAAAAATCAAAATTTTTGGCAAAATAAAAACCTGTATATTCCCACAGGTCTACATATTCTTTATTGACAGTTGAATCTGGATAGCCTGGAAGTCCTGGACCAGTAAATCCGGTTAGCGGGTGGTAAAAATCTTTAATAACTAGAACGCTAAATGCTAGACAAAGGCAAATAAGAATTACAATTTGAGTTGCGACGATCGGAGAGCGAATCGTCTTTGGCATCGGTTTATTTTTTACTTTGAAGCTATTCATTCTTTCAGCGATTAGAAGTAGCAGCTACACAGACAAAGCCTACCTTCGCAAGCTAGAATAGTTGTCTCGGATAGGCTTAGTACGTGTAACCTCAGACTCGTAGTCTATCAGCTCTGTTTTTGCCATATTCCTAAAACAGATTTACCTAAAGAATATTGCAAAACTGGATCGATGTTTCTAGATAAAGGTATCATGACTTTATCCCAAAGTTGTATCTGCTGTTTTGTCGGCGTTTTACTTTTCAACACGAAACGGTTGCCTAATGAGGCGAGTAATCCGATGGAGTCGAGATAAATCAGCTGAATACAATTAAGGCTTCTGGGGATGGTGGATGCTAAACTTTGCTTGTTATAGCGTCGATAGTGTCCTATAGCTCGATCGAATGGCGTGAATAGCCACTGATGTGCGGGAGCTAGTACAACTAAGTAACCGCCAGCTAATAAATGCTGCGTTACAGTCTTCACTTCTGTGCGATCGTCTTTTATATGCTCCAAAACATCCATGTAGATAATGGTATCAAAGCGATCGTTTGAAGCTAAATCTGCTGAGGTTCCCACTCTCGATTTACAACACGCTGGCACTCTGCCAACAGAAATTTTTAAATCGATCTTTTCCGTTAGAATTGGGTCTGGCTCTAAGCAAAGCCACTCTTTTTGATGACCTTTGCAGAGAAATTCAGTGGTTGCGCCTATCCCTGCACCTACTTCCAATACTTTACCTTGTAAGTATTTTTGAACTAGATTTCCATAATAGTTTTTCCAGTTATAAGCTTGAGAAAATAATTCTAATTCCGAGCCAATATAGGAGTAATCTTGCATCGACTTATTTAGACAAAACTTCTCTAGAAAATACTTCTTTCAACTTAGAAACAAAGTAATAATAGTCTTGACCAAGCATAAATCCATAACTATTCCTAGTATTTAAAATCATTAATGCAAAAACAATCGACAACATGACTGCTTGCATGAGAATCGAGCAAAGAATTCCAACTGCGATCGATGTCCAACCAGGAATTGCTAAACTGGTGAAGAGTTTAATAGATACAATTCCACCTAGAGATATTAGAATCAATAACACAATTACAGATACAGAAATAATCAGTCTCGTACCTACTATATCTGCATAGACAGAAATCGAACTGATTCCGTGAGTTACCAAGGAAACAAAGTTCATTTTAGAGCGTCCGAACAAACGGTTGCTGCGCTTGGTAGCAATTTCAGTGTATGGTATTCTCGCCCGCATAATTCCAGCGGCATAGTGATTCCAAATCTCGGAGATGACCACAATTCTAGATAAAAGTTGATAAGGAATTACGCTGAAGTTTCCTACTTGAATGTGATGTCCGGTTAAGAGTTTGTAGACGAGTTTATAAACTAGATAAAAAGCTTTGAAAAGATATGTTTCCGATCGCTTAGTTCTTTTAGCGAAAATAACTTTAGCATTGCTTTCTGCTTGGCAGCAATTAATTAGTCTAGGAACATCTTGCGGATTGTCTTCGCCATCTCCATCCATAACGACAACGACTTTACAATTTAAGTTTGCTGCGATGTAAGCTAAACCAATCGCGATCGCTCGTTGATGCCCCAAGTTTCTTTTCAGTTCTAAAATATTGACTCTCTCGATGGCTTTAAAACTAAAAAATTTCAGTTCCGTAGGGGCTGGAGCGATCGAAGCATCGTCTACAATCAAGATATCTGCGCGGATATCTCGGTCTAGAAAAGTTTCATCTAAACTCCAGAGTAACCTTTCCAGTGCCTCCCAATCATTAAACACTGGAATTAGCACGATCGCAGATGGAGAACGATGGAGATCGCTATCGAGCAATGTCATTTTAGTACGAATCCTAAGCTAGACATCTTAGATGAGTAGTTGGCGATCGCGAGTACGATAGATATCTACATCGCACTGAGTTATATATTTGCATCAACAGCAAATTTCTGCGTTCATCTTACCACCCCTCAATGACGTAAAACTATTTTTAGGGTTCCGCGTCAGAATCGGGAGTTGGGAGTGGTTAGTGGCTAGTGTCTGGTGGCGAGTGGCTGAGAACTTCTCCCTTGTCCCCCTTGTCCCCCTTGTCCCCCTTGTCTCCCTGCTCCCTGCACCGAAGCGCTCCCTGCTCCCTCTTCTACTGCCAATTACGCCGCTTTCGCTGCCATTGCTAAGCGCTGGTTGATTTCCTGCCAGTTGACGACATTCCACCAAGCCTTGAGATATTCGGCGCGGCGATTGCGATACTTGAGATAGTAGGCATGTTCCCACACATCATTTCCCATAATTGGATAGTTACCTTCCATTAGGGGGCTATCTTGGTTAGCACTACTGGTAACTTGAAATTTACCGTCAGGAGTGCGAACCAACCAAGCCCAACCGCTACCAAACTGTTTTTCTCCCGCTTGATTAAATTGCTGTTGAAAGTTGGCAAAGCTACCAAAGTTTTTCTTGATAACAGAGGCAATTTCTCCCGTTGGTTGCCCGCCACCTTTGGGACTCATAATTTCCCAAAACATACTATGATTGACATGACCGCCGCCATTATTGCGGATTGTCATGCGAATATCTTGTGGTAGGCTGTCAAGTTTTTGGATGAGTTGTTCGGCAGTTTGACCTTTGAATTTTGGGTATTTGGCGATCGCTGCATTTAAATTCTTTACATATGTCGCGTGATGTCTGTCATGGTGAATTCGCATTGTCTGCGCGTCGATGTGCGGTTCTAATGCCTTATAGTCATATGGCAAAGGTGGTAATTTAAAATCTCCACTAGCGCTTGGAGTTTGCGCCCAAGCTGAATTGTGCGAAGTATAAGTTTCTACAGCATAAGCACCAGCCGTTGCTCCTAGTAAGAACAAGAAATTACGACGCTTGATAGACATAGGGACTTACCTTTACTGAGTTAATCAAATTTGTTACAACGATTTTCTGGGAATTGGTAGTTGGTAATTGGTAATTGGTGGTTGGGATTACCTTAGTTTTTAACGTCTCAACAATAAATTTTTGCTGCAACAGTTTTCATATTCTCAGGTTTGATGTCATTGTGCCTATATTATTTCGCTAACCCTTGTACGGGCTGGTTTAGCTGAAATATCTCTAAGTCGTAAAGTCTGCTGGGTGAAACCCGCCTCTACAATTTCATAACTCCTAATCTTGGGATAGTACGGGCGGGTTTGGCTGAAATATCTGTCAGTCCTAAAGTCTGTTGGGTGAAACCCGCCCCTACAATTTCATAACTCCTAATCTTGGGATAGCCGCTTGACTTCTGCACCGCTTAATAGTTTGTGTGCTTCGGCGAGGATAGCAGGAATTTTATCGGCGTGCAGGCTGTTAGCAAGGCACGCTCGCAAATCTAACCGCTCGATCTGCTTGGCTTGATTGCCAGGAAACCAATGACCACCATTGCCGAGGAGATTGTACCGCATTTTGGCATATTCCGTTAAATCGTAGGCGATCGCTAAGTTTCTCAACCATAGTATTGTCGGAATATTGACGTTACCTGGCGTTTCGTCATATCTGGGTAAACCTATCTGCCAAGTTTTTACCCAATCTTCCCCTAAACTGTCGCAAGCTGCTTGCTCTAATCGCGCCAAAATCGGTGGTAAAATCTCATCTGCCCGATCGAGACATTCTAAAGTTTTGAGGTGTTCGTCAAAATCCTGCGGTTTGGCAGCCCCTAAACTGAGAGTATGCACCTGAGAATGACTCAGACAAAATAAGTCGTTGAACACCATTGGACTGAGGGGAGAACAGAGTTCTACTAGCTTCTGGGGTGGTTTGTAAAGCATTCCACCCTTGTCGGAGGGGCTAATAATAAATACGCCCATATCGTGGCGGTTGGCGGCTGCAACTGCCTCCCAGTTGGCTTGGTTGATATAGTACCAGTGGAGATTAACGTAGTCGAATTCGTTTGTGGCGATCGCCTGTGTAATAATTTCAGTTGCGCCGTGGGTAGAAAAGCCGATAAATCTTACCTTACCTTGAGCTTGCCACTGCCGTGCTAATTCCAAACATCCACCAGGACGAATGGTTTGATGTAGGGTTTCAGCATTGTTAATGCCGTGGATACCTAGTAAATCGATGTAATCTAGGCGAAGATTGCCCAAAGACTGTTCAAATTTCTGGCGAAACTCGTTGGGATTTTGGCTGGGATTAACTTTCGTTTGGACGATTAAGCGATCGCGATCGCATTTTGGTAGAATGCGCCCTAGTTGCACTTCTGAAGTGCCGTAACCTCTGGCTGTCTCGATGTGATTGATGCCTAGTTCAATTGCCCTCCGAATTGTGGCTTCTAAGTTACGCTGATTGTGCTGCGGAATTGTCCAAGCAGGGACATCTTGCCATTTGAACTGATAGCGCATACCACCGCAAGAAAATACGGGCATGGGTATTTCTGTGCGTCCAAATCGTCGGTACTGCATAGACTTTAACGGGCGCACACCTGTGCGCCCCACAAATTACATTTGTCTTACCTTTAACGGGCGCACACCTGTGCGCCCCACAAATTACATTTGTCTTACCACGGGTTGACCGTCTTGCACTTCGCCAATCAGGACGAGATCGGTACAGTTGACAAAGATGCCGTTTTCCAGTACACCGGGAATGTTGTTGAGGGTTTTTTCTAATTCGGCGGGGTTATCGATCGCATCAAACCTAACATCAATCACCATGTTACCTTGGTCGGTGATTACAGGTCCGGCTTTTTTTACGCCCATCCGTAGTTCCGGTTTACCACCTAGCTTTTCAATTGCCCGCATGACGGGTGAAATTGCCATTGGGATGACTTCTACTGGGACTGCAAATACAGAACCCAATCGGTCTACCAGCTTACCGCTATCGACAACGACAATAAATTGTTGTGCTAGGTAGTCTACAACCTTTTCACGGGTATGGGCAGCACCACCACCTTTAATTAAATTTTTCTGCGGATCGACTTCATCCGCACCATCAATTGCCAAGTCAATATGGTCTATAGCGTCTAGAGTAGTGAGAGGAATGCCATATTGTTTAGATAGGACTTCGGCTTGAAATGAAGTAGGAATACCAACAATATCTTTGAGGTCGCCAGATTTGAGGCGATCGCCGATATATTGAATTGCATAGGCTGTAGTAGAACCCGTGCCAAGTCCGACAATCGTACCAGATTTTACCAAGGCAGCGGCGGCTTTGCCGACTTCCTGTTTCATCTCTTTTACTGGATCTGCTGCTGCGGTCATGCTCAAAACTCAATTTCAAAACTCAATCTTCTGCCGCGATTAGTATATAGCGCTACGGGACGTTGAGAAAGAGGGAGCCGTAAGTCGTAAGTCGTAAGTCGTAAGTTGGGGACAAGGGAGTGATAAGTAGGAAATCTGGAGGAATGGAATTTATATCTACACAAGCTAAGTTTATTAGTGCTGAGTTGAAACTCGTGAGATTTTTGAGAACCTACGTAGGCAGGTTTTGTCCGTTTAGCGGTGACTTTAATCGTCTGTTTAAGCAAGTAATTTTAGTTAGCGCGATCGCATTGTTGAGTCTACTCTCGTTCGCAACTCCAGCACTAGCGGCAAAAGATCGATTATTTCTCGACCTGTCGCTGGAATATTTAGGAGAATATCAACCGCCAACAAACATTTCTAACGCACCAGCAGGGTTTTCGGCAATTACTTATGATAAACGTCGCGATCGCTTTTATGCTATTTCTGGTAATGAAATAGTCACTCTTAAGTTGAGTTTTAAAACCGCTCCTGAAGAGATAAAAATTCAAAATATTGAGCTTGAATCTGTAACTTCACTTCTCGATAAAGACGGCAAGCTTTATGACTCAGAAACCTTTTTTGCTAAGGGAATCGCTTTAACACCGCAGCAGACTGTATATATTTCCGGTTCTCAGATAAGTGGGGAACGATCGCTTCCTTTTATCCGAGAATTCGATCTGAAAAATGGACGGATGCTGCAAAGTCTTACTCTTCCTAAACGATATATTGCTAAAAGCATACAGGAAAAAGAGCAAAACCAGAATACTCAAATTACTCAAGACGATATAACATTTGCAGCTTTAGCTTTTAACGCGACTGGTACTGTTCCTACGAGTGGCGAACCAGTGAATTTATTCACTGCTACTGAGTCAACGCTAGTACAAGACCGAGATACGCCTAATTCTAAACAGGGAAAAGCTCGGTTACTACATTACTTAATTGGCTACGGTACGCCGATGCTGCTAGCGGAATATGCTTATCCTCTTGATGCCGAACTTGAGGAATTGTTATCGGTAGAGGGCGTTCATTTTCTCAGTTTAGAACTTCAGCCAGAAACAAAAACTGGAAAGATTTATCAGGTTGTGACAAGCGGCGCAACCGATACATCAAAAGTCGAGAAACTTAAAGGTAAAATTAAAGGAGTTCGAGAAATTAAGAAAAAGCTGGTTTCAGACTTGCAAGAGTTAGGGATTACTTTAGAAAATTCGTCAGGTATGACTTTCGGTTCTCGCTTATCTGATGGTACGAAAAGTTTGCTTGTCATGAGTCATGACCAACAGGTAACTAATTTTCTGCTTTTTCGCCTGCATTATCAATGATTTGAAACTGTCTTCAATCCGATTTATTAACGATTCATCTAAAATCAACTTGATAGTGAACTGTCTTTTGAATTTGCTCTAAAGATAAACCTAGTTCGCGCGACAATGCGACTTCAATTTGGCTAACTTCTGTAAAAGGAAACTCAAACTCTAATTTTTTCAAGGCAGAATTAGCAGTTTTCACTTTGACTTTAGAAAAGCCCTGATGATACTTAATCTCAACACCAATTGAGAGGATAACTTTAGTCGATTGCTCTTGTACTTGAGCGCTAGCTTGGATCGGAGTTGTGACGTAATAAGAGCGTTGTAAAATTTTATCGGCGATTGCTGCTCCACCGCTCCAAAAAGCGATCGCCAAAATCGGTAGCGGCAACCAAAATTCTAATCCCAGGGATTTGAGAGGGTAAAGCGATCGCAGTCTGCGCATCAGTTAGTCAACACAGTTCGGCTACTATTATCCATATAAGTCTATCTCGATTTAGAAACATTAACTGTAATACCCTTCAACGAACAGCGATCGGCTACTAGTAACTTTTTTTGACTTCTGACTTTTGACTTCTGATTTCGGGTTAGCCTATGGTAATTTTACTCGTAGAAGACGATCCAGCGCAGTTAGAACCCATACACGCTGCGCTTTCCCAAGCAGGACATACTGTAGATACTGCCAAAGATGGTGAAACGGCGCAATGGTTGATGACTCAGAAAGATTATGACTTGCTAATCGTAGACTGGATGTTGCCAAAAGTGAGTGGCGTGAGTTTGTGCCAGCAGTACCGTCAAACTGGTAAAACTGCCCCAGTACTGCTTTTGACGGCAAAAGATACCATAGCAGATAAAGTTGTAGGCTTAGATGCAGGAGCAGATGATTATCTCGTTAAACCAGTCGATCTGCTAGAGTTATTGGCAAGAGTCAGGGCATTAGGCAGGCGATCGCCCCAATGGCAAGGTGACACCACTATCGTTGGCGATCTTCAACTCCATCGTCCCACGCTAACTTTAGAAAGAGGAGAGGCGATCGCTCAACTCTCAGTGCGAGAATTTCAACTGATGGAATATTTCATGCGTCATCCCCGCCAAGTTCTCTCTCGCGAACAAATTGAAAGCACTTTATGGGAATGGGGAACAGAACCAGAAAGTAATGCCGTGACTACACTCGTAAGAAGACTACGCCAGCGAATGCAAGCCGTCGGAGCCAAAGATTGGTTGGAAACTGTTTATGGTATGGGATATCGATTGAATGCACCAGAATAGACTGGTTGACAGTTATCTGCAATCGGTAGAGAGTGGTGCGTGGTGCGTGGTGTAGGGAATTGGTAGTTGGTAGTTGGTAGTTGCCCCTGAAGTTCCCCTGCTTCCTTGTCCTCCTTGTCTCCCTTGTCTCCCTTGTCCCCTCACTCCTCACTCCTCATCCCTCATCATGTTCAGTCGCAGTCGTCGTAACATAGCTTGTTGGTTTGCTCTATCGATGGGAAGTATCCTCGTGGTTTTTGCAGGGGTAGTTTACTACTTGGAAGTGGAAGAGCAATTGCGGAATTTCGATCGCAATTTGTATAAAAAGACGAAAGCGATCGCGACGGATGCTGAATACCAATATTATCAAGGTCGATGGCAGTTCGATCTCGAACAACTGCCGATGCTAAGCAATAATGCATTACCAATAACAGGCGATATTGCTTACGCTCGCTGGTACAACTCTAAAGGGGAATTAGTCCAATTTGTTGGTTCTCCGCCTGCACCCAAGTATCTCAAGCTGGCTCCTGGTTTTGAGACAATTCAAACTCCCACACGCTCAAAACTGCTTAAACTTTCTAGCTCTAAAACATGGCTGCGGCAGATCACATTACCAGTTTTAAAAGCGGATTTGCTCATCGGTTATTTGCAAGTTGCAACTCCAATGACTTCTATGCGCCAGAGTCTAGAGCAAACGCGCTTGTATCTTTCGCTCGGCGTACCGCTAGCTCTCAGTACAATTGGGCTGACGGGGTGGTACTTAGCAGGGCTGGCGATGAAACCAATTCGCCGTGCTTACGAGCAATTACAGCGTTTTACTGCTGATGCTTCACACGAATTACGCGCCCCTCTCGCAGCAATTTTGAGTAATGCCCAAGTGGGCTTATTAACACCAGCAGAGGATACAACGAGTCCGCGACAGCGTTTAGAAAATATTGTCGATTTGTCAAAATCAATGAGTACGCTGATCGGTAATTTGCTATTTTTGGCACGTCATGAAGGAGCGTTGGCTACTGAAGCTCTCAAAAGTATCGATCTAGTCAGCTTGCTGAAACGATTAGTGAGTGAATATCAAGCACAAGCAGCAACACAGAGATTAGATTTTGTTGTTCAACTGCCAGAACAACCAATAAAACTCGTTGCCGAACCAGATTTATTGCAACAAGCGGTGAGAAATTTGCTGAATAATGCCTTCAAGTACACTCCCTCTGAAGGTAGAGTTTGCTTGCGAATATTTAGCCAATCTTATCGAGCGATCGTCCAAATTGAAGACAATGGCATCGGCATTCCATCTGAAGATTTACCCCATATTTTTGAGCGATTCTATCGCGTAGACACCGCGCGATCGCGGCAAACAGGTGGATTTGGTCTGGGCTTAGCGATCGCCAAACAAATTGTCGAGGCACACAAAGGCAAGATCGCCGTTCAAAGTACCCTGGGACAAGGCGCAACTTTTAAAATCGAACTTCCTCTAAGGTAATCGATCGGCGATCGGCTAATTCCGACTTACGACTTACGACTTTCCAATGACACATTCATGTCATATTTGTGCGGCAAACTCAATTTAAAGTAATATGCAGAAGTCGCTGACTTCTAGCAACTTTTACTTGTAAATACCCGTTGAGAAATTTAGTTATACAGCAATGAGCTGTGGCTAAAAATCGACGAACTTACCATCAAGTACCTTTTTAATACAAGTACCATTAGCCAGAAGCAGTAGATATGACCGAGCTTTCTAATTGACATTAAGTCTTCACCTAAAAAATTGACGATATGGCAAATAAAGTAGCATCACCAGCGCTGAAGCCAACCCTTTCAGTGGTGGACGCAAGCGCGATCGTCGTCGGTATGGTGATTGGCGCTGGAATTTTTGAGACTCCCACTCTGGTGGCTCAGAATGCTGGTAGTCAAAGCGTTATCTTATTCGCTTGGCTGCTAGGTGGGGTTGCCTCATTGATCGGCGCTCTCTGTTATGCCGAACTGACGACAGCATATCCTCACCCAGGCGGGGATTACCACTATTTCATGCGTGCCTTTGGCACGAACATTGCTTTTCTCTTCGCCTGGGCGCGGATGACGGTGATTCAAACTGGTTCGATTACGCTGTTTGCTTATGCGTTTGGTGACTACGCATCCCAAATCTTGCCACTAGGGAGCTATTCTTCTGCGATCTATGCAGCCCTCTGCATTGCTATTCTGACCGGATTGCATATCATGGGCGTGCAGCAGGGAAAGTGGACGCAAAACTTACTGACGCTAGCAACAGTGGCGGGTCTGGCATTGGTCATCATTGCTGGAATGATTACTGTAGCTAGTACTACTCCCGTGCCTGACACGACACCCACTAGTAATGGTGGAGCTTTCGGACTGGCAATGGTCTTCGTATTGTTAACATACGGCGGCTGGAACGAAGCAGCTTACATTTCGGCAGAAGTGCGGGATGCCAGACACAACATGGTTAAGACGTTGCTGTTGAGTATCGCTCTGATTGCTGGACTTTACATGTTAGTCAACTTTGCTTACATCCACGGACTGGGGATTGCTGGTGTAGCAAATTCCAAAGCGGTAGCAGCCGATCTGATGCGGCGGGTGTTTGGCGAAAGTGGGGCAAGATTAATTAGCTTTATCGTTGCTGTGACTGCACTGAGTTCGATCAACGCCACAATTTTTACAGGAGCGCGGACGAACTTTGCTTTAGGACAAGACTTTCGCTCTTTCTCTTTGTTGGGGCAATGGAGCGATCGCCGTCACACACCTACCAATGCTTTACTCATACAAGGGGCGATCGCATTAGGACTCGTTCTTCTAGGAACGATCACTCACGAAGGCGAGAAAGGCTTTGAAACGATGACAGCCTACACCTCACCCGTATTTTGGTGCTTTTTTCTACTGTCGGGAATAGCATTGTTCGTCCTCCGCCAACGGGAACCCAATACACCTCGAACTTTTCAAGTCCCTGGCTACCCGATTACTCCCTTGATTTTTTGTGCTATTTGTGCATACCTACTTTACTCTAGTATTACCTATGCTTCCAGTCAGGCATACAGTATCGGAGCGATCGTCGGTATTAGCGTGATGGTTGTGGGTGTACCTGTACTGTTTTGGGTGCGTCGCAGAAACTAGAGATGGGACAACAAAAAAAGTCGTAAGTCGTAACTCGTAAGTCGTAACTTCAGGAATCGGAAGTCATTCTCTGTGCTCCCTGCTCTCTGCTCCCTTTCTTCACTGATAACTGACAAGAGGAAATACAGATGCAATTACCACTAATACTCAAACCGATCGCGGTAGGTGCGATCGCCGTTAGTATGGGCATTATCGGTTGTACGCAACAGACAGGGCTGAATGCTCAGGCAGAGCCTAATACTGCTCAAACAACTCAAACAGCACCACCAGCAGGACAAACCGAACAACGGGAACCTGACGTACCTTACGTGCCTACACCTCAAGAAGTTGTGGATGAAATGCTCAAACTGGCAAAAGTTCAAAAAGGAGATGTCCTCTACGATCTAGGTAGCGGTGACGGACGCATCCCCATTACTGCCGTGAGAGAATATGGTGTAAAAAGGGCTATAGGTATAGATATCAATCCCCAGCGGATTGAAGAAGCAAACGAAAATGCCAAAAAAGCAGGCGTGAGCGATCGCGTGCAATTTCTCAATCAAGATTTGTTTAAGTCCAATTTCAATGAAGCCTCTGTCGTGACGCTGTACCTACTACCAGATATCAATGTCAAACTGCGACCCCAGTTATTCAAACAATTGAAACCTGGTACTCGGATTGTTTCTCACGATTTTGACATGGGTGAATGGAAACCCGAGCGCACGGTACAAGTACAAGGACCAAACCGGACTCACACCCTTTATTACTGGGTTGTTCCTGAAAAACCACCAGCTAATTTACAGGGGTGAGGAGTGAGGGGAATTCGGAATTCGGAATTAATTGCGAATGGGCGACTTGCAACTTCTCCCTTGTCCCCCTTGTCTCCTCTTCCCGACTCTCGGACGGGCGGGTTTGGAAACCCACCCCTACCGACTCCCGACTCCCTATGAAATACGCAATACTCATAACTACTTTAGTCGCCCTACCGACGGCGAGTTTGGCGCAGTCTGGACGGGCTGGAGCAGATGTGGAAGCCTTGGTAAAACTCGGTCCTAGAGTGGCTGGTACGCCAGTTATGGCAAAGGCTAGTGACTATCTAGAGGCGGAGTACCGCAAAGCTGGCTACAAAACTCAAATTCAAACTTTTACCTACTCTCGATTTGAGGATTTAGGTTCGAGTTTGACAGTAGGAAAGACCAAAACTACAGGTTTACCTCTAAGTGGATCGGTTGCAGGTAAAGTTGATGCACCGCTGGTAGTTGTACCCAACGTCGGACGACCAGTGGATTTTGCTCGGGTTGATGTTAAAGGCGCGATCGCAGTTGTCCAAAGAGGAGAAATTCGGTTTTCCGAAAAGGTACAAAATGCCAGTACTGCGGGTGCGGTAGCCGTGGCAATTATTAATGACAGATCGGCAAAACTTGCGGCTTCTCTTGGTGGTGGAGTCAGTAAAATTCCTGTTTTGGCTTTATCTAGAGAACAAGGCTCTGCTTTACTACAAAGTTCTCAAACCCAACAGCCAGCTAGCTTACATGTCAATACTCGGCAACGTCAAGTTACTGGACGTAATGTAGTAGCTCATCTACCTGGTAGCGTCAGACCTCAAATACTCCTGGGCGCTCATTACGACTCCGTACCAGGTGCGCCAGGGGCGAATGACAACGCTTCTGGGACGGCTGTTGTTTTAGAAATTGCCCGCAGAATCTCTAAAACTCCCTTAGCAAACCAAACTTGGTTTGTGGCTTTTGATGGCGAAGAAGACGGGTTACATGGTTCTAAAGCTTTCGTACAAACCGCCCAACCGCAGTTTATCTCTAGCCTTAAGGCAATGCTAAATTTTGATATGGTAGGTGTAAATTCTAGTCTTCGCGTGAGTGGTACACCTCAGCTCACTGCCCGAGCAAAAGCAGCGCAAAGTGGGTTGTCTACTTCTGAATCTTACAGTGGTAGCGACCATGCTTCTTTTGCAGCGGCAAAAGTTCCAGTTTTATTTTTTCACCGAGGGCGCGAACCTAACTATCACACGCCTAACGACAAACAAGTAGACTCAAATCTACTTGATGAGACTGTCAGCGCGGGACTAGAGATTGTCAAGCAATTGCTTTGAAGTGTGGAGTGTTAATGGTTGATGGTTAACGGTTGGCGATCGCCTATCAACCATCAATCAACAACTAATAATCAACAACCAACAACTAACATACAATGTCTCAGAATTCTGCTGTGAAAAAGTCAGTCACTTATTTATCTTTAATCTTTTTGGGGGCTGCGGGTAGTTTGTTAGGAACTCAACTGTTGCCTAATAAACCGGAGTTAATGCAACCATCAATTGCTCAAGTTCCCACTCAAGTTCCTAGCGGAAATACTAACTTTATTGCCAACGCTGTCGAGCGTACTGGTGCGGCAGTCGTCCGTATTGATGCTGCACGGGCTGCCAGACGTGCTACGCAATCTCAAAGAGTCGTGCGGGGAACTGGTTCGGGCTTTATTATTGAGCCGGATGGTTTGATTTTGACAAACGCTCACGTTACTGGTGGAGCTGATACGGTCAATGTCACCCTGAAAGATGGACGCAAATTTACTGGTCGGGTCTTGGGTAGAGATGAATTGACAGATGTGGCTGTAGTGAGAATTCAAGCCAATGATTTACCTACGGTAACAGTAGGCAACTCTGACAACCTCCGACCTGGAGAGTGGGCGATCGCGATCGGCAATCCTTTAGGATTAGATAATACTGTTACTGCTGGTATCATCAGCGCTACGGGTCGTTCTAGCAGTGATGTAGGCGTTCCCGACAAGCGCGTCGGTTTCATTCAAACTGATGCGGCGATTAATCCCGGTAATTCTGGCGGACCCCTATTAAATCAACAAGGGCAAGTGGTGGGAATGAATACGGCAATTATCGGCGGCGCTCAAGGTTTGGGTTTTGCGATTCCGATCGATCGAGCGCAGCAAATCGCCGAACAATTAGTTGCTAAAGGTAAGATCGATCGCGCCTATTTAGGGGTTCAAATGGCAACTCTCAACGATGAGATTCGAGAAACCCTAGCCCAAGAGTCAAATGGAGATGTCACGATCTCCGCCAACCAAGGGGTAGTCGTGTTAGGAGTCGAGCGCAATTCTCCTGCTGCTGCTGCGGGTATTCGTCCTGGCGACGTGATCCAGCAAATTAACGGGCAACAAGTGAAAACTGCCGATCAAGTGCAGCAAGCAGTAGAAAACAGCCAAATCGGTGTCAATATCCCGCTTGAAGTCAGTCGCAATGGGAGAAATATTCAGCTCTCAGTAAGAGCTGGTGAATTTCCTGCCAGCGCTAGCTAAAGGATGCATATTAGGTATGGGGAGCAGAGACGTTCCACGCAACGTCTCTACACCTCCAAAATATTTTCCTGTCCCTTAAGTATGGATAATCTGCCCAATCCCAACTGGTGTTATCAAGTTTTAGAAATCTCCCCAACGGCGACGGCGCAGGAGATTAAAATGGCTTATCGCCAGCTGGCGCGGAAATATCACCCCGATCTCAATCCAGGCGATCGCACTGCCGAAGATCGGTTCAAACTAATTGTCCAAGCATACCGCACCTTACTCACCCTCCAATCGCAGTCATCTTCCAGCACTTCTACAAAAACTACACCACATCCAGACACCACTTCTACTTACAGTACAGGTGGCGTGCGCTTCCATGTCAAGCAACGCGACTGCACGCCTTCCTCTCCTCCCCTCTCTTCAGAAGAAAAGTTACTCAAATTGAGTACGCTCAACCAAGTCTACACTTTACTCAAGCGTCAGAATTTTCAGCAAGCAGTAGACATAGCAGAAAAGCTAGCTATCCGCTTTCCCAAAGATTCAGACGTGCAACCGTGGCTGGCTGTAGCTTACCATCGTTGGGCAAAACAGATGATCTCGCGACAACAGTGCGATCGCGCTAGAACTTACCTCAAAAAAGCTTTGCAAGCCGATCCTCATAACCAGAAGTTATGGCGAGAAATCGAGCGCGATTACAAAGCTATAGAACGCCAGTTAATGTTTTGATCCGCAAAAGCTATTGATCGTATCAATATTGATGACATTGATGACTTCATTTTGTAGCCAAATTAATATCTAACTGTCACAGTCATGTCACATTCATTCACTATCTTATAAATGGCTGCAACGAGTAAATGAGTTACTCCTCACCCTATCCTCAATTCAGCGAGTAAATAGCCTCTCCATATTTTGGAGAGCTTTTTTTATGTGACTTGCAATAAGCGGTCTTCCTCTACACATCCTGTCCCAAATTTCCGCTAAGTTAGCTTTTGGGGTAAAAATTGGGGTAATTGGGGTAATAGTACTGAGGAGCCAGCCATGTGCAGGGGTTTTCTCCGTTGAGCGGACTGGCGTTGCTAATTTTGGTTTGTAATTTTCTGTAGAGCTTAAAATTTAGAAAGCCGATGGCGGGATTTGAACCCGCGACCGCTCGATTACGAATCGAGTGCTCTACCACTGAGCCACATCGGCGCTGCCAAACCTTTATTATACTATCAAAACTTTGATGATAGAGCAAAATCCTAAAAATCGCAGCGACAAACGGTTGACATCAGAACAATACGCTCGGTTGAGAGCAGAAGCAGCCGCTCCTTATCGAGGATTGAGAAAATTTATCTACTTTTCTTTCGGAGCATCGGGTTTAATTGGCGCTGTCATCTTTTTAGCTCAACTAGCAGCGGGACAAAACGTCAGTAATGCTTTACCCAATTTTGCTCTCCAAGTAGGAATCGTTGCCTTGATGATTTTCCTCTTTCGTCTGGAACGGGGGCGAGCAAAGTCGTAGTTAATAGAGACAAGGAGGACTTAGGGGATACGGGAAACTCTTAGACTTCAAGATTCTGAATTCCCCTCACTCCTTCTAAATAAATTTGGAAGAAATACTCAGGATTATCTCTGGTCAAATGTATACTATTACTCGTTTTGGCAGCTCGGCGGCGCGATCGCCCTGTTAAACGACCGCTCCTTAAAGAAAGTTCAAGTTCATTCACAACTCTCAACAGTATCGTAGAAAAAATAAAGAAAACATTAGAAAAGTCATTATTTCAGATAGAGTTTGTCATACTATATACATAGGTTCAAACGGGGTCAGCTTATATAAAGACCCTGACTATATCTCCGCTAACTCAAAGGGGTCAGCTATAAATATATAAAGACCCCACTGCATATAAGAAGCAAAATAGCGCCAGCACTCCTGTCGGAATGCTGGCGTTGTTAATTCAGTTATCAGTTTTCAGTTACCAGCGATCGGGGTTTGGGTGTGGGAAGTGTAGGGTGTAGGGTGTGGGGTGTAGAGTGTAGAGATTGTAAATTTCTTTCTCCCTTGTCCCCCTTGTCCCCCTTGTCCCCCTGCTCCCTTCTCCCTCATCTAAGGCAAGCTAACGAGGTAGGGTGAGGGAATCGCTTTAGCTCGTCCGGCGTTCACGAGTGCTTGATAGACAAAAGCAGCAACCTCAGCACGGGTAGCCTCGCGATTGGGATTTAACTGAGTGGGTGTAGGATAGTTGATTACCAATTGTTTCTGAGTGGCAGCGGCTACGGGTTGAGTGGCGTAGTTGGGAATTTGAGCTGCGTCAGTGTAAACTGCGATCGCGCTAGAATTATCCGCACTCAATTTTAGACCGTTTGCCAAGGATACCAGCGCTTGGACTCTGGGAATTTTCTGCTCGGGTTCAAATAAATTGCCAGGATATCCAGCCACAAAACCACCTTGATATGCCGTTTGAATTGCTTGATAGCCCCAATATTTGCGCTGAACGTCCTGAAAATTAACGACTGGGCGTTGTCCTTTGGGTGTAAAGGCTTTACTGACAATTGCGGCAAATTGGGCGCGGGTAACTGGTTCGTCTGGCTTAAAAGTACCATCAGGGAAACCAGCAATAATATTTTTAGCAGCTAAGGCTTCAATATAAGGCTGCGCCCACAAACCTTTGATATCGCGCAGAGCAAATTGAGCGGGAGTAAATGTGACTTTGCCAGAAATGCGCTTGGGATCGATATCGTTACCAATCGCAACCAGAGCGTTACCCCGTGTAGCATTGTATAAGTCATAGCGCTTGTTACCGCGAATCAGATTCTGTCCGGCGTTATCAGCAGAACCAATATCGGGTTGAGCGTTGACAGTGGCGACAACTCCATCGCGATCGTTATTTTGAATCACGTTATTGCGTAAAATCGGTTGAGCCGCCTCGGAAACATAGATCCCGTCTTTATTTTGTTGAATTTGGTTATCACTGACTAATGGTGATGACGTACCACCAATTGCGAGTCCAAAACCTGTAGCTTGAAAGACGTTGTTGCGAATTTCTCCCTGTGCTGCCCGTGCTACAGAGATTCCGTTACCACCATTTTTAATGAATCGGTTTGCTTCTATTTTGGGGCTAGCCGTTCCAGTCACAAAAATCCCGTCTCGATTGCTGTTAGCAAAAGTACTGTTCGTTACCGTAGGATTAGTCGATTCAATCCACAAGCCCGTGCCGCGTGTATTAGTGTTAGTCACGGTGACACCACTAATTGTTGTCTCTTTCTCGGCACGAATCGTGACGTTCTGTCGGGCAAAGGTAGGGCTGATATACTCTCCACCACCACTGATGATAATATTCTCACCCTTAGTTGCTTCATCACCGCGCAGCGTCACGCCGGATTTGAGAGTGAGGGGAAAGGTTTCTCCAGTTTCGTTAGTGTAGTTACCAGCAGCAAGTTGAACGACCGTGCCAGGTTCGGCTTGAGTCAAGGCAAAGGTAATAGTTTTATAAGCAGATGCTTCGCTCGCACCAGCACCAGGAGTATCCGTACCGACTTCGGGATTAACGTAAATAACTTTGGCAGTGGTGGGAGCAGCAATTGGAGGTGTAGTTTGAGCTTGAGCGTGTACGATAGAAGTATCTGCTAGTGTAGCGATGGGGATCGTGCCACTGGCAACTAACAGTAAGGCGGTTAGTCCAGTTCGCCAAGGAAATAACGAGCAAACAAGCGGTTTGACGGACGAAGCGCGATTGGCAGACGAGAAAATTGGAGAATCTTGGCGTGTCATACTTGTAGGATTTGTCATGTGCTGACGATCTGCATCTAGTAAGACAAGCGATCGCAAAAATTGCACAAAAATTTTACTTTTATTAACATTCTTGGAACGAATTCGCTTGTCCTGAGATTTGAGCTGATGACACATACCACTGCTACTATGTTCCGCAATTTTCTATAAATCTTTCGCAGAGTAGATAGTACCTGCTTTACCAAACTCGGTTGGTTGTGAGAAACAATCTTGTAGGATGAGTCTTGACTGAAAGCAACCGTGCTACCGTGTTGAAGTTAAAACAATAAAAACAACTTAAATCTTAACTTTTAATTAATGCGCTTATTTTCGTTGTCGCTGCGTTATGGTTTCGCCTCCTGGGTAAGTGCAGCAATTGTATTTTCTAGCACCTCCGTTTTTGCAGCCGAACGAGTCGTACTGAAGTACCGAGCTTTTCGCGAATCAATCGCGGTTGAGGATTTGACAAAGTTTGTGCGCACTGGAGAAATGTCACCCGATCTACGGGTAAATTTGGCATTAGCCCGACAAGATCCCCAGACAATTCGTCAATCGCTTACAAATACAATCACAGTCGATCCCATCTTGTTAGATCGATTTCTCAACAATGCTTTAGGAGAATTATTGTTAGATGAGATAGGAAAAACCGTTCATCCACCTGCGCGCCAAGCAAATCGACAAGCTCTACGCGCTGCCATGACCTTATCTGCGCGCGATCGCCAGCTCTCGCTGCTGGAAATTCTTCAAAACTACCCAACAACAGAAGTAGAAGTGGAAGGCGATCGCCTGGAAGCCGTTTACAGCCAACTACGTCGCCTAGAAGGAACTCTGAAAAATTTTTTGAAATAGTCCTGTGAGAAACAAGGAGAGTCAACCTAAAATTTGCCTTTTCCCTACTCCCTAATAAGCCAAAGTTTCCAGCGTTTCGCGCAAATATAGACTTACTTGACGATCGAGGTTCACCTCTTGCAGTTGGCGATCGCCAGACATCTTTTCTAACCGCCAGCGCTGAAAGCCGGAGCTAGAAGCGATCGCGTCTTTTAGTTCGTCCCAGATTTGGCTATCTTCGGATCTGCTGGTATCTGTAGCTGGATGAGCCATGTTTCCTCATTCCTTTACTTGAGCTGTTACTTGAGCTGTGTCTGTTTGAGAGTTGGTGAGTTGGGGCAAGATGCGGTTAACTTGCCAGCCAACAATCGTAAAATCTCGCGCTATTCTTTCTACAGGATAAGGTTTTGCCTTAGAAAATTCTGTTTCGCTAGTAACGAAAACCCGTGCCACGCTGACAGGGATTTGCAGAAATAGATTGCTTGCTAAAAAAGCAACGCTAGCTACCAACAATCCTAAGCCTCGCCATTGGGGTGGTAAGGGTATGACATCTGCCGCGATCGGCGCGGTACGATACAACAACCATAATAGCCATACTAGCAATACTGCTGCTACCATAGCCAGCAGGCGATTGGCAGTCGTACGAATTAACCTGAGAACTTTTCTTTGCTGCTCGTCGAGCTGAGTTGGTTTTTGTGCGACTCCCAGCACGGCAAAGATCAAAAAAGGACGCGATAGCTGCATCCACAGAACGGGTAAGACTCCGAATGCCGCCACAATTGAGAATTCTAACCACACGGGCAAGATGGGATCGCCCACAGCCAAGCCGAGCCAGCACAACTGCAACAGAATCGGCAGCGTTGCTAACCCAGCTAGGTGAATCCACAAAAACGGTTCGGAGCGAAATGATTGCATAGTTTTCAAGATGTCAAGACGCGCGATCGCTCGCACATCTTGACAGTGCTACCTCGTAAGCGTACGGCGTTTTGTCACCATGTGATAGGCTTCGACGATATCGCCTTCAACCCAATCGTTGAATTTATCAACGCCAATACCGCATTCGTAGCCGGAATTGACTTCGCGGGCATCCTCTCGCATCCGCTTGAGAGAATCTAAAGCACCTTCGTAGATCACCTTACCACCACGACGCACCCGCAGCTTGCAGTTACGCACGAGCTTGCCCGACTGCACGTAGCTACCAGCCACCTTACCACGACCGACTGGGAAGACCTGACGAACTTCTGCCTGACCGAGAGGTTCTTCTACCAATTCTGGCTCTAGCATACCTTCTAGGGCAGCTTGAATGTCTTCCAGCAGTTTGTAGATAATGTCGTATTCTCGAACATCCACCCCTGCTTCGTCGGCTGCTTGTCTAGCACCGCTAGCAAGCGTGGTGTTGAAGCCGATAATCACGGCGTTACTAGCTGCTGCCAAGTCGATGTCAGTTTCAGTGACTTCTCCAGGTGCGGACAACAACATCCTGATTTGGACTTCGTTTTGTGGCAGTTGTTTGAGCGCCCCGACGATTGCTTCAACGGAACCTTGGACATCTGCCTTGAGGATCAAGTTGAGTTCCTTCAACTCGCCTTCCTGAGCCTGTGCGGATATGGAAGTTAAGGTCGCGCGTCCTTGCAGCAAGCGGAACTGACGTTGTTTCTCTGCCCGTTCGTTAGCGATCGCCCGTGCTTCCTTCTCGACGAGATACACCTCGAAATCGTCTCCAGCTGCTGGCACGTCGCTCAAGCCCAAGACCTCCACGGCGAAGGAGGGGCTAGCGATATCTACCCGCCGACCGCGATCGTCCACCATAGCGCGTACTTTGCCAAATGCCGACCCAGCCACAAGGATATCGCCTACGTGCAGCGTTCCGTTTTGTACCAGCAAGGTTGCGACCGGACCTTTGGCTTTGTCAAGATGGGCTTCAATTACCGTTCCTTTCGCCGTCCGATCTGGGTTAGCATATAGGTCTTCTACCTCTGCAACCAACAGAATCATTTCTAACAAGCCGTCAAGGTTTTCACCTTTAATGGCGCTGACAGGAACCATAATCGTGTCTCCGCCCCATTCTTCAGGAGTTAGGCTGTATTGAGTTAACTCTTGCTTGACGCGATCGGGTTGAGCGCCTTCTTTATCAATCTTATTGATTGCGACGACAATTGGTACTTCTGCTGCTTGGGCATGACTGATCGCCTCAACCGTCTGGGGTTGAACGCCATCATCGGCAGCAACCACTAAGATAGCGATGTCCGTCACTCGCGCTCCTCGCGCCCGCATCGCCGTAAAGGCTTCGTGACCTGGGGTATCTAGAAATACGACTTGCTGCATTTGCCCGTTTTGTTCGACATCAACGTGGTAAGCACCGATGTGCTGGGTAATGCCTCCAGCTTCGCCCTGCGCCACTTTTGTTTTGCGGATGGCATCGAGCAAAGTCGTTTTTCCGTGGTCTACGTGACCCATAATTGTTACGACTGGCGGACGGCGCTGGAGATTTTCCAAGTCTGCCGCATCGAGCATTTCTGTAACCTTACGGGCTTCTGCTTCTGGCTCGGCAGTTTCTACCTCTACGCCCAGTTCTTCCGCCACCATTTTAATCGTGGCAAGATCTAAACTTTGGGTAATACTAACTGCTATCCCCTTCATGAACAGAACCTTGACAATTTCTGTATCTGGAGTTGCTAAACTCTCAGCTAGTTCTTGCACTGTGAGATTGCCCATGACGACCACTTTTTCTGGGCGTTCGCGTTTCTGTTCTGGTTCGCGGCGACGGTTGTTTTCTCGTGCTTGGCTAAACTTTTTGCTTCTAACTACACTAATGGCAGCAGGCTGCGGCTGTCCTGGGCGAGCTGCTGTTTTCTGTTTTGGCGGACGAGCTATAGACAGGCTAACTTGAATTGGAGTATCGCTATCTCCGTCCTCCTCATCGTCAAAGTCTTCTTCGTCATCCAAATCGACTATAGGCTTGAGACGTTTGGTTTTTACACCTGCCTTCGTTGCCTTTGCGTCTTGTCCTTCGTCTATCTCCTCTTCTTGCCATTTCTTGCCACCTTTACCCACTGGACGCGGCATGGGGCGTTTGAGAATTGGCTTGTCGTCCACACCGATCTCGGCGATTTCTTCCGTTCCCGGTACAGCTTCTGCCCCATCTGGTTTAGAGCGTTCTGGTGCTACTGCTTCGCCTGCCCTCACTGGCTTAGGTCTTTGCAGTTCCAGCACGGGTTTAGGTCTAGCTGGCGTGCTTTCCGAGCTAGCAGCTGCCTCCTGCGAACGACGCATTGGTTTTTCGACTCTATCTGCCTTCGCCACTGGACGATTGGCTGCGCGATCGTCTTGCTCCCGCTTGAGAATTGGTCGCTCCGGTCGTTCCGATCGCTCCAAGCGCTCCGCTCGCTGTGGTGGCGACGGTGGTAGTCCGGCAGTTTCATCCACACCGTCGTCTCTTACCACTGATGGTCTAGGGGGTGGTGTTGACAGCTTGGGTGATTCTGGTGGTCTGGATTTGTTTGTAGGTGTTAGATTATCGCCCCGCTCGCTTTGAGTTGTAGGCTGAGTTTCTACTGCTTGCACTGGCTTTTGTGCTTCGGGACGGGTCGGCGTTGTTGTCGGTCGCGCAGGTGAATTAGAAGCGGTCGGACGAGCTGGAGGTTGAGGTGCTACGGCAACAGAAGGTTCTGGGGGGTTAGGACGATCGGGGTTGTGCTTTGGTTTGCGAATTTCCAAGATTTGCTGTTTGTGAGGCACGACAGGTTTTGGTTTAACTTTGTGAGTGGCTGGTTGAGGATGTGCCTTGTAGCTGTTGGCATGACCTTCTCTACCAGCAGTGACGGGGTTGGCAGCTTGTTTTTCTGCTGCTTGTCTGATTCGCTCTGCTTCTTCTTCGCTAATAGTGCTGCTATGACTTTTCACTGCAATATTAAGCCGATCGCAAATGGCTAATATTTCCTTGTTATCCAAATTCAATTCCTTTGATAGATCGTAAATTCTGACTTTGCCGTTGTTCATCCATTCTTCCCCTTGTACCTACCAGCTATAACTGGATGGTTGCCCGATTTACAACATCTCCATCCTCCGATTTTTGTATATTCGTTTACTGTTTGAATTGCGGTTCTTGCCTCCAAATGATATAACAGAGAAGCTTTCTATCTGGCTTAACTCCCTACTTTGCTAGGGTTAGCAGGTGTTAGCGTGCTTGTGTTTTTTGCTTGTGTTTTTTGCTGGCGCTCCAACTTGAGGAAATCCGGTCGCAACTTTTGGTTGTCGATCTACTACTACGCTATTTTGACCCATATATTATTTTGGCATCAAGTTAGGTTTGCAGAAATTACCAGCTGCAAATTCCTTAACCTGTCAATGGGAATGCCGATGTGTTTGTAGGCTTGATGCTCGTTTGCTCTCGTTAAGTTCAAGGAGTGGGTAAGTATAAGGGGTTTTACATATCGCTGCTATCTGGCTCTGTCACCTGGTTCCGTACCTATGGTTCTGTAGCTAGGCGCTGCAATAGAGTCTGATAAAGCACCTCTGAGACTGTCTTGACCTTGAGCGATCGCCCCAAGCGGTTTTTCTTTTGCGCCACTTGTAGACAGCTTGCTTGGGGACAGATGTAAGCAGAACGCCCCATGCCCCGATCTAATTGTAACTCTCCCGAGTCGCGATCGCGGACAATGCGCCAAAACTCCGATTTTAATGCCACGCGACCGCAGCTGATACAACGGCGATAGTTAGGTTTCATCAGGAGAAGGGGGTTGGGACGGCGAAGAGAGCTTCAGGGGCAGTTACCAAATCACAAATCACAAGTTACAGTTCGTTAGCCGCCGATTCTTCTAGCTCCTCAGATGTTTCCAGTTCTTCATCTAATTCTTCGCCAGTGTCATCTACTGTTTCTATCATGTCTTCTAGTTCTTCCTCTGCCAATTCTTCCTCTGCTAATTCTTCCTCTAACTGTGCGGCGGCTTGTTGTCTAGCTGCTGCCGCAAATTTAGCATCTTCAGCGGCGTAATCGTATTTGTCGCGGTCTTTGATGTCAATTTTCCATCCTGTCAAACGGGCGGCTAGACGGACGTTTTGTCCTTCTTTACCAATTGCCAAACTGAGTTGATCTTCTGCCACCAATACGTGAGTCTGTCGAGTTTCCGGGTCCATCAACCGTACTTCATCCACCCTAGCCGGACTCAAAGCATTGGCAATATAAGTAGCTGGGTCAGGCGACCAGCGAATCACGTCAATTTTTTCTCCTCGTAATTCGTTGACTACGACTTGAATTCGCGACCCTCTAGCGCCAATACATGCCCCTACTGGGTCTACATCTCGGTCTAGGGTATCGACAGCAATTTTTGTCCGAGGACCGACATGCCTGGAGGGAGGATTGGCTTCCCTAGCTACAGCGACAATGCGGACGACTTCATCCTCTATTTCCGGCACTTCATTCGCAAATAAATACACGACTAAACCAGCATCAGCCCTGGAAACCAATAACTGTGGACCTCGATGCTGTCCCTGCAAGACTTTCTTGAGATAAACCTTAAAAGTAGCATTGGCGCGATAATTATCGTTAGGTAGTTGCTCCCGCTTGGGTAATTCTGCTTCGACTTCTGGCTGACCGAAGCTGCTACTAACCGCCATAATCACTGACTGTCGCTCAAACCGTAGTACTCTAGCTTGCAGTACGGTATCTTCTATATCTTGAAATTCCTCTTGGATCATTTGACGCTGCTGATCGCGGAGTTTTTGCGACAAAACTTGTTTTGTCTGCATCGCTGCCATGCGTCCAAACTCTTCTTTATCTGGAGTCACGTCAACTAGCACAGAATCACCAATTTGAGCTGCATCCCCTGCAAATTCTTGCACGTCTTTGAGGGAAATCTCGTGGTCGGAGTTAGTGACTTCTTCGATAATCGTTTTAGTTGCTAGAACTCGAAAGCCTTGTTCTTCAACGTCCAACTCTACTTCAAAATTGTCAAAATATTCTTCTTCAAAATGCTTTTTGTCTAAATTTTGCGCTCGTCGATAGCGCTCGTAGCCTTTTAGCAAAGCTTCTCTCAGGGCGTTTTGTACCGCATTCCGAGGTAAATTCCGTTCGCGGCTGATGCTTTCAATTAATTCTTTTAGACCAGGTAGGCTAACCATTGACATAATATTTAAACCTCTTTATCTGTAGGGAGTCGGAAGTGGGGACAAGGGAGACAAGGAGGACAAGGGAGACAAGGGAGAGATTGCAATCCGAAATCTAAAGTTCAAAATTTCCCTAACCTCTAATCCCTAACTCCTAACCCCCGATCTAGTCGCGCTCGTCCAGTTGTACCCTGGTGATGAGAGAGCGGGGAATGGCGATCGCCCGACCTTTTTGATTCAAAAACACCGCTGTTTCATCGCGCTTAATTAATTGACCCGTCCACTCTGTATGACCTTCGTAGGGTTCGGATAAGGTGACGATCGCAGGGAATCCTTTAAAAGAGACAAATTCTCGATCTGCAACCAGCTGGCGCGATATCCCAGGACTAGAAACCTCCAGCACGTAAGCATCAGGAATGACATCTGCTGTATCTAGCGTTGCTTCTAAAGCGCGGCTCATGCGTTCGCAGTCATCTAGTCCGGTGTCTTGCTGTGGATTGCGGATGTCCACGCGCAGCACTGGCGGACGATGGTTTGTATGGAAAACAACATCAACAATTTCCAATCCTAGATCTTCTGCTACAGGCGAGGCGAGTTCAATGATTTGAGGAATTAAGGGATGAGCCATTGTTCAGACATAAAAAAAGCGGGGTTGACACCCACTTCCTGAGAAACAGTAATTTTTCCAGAAAGTTTAAAGGCGAAACAAATTCGTTTCGCCCTTACATTTGAGTTTAGCGCATCTAGAAAGAGGCGTGGTGCGTGATGAGTGGTGCGTGGAGAGAATTCGGAATTCGGAATTCATTGCGAATGCGCGACTTGTCTTGCTTCCTCAGCTCTCTTTTTCTCCGACTCCCGACTCCCGACTCCCAACTCCCCTCTTAAGCAGCCGGGTTTGTTCCATAATTTGCTCGACATCCTCTTGTGCTAGTCTGCGGACGTAGTTGAGTTTGACTTCTTCTAAAAAGTCAGAAATCAGAGATTGAATGCGTTCTAAGGTATGTTTTTCCTGCATTTGCGTACCTAAAGCTTGGCTGAAATGTTGAGCTAGCTGGCGGGAAATTTTTGCCCCAACCGGATCTTCTACAGCTTTGACGATCGCGGTATAAAAATTTTGGGTAATGGAGGTCGCTAGTTGCTGGCTTAGCGTGCGGGGTAAGTTGCCGACTCCTGGTAGATTATGGATGTTGCGATAGAGAGGGGATTGGTCGAGGGTGCTTTCGATGCTGTGGCGTAAAATGGCAATGATATCTGGTTCGATTTGGGGGAAGACTTGGTAGACGAGGACGTTGACGACCAGAGAAGCGATCGTCTCAATTTCGTTAATATTATTTAAATCTATGTATGGTTGCCGCTTAGAGCTGGCAGATAGCCAATTTGTTAACTCTCCCCGTCGTACCGAAACTTGTAACTGATTAATAAATTGAATTAAAACGACTTCAGTGATTTCCTGTGCCAAACTGGCGACAAATCCTTGAGTCGCTTGTCGTCGGACTGGTTCTAAATTTAATAATTTTGCTTGGTGCAAGCGAATTGTTACCGGAATAATTCGCAGCCACGTCCAGCGCAAAAAAGGTAATAGCTCAAAGGGAACGATGAGTAGAATGTCATACCATCGCCATAACATCGCATCTTGCCATTTCAAACCAACATGACGACGGCTAATGATAAAAGTGCGGATGAGAAATTCTACGCCAAACAGGACGATGAAATAAGCGTCAATTCCCCAGAATTCGTCGATAAATTCTCCGTTTTCACCGATCGCACGATAATAATTTGTGGCAACTAAAGGGCGAATACTGCGATTGAAAAAGTCAATCTCTTTTTGCCACCCAGCTTTGAGTAGATATTCTTGACTCCAAAAAATATTAAAAGCAGTACGCGAAGATTCTTCACCGATGCGATCGCGCATTCGATTTTTAATTCTTTCTAGCGTCCCCGTCTTATTTGCCAAGGCAAACGGATTAGTTTCGATAATGTCACTGCTGTAGCGGCGTAGTTGCTCTAACACGGCTGCTGTCTGGGGTGACTGCAATCCTGTTTGACTCACCTGTTGTTCTAAGGCATTGACTAGCTTTAAATACTGCTGAGTTTCGCGGTGCGGCTCAATACCTTTAATTGGATCGTAAATTGTTGTAACTTCAGGAATGCGGTTGAGGTAAAAATCGCGCCAGGGGACGTAGGTGAAGTCAAAAATGACTAGACCAAAATTTACTGTAGCTGCGATCGCCATTAAGCGCTCGAACCACAGATGGAAACGCCGTTTGGAAAAGTCAAAAGTCAAAAGTTAAATGTCAAAAATTAGGATATAGGAGATAACAGTGATGACCAGGCATGAAAACTAACCCGCTCTAACTAGCAACCACCAACTACCAATTACCCATTACCCATTACCATTACAACCTGCGTGTCTTCTAGATCTTACCAGTAGTATTAATAACGAATGCGGGGATCGATAGAGGCATTGAGAATATCAATGATGATGCTGGCAAGCACGACGATCGTACCAAAGAATACTAAAATCCCTTGAACGGTAGGATAATCGCGCAAGGAAATTGCTTCGTAGAGGCGGTTGGCTAAACCAGGCCAAGAAAATGTCACTTCAGTTAAGATTGCTCCACCTAATAAAGAGGCGAAAGTCAGTCCCATAATCGTAATCACAGGAATTAAGGCATTTTTTAAAGCATGGGCAAATAAGATCCGTCGTTCGGGAATTCCCCTAGCACGGGCAGCTTCTACATAGTCAGCTTTAAGGGTATGTTTGAGGTTGACGCGAACAATGCGCTCGAAAATTCCCGATAGTAAAAGTCCTAGAGTTAGACTCGGCAGCAATAGGTAATAGATAGCACTGAAAAATTGGGTAAAATTGCCGCTTAATAGACTATCAATAGTGTAGAGT
This sequence comes from Chroococcidiopsis sp. [FACHB-1243], assembly GCF_014696895.1. Lineage (NCBI taxonomy): Bacteria > Bacillati > Cyanobacteriota > Cyanophyceae > Chroococcidiopsidales > Chroococcidiopsidaceae > Chroococcidiopsis > Chroococcidiopsis sp. [FACHB-1243]. The sequence goes on along the minus strand of NZ_JACJQX010000001.1, from coordinate 118,424 downwards.
CCTGTAAAACCTTCAGGCGCGGGTATAGAAGTTGGAAAGCGCGTTCCCAAGGGAAACCACCCCAACTGTACCGCAAATACCAACTGCATTAACATTCCTACCCAGAATAAGGGTAAGGCATAAGTGATAATCCCAAATAATCGCCCCCCTACATCTAACCAAGAATTAGGGCGGGAAGCAGCTAGCATTCCGACGCTAATTCCAATGATGAGCGCAAATGCCATGCTAAATACGGCTAATTCTGCCGTCGCGGGGAAGTGCTGTCCGATGGTTTGCCAAACGGATTCCCCTTGAGTCGTAATGGAACTACCGAGATCGAAACGCAAAAGACTACCAATGTAACGGATGTATTGAATTGGCAATGGATCGAGTAGCCCTAGCCGTTGCCGATATTCTTGCTTGACGCTTTCTGGGGCGCGTCCTCCTAACACGGCATCGACGGGATCGCCAGGAGTTGCTCTTAACAACAGAAATACCACAGTCACGATCGTCCACAGCATGAGTGGTGTCAGCAGCAATCGAGCCAGAATGTAATATTGCAGGGATTTTGAGCGAGACATTTTGAGGGAAGAACGATTAGTCAGCAATATCTTAGATCGGCAACTGCCATTAGTGCTAATCTTCCGTCAGGGAAAAGCGATCGCTACGAACTGCTATCTTATGGATAACGCTGCTAGAACTCCAGCTAGGTGCGAACGTGCTAAGTTTTGGCGACAGCCGGAGTTTGGTAATTTGGAGTTACTTAGAGCAACTTATATTACTCATGCTTTCTGCCGACACATTCACGAAGCTTATACTATCGGTGTCATCGAACAAGGGGTAGAAAAGTTTACTTACCAAGGCGAAATGCATTTTGCCCCTGCTGGTACGGTGGTGATTGTCAACCCCGGTGAGGTGCATACGGGAAGTGCGGGAGTCGAGCATGGTTGGACATATCGCGTGTTATATCCCGATGTGAGTTTATTGCAACAAGCTGCGGCTGAGGCTTTTGTGGGGCGACAGGTTATGCCTTATTTTCCGCAAGCCGTGATTGACGATCGCCAGCTTGCTCAACAGATATTACAACTACACCAAAGTTTAGAAACTTCGCCATCGCAGTTAGAAAAAGATACACGCTGGCTGGGGACGTTAGTAAAATTAATTCAACGTCATGTAGGCGATCGCCCTACACTGAAACAAATAGGTAGAGAAGACCAGCCAATTGTACGGATTAAGTCATATTTAGAATCGAATTCTACGGAAAATATTTCTTTAGATAAGCTTGCCGCGATCGCCAATCTCAGTCCGTTTTATTTATTACGAACATTTCGCGATCGCGTTGGTATGCCACCTTACGAATATTTAACTCAAGTGCGGGTGGCAAAAGCAAAAAGGCTTTTATCACAAGGATATGCGATCGCGCAAGTGGCGCAACAAACGGGTTTTGCCGATCAAAGTCATTTAACCAGGCAATTCAAGCGTTTTGTTGGAGTCACGCCAGGGAAGTATAGTAAACCAGTCGGATAATACCATCACTTTGCGCTCTAGGCATTTGTGGCGACTGAGAGAGACGAGCTGCTGATAATTATGTTCGGGACAGTCAATATTGTTATGTTGTGACTACCGATCGCGGAAATTGGCGCAATAAAGCCGAAAATACCGGACAGGGGCGACTGTTATCTAAATTTTCAGGTTTGCTCCAGGTGAAAGGTGCTTTTTGTGCCGCGGAAATCCACAGTAACCGTTTGGCGCGAGTGATGGCAACATAAAGTAAGCGAAACTCTTCTGCTGTCTTGAGTTGTTTTGCTTGTTCCCACGCCGTAGCAACATCGGGTAAGGGAAATTGTTCGTGCAAAGCAGCGCGAATTTGGGCGCGGGCAACTTCTGCAACGGTGAAATCTCCCAAAAAATGAGCTTGAGGTAAAACGCGCAGATTTCCAGGAATTGTATTTTCGTGTAAAAACGGAATGAATACGCAGTCCCAATCCAATCCTTTCGCTTTGTGCATGGTAATAATTGTCAGTTGCCCAGGACGGGTATAACGCGCTTCGGAATCTTCCGCGTCCACCGCTTCAAATCGTTCCGAATTGACGATCTCGCTCAACACTAGCAACATGGCAGCCAAATTATTGTTGCCATTACCAGCAAGTTGTTGCTGCACTCGTTCCGCCAGCTTATCTGCTGTCGCGAGTTCTGCTTGGTCGTAATTTAGAGTTAAGGCAAGAAAGGAAATTAATTGATAGGGAGGTAGCTCCATTCGAGCGCGGAGCAAGCTGCGGCACAAATGACTTGCTTTTTGAGCTGGTTCGGGTTGAGGTGCGTCTAAAGGACCAGGATACAGAAATTGTTCGGGAATGGTTGCTAGAGCATTCAAATCTTGCGGCTGAATTAACTGGCGTTGTACCAAAACTTCCAAGGCAGCTTTGAGATAGTCAGGAGAGTGGGGACGGTCGAGGAATTGCAGCAGCGCCAGCACTTCCGCCGGAACTTGAGAATGGCGATCGCTTTCTGAAACCTCGTATACTACGATATTATGCTCTTGGCAAATCGGCGCGATCGCTTCAGCCAGCCATCGTCCCTGTCTATTTTCCCTGACTAAAACAGCCATCCGCAGACTGTTCGGCGTTTCTGTAGTGGGTTCTCCATTCAATCCTGCTTGACATAATGCCACCACCCGCCGACCAATCAATTCTGCCGTGTGATGAATATCGCGAGGCGTATGCAACTCCAATCCCCCACCAATTGGTGCAGGATTAGCATCCGGCTGCGGGTCGTCCAGGCTAACCGGATAAATCGTTTGCGCTCGAAATGGCAGTGGTGCGTGGCTAGTGGTTAGTGGCTGGTGGCTAGAATTGCTCCCTTGTCCCCCTTGTCCCCCTTGTCCCCTTCTTCCCTGTTCCCTGCTCCCTGCTCCCTGCTCCCTTCCATTCACCCACCCCAACATAAAGTTAGCTGCGGCAATGACAATCCTAGTACTGCGTCCTGCCATATCCATTGTCGCCAAACGTTGTTGCTGCTGGCACTCTTCGCAGAAGCGACGAAAATAGATTGGGTCGGCAGGGGTAAAAGTAGAATTAATTGCTTGGTTGGGGTCGCCAACTCGAATTAAATTTGGTGGTAAATCTGGGTTTTCTGGATCTTGCGCCAGAATTTCTAAGAGTTTGGTTTGCAGGGGTGAAGAGTCTTGAGCTTCGTCTTCAAATACGGCAAAAACTTGCTTTTGTTCGTTGCGTCTGGCGCTAGGATTTTCTAGTACCCGTAGCGCTGCCAAAATCATGTCGTCGTAGTCGATTAAATCGCGCGATCGCATTAGATTCTGATACTGTTCGTACAATCCGGCAGCGATGGTCAAAATTTCATATTCATCTATTGCCTGTTCGCCCAACACTCGCAACTGTTGCGGTTGATATCCAGAGCTTTTCGCTTCGTGAATGACTAAATAAGCTAAGGCTGGTAGTACTTCTGTCCGCAATACCGACTGTCGCCGCAAGCGTTCTGTTTCTTCGCCGTCAAATTGCCTACCTTCGAGTAACCGAGAATACAAGCGGGGATTAGCAGCAATCCACTGTTCTACACAAGTCCGAATCAGGCGATGGCTCTGATTGGGCGTAATTAACGTCGCGCTATCCAAGGGCAATCCCGACAAGTCAGGATAGCGGCTGGCAATATTCAGCGCTAAACCGTGTAGGGTATTGACAGTGAATCCTCTTGGTGGTAAAAATAACTCTTCTCGTAAATATCTGCGAATCTTACCTTTAATATTTGCTGCCGCAGAACGAGTAAAGGTAACAACAACAATCGCACGTTTAGCGTGTAACTGATAGCGGGCGATCGCAATTGCCGTTGCTGCTGCCATTCCCGTCGATTTGCCTGCCCCTGGCACTGCCGAGACTGCCAACTGTCCCCCCTGCCAATCTGCCATCTGTTGCTGTCCTGGGCGCAAGCTGTTGCGGATCTGTTCCCAGTTATTTGTAGGGGCGCACAGCTGTGCGCCCGTACTAGAGTCGGGAGTCGGGATGGATAATTGGTCGGTGAGGTTGGCTTCTGGCATCGGGAATTTTGGACTCAATCTAGATATCTAAATCTAAAAGAGAATTTATGTTTTCAGCGTAATTTTTCAATATTAAGCCTAGATTGTCGTTGGATGACAAGTGAGACTACAGTATTTGTACAGGATAAAGCGATCGCCCTTACCATGTGGGGAGAGTGGGAGAGATGCGATCGCTTTTTGTCTTAAGTTGAGAGCGATCGTATTTCATTGAAATGCCGATTGGGAGCATTAGTCTGATTCATAACTTCGCAGGGTTAAAATATAGGGTATATTCTTGGAAGCTTATGACACTAACCCTTAACCTGCCGCTAGAGTTGGAGCAGTACCTTTTACAAGAAGCCGAGCGGGGGGTTTCCGATAGAGACTGTGGCATTGTAGCTTTTGACAAATTCTATTTTGCTGAAGCAGTTAACTTACTTCAGTCTTAAATAGGTGATGAGGATGGGGAGGAACAGCAGGAGATAGGTCAGTTTTTAAGTAGATGACTCATCAATTGCATCATGAAGCTGCTTCCAATGACTGCGAACTTGACGGCGAATTGCATCTGACTCCATAATTTCAGCAGCTCTCATGGCATAGGTAATAAAATTGCGTCTACCTAAGTGAGTATATTTTTCATACAGCGTTTTTCTATAAACCTGAGATTTTTCAGATTTTAAAGCTACTTTCACTGTTGCACGAACACCTGCTTTCATTTTGCGGTAGTAACGAGCAAGAGCCTGAGAACGTATCAAGCGACGCTGACCATCAAATGTAAAGCCTAGATATTGTAGAGGAGGTAATCCTACAACGTAGCCATGACTATCTCTTCGGAACTCACAGATTTCTGTTTTGTTATGGTTGAGAAATAATTTTTCACTATACTTGCTTATTTCTTCAGCAACGAAGGTTTTTATATCTTCTGTATTATCTGGCTGGCATATTAAAAGAATGTCATCGCAGTATCGGCGATAAATGCCACCTGTATCATTCGCTATCTGCGTCATTAGCCGATCAAACTCAATGAGGAACACATTGGACAAAATAGCACTGATTGGAGAACCTTGCGGAATTCCACATGCAGTCTTATTGGTTTGAATTAGACCTTTACCCCTGATTCTTTCTCGAAATTCTTGCGAAGAACAAATCCGCTGCTGCAATGCTAGTTGCTTATTCTCAATTTTAAATTCTTGAAAAACTGTATCTCGATCGGCGTAAGCATATTTAGTAATAGATTTGTATACTTTATAGTGGTCTAGTGGCAGCTCAGTTACTCCAAGTAGACTGCACCAAGCATTTTTTAGTATTTTATGGTCAATGCTATCAAAAAAGCTAGATATGTCAAACGCTATTGCAGTACATGGTGTTCTCTTAGAAGCCTCATCAAATACTTCTTTAGAAAAATCAATATTACATCTACCTAAAGTTCTATAGGCTAAAACGCACTCATTTAATGATTGCTTCTGGACAGTTTGTTCATACTGCTGGCTCAGACAGTATGAATACCATGCATAAATATGAGAATCAAGGTGACTAGCATAAAGAATCTTGCGTTTCTTCTGCTCTGTCTTTCCATCTTTGGATTTGTATCGACACGCTTTCTTTTTGTAGGACAAGAAAGGAAGAAATGAATGAGTTTCTATGTTTTTTATTTGCCATACATATTTCTCAGCAAAGATACGAGAAACTCTACTATCAAAATGAATATAACCACGAGTTTTGAACCATTTTTCTGATGGTTCAATAAAAGAATTGGATATCATAAAAGTAAGTATGTTACCAAAGCTAAAGAAGCAAGATTGACGGCATCCATGTGACTTCCTTAGCGCACGATAAGTATCCACTCATTAAAGAGTGCCCGTCTTTAAAACTATGTGAGAAGAACTGTTATGCAACACTTCGTCCGTTGGCTTCTTGCGGTAATATTACGCGCTGTGTTATACACCATACCCTGCATACTTTTATACAGGCTACTATAGTATATTTATTTAGAGGTTTTACTGTCAAGATGAAGCTGAGCGCTCGTAAAGTAAATCATCTATCTAACAGCAGTAGTTTGTAGTGCTTGAAATAACGCACCCTACTTTAACGTAGCGATACCCCTACAGCTTGAGCTGATGGTAGTTTGTTAGACTGAAAGTCTAAAGTGTCAGTAAATCCTCAACAAGGACGCTCAAGCCCGATGATGCTATCGACGTATCCGAGTAGCCTACTGCTATCGAGAGAACTGCCTAACCTGGACTATAAATTAAAACGCGATCGCTTTGATGAAACTTGGGAAGCACCCCTTGCTACCCTACTAGGTTTGGGAAGAGCAGCAGGTGCAGATTTTGTAGAATTCTTCTTGGAACGAGTTAACTATATTAACTGTTTAGCAGAAGACGACACGATCGCCAGCATCTCCCCCAGATTATCGACTGGTGCAGGGGTGAGAGTGTTTCGCGGTAAGGCTGATTGCTATGTCAGCACCAACGATTTAACATTTAACGGACTCAAAGCCGCTTTAGAAAAAGGACTTTCCATTCTAGGGTTGCAACTTCCAGCACCCAACGCCTACATCCCTGCGATTAATTTAGAACTACTACGCGACTACGCTACCACTAAAGGAAAAGATAGCTGGTTTGCTAGCTGTAGTTCGATTCGCGAAATGGGAGAAGTGCTGCTAGATGCCAACCAACAGTTACAACTCAAAGCACACCACGTCCAATCGAGACGCGCTACCTATTTCCGCGATTGGCAAGAAGTCTTAGTTGCTTCCAGTGATGGCACATTTGCTAGAGACATTCGCTTGACACAATCGGTAGGATTTAACTTGTTGTGTGCGGATGGCATCCATCGGACTTCCATCGGACAACGGGCAGGTAGTACTAGCGCTCCTAATTTTCTCAGAGCTTGGGATTACAAATCAACCGCTGAGGAAGTGGCAGAATCGGCAGGTAAGATGTTGTATGCCGATTATGTAGAATCGGGTACGTATCCAATCGTGATGGCAAATCAATTTGGTGGCGTAATTTTCCACGAAGCTTGCGGACACCTGCTGGAAACTACCCAAATCGAACGCAAAACCACTCCTTTCGCTGACAAGAAGGGTGAAAAAATCGCTCATGAAAGCCTGACTGCATGGGATGAAGGACTTTCCGACAGTGCATTCGGCACGATTGATATGGACGACGAGGGAATGCCAGCCCAACGGACATTATTGATCGAAAATGGCATTTTGAAAAACTTCTTGAGCGATCGCGCTGGTTCCCTACGTACCGGACACCCTAGAACGGGTAGCGGACGCAGACAAAGTTATACCTACGCCGCCGCCTCGCGGATGCGCAACACCTACATCGCACCAGGTAGCTATACCAACGAAGAAATCTTTGGTTCGATTGATAAAGGGATCTATTGCAAGAAAATGGGTGGTGGTAGTGTTGGCGCGACAGGACAATTCAACTTTGCGGTTGAAGAAGCTTACTTAATTGAAAATGGCAAAATTACCAAACCCCTCAAAGGTGCTACTTTGATTGGTGACGCACAGGAAATTATGAATAAGATTTCTATGTGTTCCCAGGATTTGGGATTAGCGGCGGGTTTCTGCGGCTCTGTTAGCGGTAGTATCTACGTTACTGTCGGACAACCTCATATTAAGGTAGATTCGATTACGGTTGGCGGAAGATGAGAATTTTGTCACGCAAAGACGCAAAGACGCAAAGGATGCTTAGCGTCTTTGCGCGATCGCATTTTAAGTAGATAAGTAAAGAGTATGACGAATATTCAAGAACTTGCAAATTACGTTCGAGATAGTGCTGGTAAAATTGGCGTTCAAAAATTTGATATTTTTGGTTCTTCTGTTGATGAAACTAGCGTGCAGGTAGATTCAGGCGAACCAAAACAAGTCAAAGCTTCAAATCGTTCTGGGGTGACGGTGCGGGTGTGGAATGAAAACAATACCGTAGGAGTTACTAGCACGACTGACGTGTATCCTGAAGGTATCGAACTTGCTTTGAAAACTGCCTATGAAGCGAGTTTTTTTGGGGTTAAAGAAAATGTACCAGATTTTAGCCCAGAAGCAATCGCGCCGATAACTGCTGATACAAAAACTACAGCACCTCAAGCACCTGTAGCTAAGTTAATTGAAACCCTCATCTCGGCTGAAAAAGAACTCTTGGCTGCTCACCCCGCGATCGCGGGTGTACCCTACAATGGTTTATCGCAAAGAGATTTAGATCGGTTTTATCTTAATAGTGAAGGTGCGACACGTCATGAAGCTCGTTCCTATGCTTCGATCTATCTTTACAGCAAAACTGATGCAGAAGGGAAAAAACCCCGTTCTGCTGGCGCATTTCGCGTTAGTCGCAATTTACAAAACTTAGACATCCAAGCTTGTCTGAAAGAAGCAGCCGAAAAAACTATCAGTCACTTGAATTACGAGAAAGTTAAGTCTGGTAAATATCGCGTTGTCTTTTCTCCCGAAGCTTTTTTAAGTCTGCTGGGTGCTTTTTCTAATCTATACAACGCTCAAAGTATTCTGGATAAACAAAGTCTGTCTACACCAGAATCTATCGGTAAGCAAATCGCTTCACCTTTGCTTTCGGTGTGCGATGATGCATTACATCCCGAAAATATCGCTGGAGAAACGTTTGACGGTGAAGGTACGCCTACCCGTCGCATCTCGATTATCTCTGATGGAGTATTAACAAATTTTCTCCATAGTGCAGGAACTGCAAAGCGCTTAGACGCAAAACCCACCGGACACGCTAATATTGGCGCAAAGGTGACGGTTAGTCCTCATTTCTATCACGTTTTTTCTAACCAGCCAGCCAGCCAAACATACAACTTAGATACGGCTGAAAATGTCATTTTTGTTGACGATTTACATGCCTTACATGCCGGAGTTAAAGCCTTGCAGGGTTCTTTCTCCCTCCCCTTCGATGGTTGGGTAGTCAACAATGGCAAGCGGACGAGTATCGAATCTGCTACCGTAGCGGGAGATTTCCTTGAAGTCTTGCAGTCGATTATTTTCGTCGAACCAGAGGCAGAATTAACCCCAGCAGGGGTTTGCCCTCGGATTTGGATCGATAATTTATCAATTACTGGGGAATAGTTGTTGGTTGCTAGTTGTTGGTAGGGGCGCACAGTGTGCGCCCTTATCGATTGCAAATTTCTTGAGAATATATCTCAAGTAAGATTTAAATAAATAGCTTTATATGAGAGCTTATAGCTTGACATAGCAATCGGAGGGAAAGTGAAATATGGTCGCAACTTTAGACGATACCAAGCGTAGAGCGATCGCAACGGAACTAGGAGATTTAAAAGCCCTACAAGAGTTGCTAATTAGCAATGAAGAGAAACTGATTCCTTCTGTCAGTAGCGATAAAGAAATTAGCGATCGCTTAAACGATTTTCTCAGAGACGACAGGCAAAATTTGACTGTCATTAACGAAGTTATTGCTAAGTTTGGTGGTAGTTCTGTCGGGCATAGAGATACAACGGGGCAATATGTAGAGCAAGTCAACCGTTTAATGGATGGCAACGAACTATCTTTGTATCAAAAAGTTTCTGCTCATGAGCGGATCAAACACCAAGCTGTTATGACTGGATTGATTATTCACAAAGCGTCTCAGGTGACAGGGGAAGATGTCAAGGATGCGATCGCGCCTCTTAACCAAGTCAACTTTGAAAACCGCGCTCATCAAGAGCAATTGAAAGGAATTCTAGAGGTTTTGGGAACCCGCGAACTAACGGGTAAAGATCCAGATCAAAGCGTTTGGGCAAGAACTCAAGATGCTGTCGCTGCTTTGCGAGGCGTATTTGATGGGTTGACGAAGTAGGCGATCCCCCAACCCCCCTTTAAAAGGCATATAGTTTGTTTAAATGTCTTGTGTAGGGGCGCACAGCTGTGCGCCCCTACAGGCATTTGCTATATATTATCAATTAAGCACTCGGCAATGCGGCGGGCTGCACCCGGTTTACCCATGCGGCGAATGCCGTTCTCAGCGATAGATTGTAGCTTTTCGGGGTTAGAGAGTAAAGCCGCGATCGCAACACCAACTTGGTGAGGATTTTGGAGGAAAGTAATCGATTCCCCAAAATGACGGCTTTGTGCCTCAGCAAAAGCATAGGTAAATTGCGGACCTTGACCAGGCATGATAATGGCAGGTTTGCCTAGCCCAATGAATTGTTCTGTCGCCGTTCCTGCCATCGCGATCGCAATTTGGGCTTGGTGTAAGCAGTCGTTGTAGGCGTGTTGAGTTAAGATAATAGACGCATTTTTTTGTTGAAATGTCAATGACTCGGGAAGATCCCCCCAACCCCCCTTGGAAAGGGAGGCTTTGGTATTGGGAAGATCTCCCCAACCCCCCTTGGAAAGGGAGGCTTTAGAAAATTCAAGATTTACGAGAGCTTGACAAAAAGGCTCTAAATCGAGATTAGGGACGATCGCAGCTAAAAATACCAATGGGCGATCGCCGAAAGTCACGATTAAATCTTTGACTGCTTGCAATATCAGTTCCCAATTTCGATAAACTTCGGGAGGACGAGAACCAGGAAGGAGTAGAATTTGCAAAACTTGGTTCGCCGCCTGCAAAACTGGTTGGGATGGTTCGAGGCGATCCATCATGGGATTTCCCAGATCGAAGGCAGGAACGTTATGCTGTTGCAAAATTTTAGCAGTCAGCGAGTCTCTAGGAAATACCGCTCGACAGCGGCGATGGCTCATAAAATAGCGTTCCCAAGGATGATAGATCGAACCCGACCAATGTTCTAAACGGGCAAAAGGCGATCGCCCAGGCAAAACACCATTTTCATCCCGCACGTAATATTCAGATTTAGCTGTCCCCACAAAAGCATAATTCGCTCCACTCCGCCAGGCAAAGAGTAATGGAACGATATCGCCTACGGCTAATACTAAAGAATGCGGAATTCGGAATTCGGAATTCGGAATTAATTTTGAATTTTGATTTGCTTCCTCAGCTTTCTCAGCTCTCTTCTCCCCTGCTCCCTGCTCCCTACTCCCTGCTCCCTTCATCCATTGACGTATCGCCCTCAACTGATGCCAAGTCAGTTGTAACAAGCCACCTTGAAGATCTCCTAGCAGTTGCCGTCCATCCATGTAAATGAAGCCACCAGAAGGCATGATTTTTACGCTACCAATTAGGGGAATACCCAGACAAGCGTAAGCTTTACCTTCACCGACAATTGGTAAAGCAGCAATATCGAGGTTTGGACAAAGCTGCTGGAGTTCTTGGACGATCCGAACTGCAATGATATCTTCGCCATGACCGTTACTTAGACAGAGTAACCGCGAATGAGGGGCGAGTATAAAGTCAGAACTGAAGCAGGAATGAGATCTATAGTCCATTTCAGTAATAAAAATTAATAAAAGAGCGAGGGAGTTGTTTAAATTTTTAGCATTGAAGAAGCGTTGTTACTAGGTCGCTAAGAAGCGATTTTGAGGCTTGTGGGTTAGTTAACAAACCATAACTTCTCAGCCAGACTAATTGGGACTAACTTAGACTGATAGATGTATGGCTTTGGATTTCATCGCTGTAGCCCTCACTGTTTCTCGTCTTTCATCTCTAAAGAAAGAATAAAACTGCACGTCACGCCGCGATCGCTTTCGCTACGCAGCAAGCAGATTGGACGACTGGATGAGTGTACGGCTGGTAGCAGTGGTTGGTATAATCCATACTGGTTTTTTGTCGCGTCGGAGGGTGACAGGTCTATAAGTGGAACCAAGTTAAAAATTCTACATAAAAGCGATTTAGCATAGGCAAGAGGCAGAAAAATTAAGCAAGCCTAAAGGTCGTGCATTAGTCTTGAGGGGAGTATGCTAGCTGGCAAAACATTACAGCGTGGGAAATATACCCTGGAACAAGAAATAGGACGGGGGGGATTTGGCATTACTTATAAAGCCACCCACCAATTTTTAGGGCAACCAGTGGTAGTCAAAACGCTGAATGAATTGCTCCGACAAGCGCCGCAATTTGCTAAGTTTCAGCGCCAATTTCAGGATGAAGCCCGACGCTTAGCAGCCTGCGTCCACCCCAATATTGTGCGAGTCAGCGACTTCTTCATTGAGGACGGCTTGCCATTCATGGTGATGGATTATATTCCCGGGCAAACTCTCGCCAAGGTGGTGTTTCCAGATCGTCCCTTGCCAGAAACGCTGGCAATTCACTACATCCGGCAGATTGGTGCGGCATTGGAAGTCGTGCATCAGAAGAACTTGCTGCATCGGGACGTGAAACCCCAAAACATTATTTTGCGCCAGGGAACTCAGGAAGTCGTACTGATTGATTTTGGGATTGCGCGGGAATTTACTCCAGGTTCAACCCAAACTCATACCAACATGGTTTCGGAAGGGTACGCACCCATAGAACAGTATCTCGCCCATGCCCCCCGTACTCCAGCCACAGATGTTTATGCCCTAGCAGCAACGCTATACGCGATCTTGACAGCCAAAGTACCAGTTGCCGCTAGCCTGCGCGATCGCATCCCTATGCCCAACGTGCGCCAAATCAATCCTCGGTTAAGTGTTGACGTGGAACGAGCGATTATTTTGGGAATGGAGATTGAAGCTGTTAATCGACCTGCTACCGTAGCCGATTGGCTGGAACTATTGCCTCATACTTATTCCCAAAGTTTCTCAGGTGGTCTGACAGGCGGCGGGCGATCGCAAACTCATAATTCTTCGATCCCAAGTTGGCTTTCTCCGTCCAGCCAACCTGGAGTATCGGTTATGGAACCCCCATCTGTCGAGAGCGAGGAGATCCCCGCCAAACAATCTTTTTTACGCGGTTTGTGGATTGGTGGTGGTTTAGCCGCGATCGCTGGCATTGTAACTCTAGCGATCGGCACAGTTTTTCCGAAGTCTGTACCTCAGTCACCTCAAAACTCAATCCCCACGCGCTCCAGCCAGCCTGCGCCTCAGCCTACATCGCCCACCGATGCTAGATATGAGAAGAACATTACACTTCCACAAAAAGAAAACTCGCAAAAAGCAAACTCAACCGCTCCCCTACCAACTCAACCTGTAAAAAATACTACCGAGCAACAGCCAGCAGCCAACACTTCTGGGCAAAGTGGGACGCAAAATCTCAGCAGCCCCGTCAACCCAACAATTCGATCTGGCACTCGCAGATGGAGACAAGAGCGGAACAATGCTGGGCAAGGTTTTAACCGTAGAACAAGGGCTACCTCGTCAACCAGAAATCGCTCAACTGTCACGCCTACTCAACCTAAAACCAATCCTCAACGTAACTCGATAAAGACAAATAAGAATAAATCACCTCAACCTGCACCATCCCCTACACCAAAACCAGAACAATCGCCAACATCTAAGCAGTCCCCAACCCCATCTTCGCCAACACCATCTCCATCCCCAGAAGCATCACCCTCACCCCAGAACGCTCAGCCATCCCCAGAAGCATCACCCTCACCCCAGAACGCTCAACCATCCCCAGAAGCATCACCCTCACCGCAAAACGCTCAACCATCACCAGAACCATCGCCCTCACCCCAGAACGCACCAGCACCAACACCAGAAGCCTCCCCAACAACCAACAACCAACCACCACCCTCACCAACACCAGAAGCACCAAGTCCAAATTCCCCGCCTACAAAAGGAGGAGAGCCAATGTTGCCTAGCGATTACGAGTCTGGTAGCATTGCACCATCACCAACGCCTACAGCTGCACAAACACCCCCTGTCAATCCACCACATTAAAAACCTGGTATCTATCCATGAAAATCATCCACGGTACTTGGATTCCATCTGCCGAAGCTGATTTCATTCAAGATGGTGCATTTTACCTGTGGGTAGAAACTTCAACTGTCCAAAAACGTCGCAACACCGATCGGCGCACCCATCCTTTTCAATTGGCTTCAGCAGATCTAGAAGCCTTCTTAACTGAGCAATTGGGAATTGCCTCAGCTACTTATGGCAAGACGAACGATCGCATTTCTACTAAATACTTTGCCCTGCCAACTGCAAGCGATCGCCCCCTTCCTTCACCAGAATTAGCCAGATATCTTGATGACATCGATCCAGAAAACGAAGGATTTGCATATTGGGCGATCGCTTGTTACCTAGTTAATACCAGCGTCAAAACAGGCAGTTACAGCTACAGTCAAGTCAGTCATATTATTAAACTGCTCAACGATATTCATTTTTTAGCTTTAAATAATGCTGATGAAATTCAATTTGGGTCGGATTTAGTATTTTGGTATCACTACACCCAAGCTTTTAAAGAAATTATCTTCAAAGACCAATATATCCCAGCACTAAAATATCGCGAACTGCAAGCAACCAAAAGTAAGCGCAAACAGACAGCTAATCCATTTGAAATTTATCCAGCTTGGGAAATAGTCTCAGAACAATACGATGCGATCGTCCAAAAATATGTTGATTATATGCCAGCTATCTGCACTGCGGGACGGGCAAATTCTGGCGATCGCGTGGAGTTTTTTACTCCAGAAACTTTGCTGCGACACTTTTCCGAATATCTACTGCGAGACATTATAACTCATACCCCTTCCACGGCTGCATTTGATAGCTTAATCTCTGATTCCTTGCTGCAAAAATGCTTTCAATCTAACAATACTCCTCAACAAAGCGATCGCGCTTTAATAGAATACAAACAGTGGTACGCCTGGAAAGAAAAAATTACCCGTACCCAAACTGCTACCGCTTTTGACCTCTGTTTTCAACTCCAGGAAGCGCCAGCCGATCGCGTAGATAATTGGAATATTGACTTGTTAGTAGCGCCAAAACAAGACCCTTCTTTAAAGCTATCGCTATCCGATTATTGGGGTATGAACCAAAGAGCTAAAAAAGCTTGGTTTAAACATTTGGGTACGGATTTTGAAGCCGATTTGTTATTGAATTTGGGATATGCAGCAAGAATGTATCCTTTGCTTTGGGAAGGATTAGAAACCGATCGCCCGATTGGTTTACAACTAAGTTTGACACAAGCTTTTGAATTCCTCAAAGAAAACGCCTGGGTATTAGAAGATGCAGGCTACAAAGTTATCGTTCCTGCTTGGTGGACTCCTGAAGGTCGTCGTCGCGCCAAGATTCGTCTCAAAACGTCTTCACGCGGCGCTAAATCTACAACTGCAAACCAGGGATATTTCAGTCTAGACTCTCTAGTACAGTATCAATACGAATTGGCAATTGGAGGTGAGGCTGTCACACAAAAAGAATGGCAGCAACTTGTTAATGCTAAAACCCCGTTAGTACAATTTCGGGGTCAGTGGATAGAATTAGACCAAGATAAAATGCGGCAAATGTTGGAATTTTGGCAATCGCAAGCCAAAGAACAGCCAGAGATGTCGCTACTCGATTTAATGAAATTAGCAGCTTCAGAAGATGAATTAGAAGTTGACCACGATGATGCTTTAGCAACAATGATGGCGAAGTTGCAGGACAAAAGCAAGCTAGAACCAATTTCAGATCCGCCGCAGTTGCAAGGTACTTTACGGGAATATCAAAAACGTGGTGTAGCTTGGCTGCAATATTTAGAAGCTTTAGGGATCAACGGATGTTTAGCTGATGATATGGGACTGGGAAAATCGGTACAGGTGATTACCAGAATCATCAATGAAAAAGAAGCGATTGCCACACCGCCAACTTTATTAATTGCACCTACATCAGTCGTAGGAAATTGGCTGCGGGAAATTGCTAAATTTGCACCACATCTACAAGCAATGGTACATCACGGTAGCGATCGCCTTAAAGATGAAGCTGAATTTAAAGCGACCTGTCTCAAATACGATGTGGTAATTACTTCATTTACTCTTGCTCGTAAAGATGAAAAACTTTTAAGTAGTATAACGTGGCAGCGCATAGTAATAGATGAAGCCCAAAATATCAAAAATCCGAAAGCAGCTCAAACTCGCGCTATTTTAAAATTACAAGCTAAACATCGACTTGCTTTAACGGGAACGCCTGTAGAAAACCGTTTATTAGATTTATGGTCAATTTTCAATTTTCTCAACCCAGGTTATTTGGGTAAAGAAGCACAATTTCGGAAATCGTTTGAAATTCCAATTCAAAAAGATAATAGCAAAGTTAAATCTACTAGCTTAAAGAAACTAGTCGAACCATTTATTTTACGGCGAGTCAAAACTGACAAATCGATTATTAACGACTTACCGGATAAAGTCGAACAAAAATTATATTGTAACTTGACAAAAGAACAAGCTTCGCTCTATGAAGCTGTCGTAAAAGATGTCTCGAAGCAAATTGAAGAATCTGAAGGAATTCAACGCAAAGGGTTAATTTTATCGACTTTATTGAAACTCAAACAAGTTTGCAATCATCCGGCACAGTTTTTACAAGATGGTAGCGAATTTTCTCCAGGGCGATCGCACAAATTTAGCCGTTTAATAGAAATGGTAGAAGAGGCGATCTCTGAAGGAGAAAGTATGTTAATCTTCAGTCAATTCAAAGAAATTTGCGACCCTTTAGAAAAGTATTTGAAGCACAATTGTCATTACAATACTTATTACATTCACGGTGGGACAAACCGTAATAAAAGAGAAGAAACGATCGCCGAGTTTCAAGACCCTGAAACAGAACCATCGGTATTTATCCTATCTTTAAAAGCTGGCGGAGTGGGAATCACTCTGACTAAAGCCAACCATGTTTTTCACTTCGATCGCTGGTGGAATCCCGCAGTGGAAGATCAGGCGACAGATAGAGCTTTTCGGATCGGTCAGAAGAAGAATGTCTTCGTACATAAATTCGTTGCAATGGGTACGTTAGAAGAACGCATCGACCAAATGATCGCCGACAAGAAAAAGCTATCTTCTGCGATTGTTGGCAATGATGAATCTTGGTTGACAGAACTCGATAATGAAGCATTTAAGCAACTAATTGCCTTAAATAAAACTGCAATATTGGAGTAGCGATCGTGGCTAAATTTAGTCGAACTTGGTGGGGTAAGCGTTTTATTGAAGCTTTAGAAGCATTCAGCGATTCAGGTAGGCTGGGGCGCGGACGTTCCTATGCTAGCAATGGTAAAATTATTGAATATAAAATTGACGGCAATAAAATTACGGCTAAAGTGAGGGGTTCGATAAATCCTTATTTTGGGGTATATAAAGAACCAAAATACGATACAAAAATCGAAATCAATCCAATTGACAAAGCGAGTTGGTCAAAGGCAATTAAATACGTTTCCTCTAAAGCAAGTTTTGTGTCAAGATTGTTAATGAATGAAGTGCCAGACAGTATTGACTCAGCTTTTGCCGACTTAGGATTGCATTTACTCCCGCATAGTAGAAAAGACTTTAAAACGAGCTGTAGTTGTCCCGATTATGCTAATCCTTGCAAACATATTGCAGGTGTTTATTACTTAGTCGCATCTCAACTCGACCATAACCCATTTCTCTTATTTGAATTGAGGGGTTTATCTAAGGAAGAATTGCAGTCAGAACTCGTGAAATCTCCTTTAGGACAAATTTTATCTGCCGAATTAACTACTAAAGAAACTCCTTTAGTAGCAGAAACATCTTACTATACAAAACTCGAACAAGTGCCTGTAACCGAGCAGATACATTCTAGAGAATTCTGGCTTGGAACTAAGCGCCTACCATCAAATATTGAAGTTGCCGAACCAGCAATTATTCCAGCAATTGTCGTGAAAAAACAGGGGGATTACCCTGCTTTTTGGCAAAAAGATACTTCCTTTATTACCGTGATGGAAGAATTATATCAGAGAGTGAGGACAAAAAACAAAGATGTTATGTAGGGCTATTCAACCCACATAGGTGAGTTTTGTTTGTGTGGTTCAGCGATTTCTAGTCGTCCAATACGAAATAAACTACACAACGTCAGGATCTATTCCCATCTCTCTTAATTTAGCAGCCATTCTTTCACTTTTCTGCTCTAATTGTTGTCTTTCAGCTTGTTCTTCTCTGATTAAATCTTCGATCGCTGGAGGAGATAAAACTTGCTCCACAGACAAAACAAATTCAGGAAATTGTTTAGATCTTATTTCCTGTTTCAGATTGAATTCAGTCCGAATGTAACCTTCTTCGCTTTCAGGATTAGTTAAAACCCATATTCGTACTTTTTTAGAATCGAAAATCCAATACTCAGGAATATTAATTAGAGCATACTCTGCACGTTTACGAATATAGTCTTCATGCCAATTTTTACTAACTACTTCAACAACTAATTGAGGGACTTCACTAAAGTCAAGTACTCCTAATCCTGGTCTATTACCAGCTTGTTCCCACACGCTTTGACTGCATACCACAACGTCAGGAATCCGAGATGAATTTTCCTCAGTTCTTATCCCAACAGTAGTTACTGCTACCAAGGCAAGATTGTGAGTTGCAAAATAGCGTTGGAGCTGATATACAAGAAATTGACAAATACGAACGTGTAAAATCGTAGGTGTCGCCATTGGAATTAAGTGACCTCGGAAGAGTTCGTAAAGAACATCCGGTTCTCCTTGGTAAAAAAGATACTCTTGAAAAGTCAAGATTTTAGCAGACTTGGGAATCGATGACTGAGACATACAATTTTTCTCTTCGATCGCAACTGCTATGTAAGTTTTATTATATTAAACGCGATCGCTCTAGCGGTAGTAAAGGATGCGATCGTGATCGTTTTGATTTCAGTTTGAGATAATGATTACAGTAGAATTCTAAGGTTTATTTATCTGAATAAGCTATAAACGGCTGCTATCTGCTCACCAGAGACTTCTTGCGGTTTTTTTTTCGTGTCCATCACGAATGTAAAGCTTGTTTCCATACCAAGCAGGTTCGTTACCAGCCTTTACCATTATCATTAATACTGTGTGTTCCATATATGTGATGGGAGTTAAATTTGTATTGACCGCTGTCTTTAACCATTCAGGTAATTGCGAATTACGAATTTTCCTACTAATATAAAGGATGTAATCGTCAATATTAGTACTTTTAAGGTGTGCTTCTCGCTCTAAGCCCACAATACCAAACGAGTAAAAACGAGGAGCAGTAATTTTATCTAACTGTTCAATACGTTGAGTATCTTGTTCTTTATCAGATACACCAACAAAAATATATCCTTTCTTTTCTTTACCCAAATTTGCCATTGCTGCAATATTTTGTCTAAACTTTTATCATCAAAATTTCGATTCCTGTTATCCAAGCTATATAGTCCCTGCTTAAAGTCATAATTAGCAGCTTCAGTTTTGGAGCGTCTTAAGTAAGTTTCAAAATCTACAGCATACGATCCACTGCTACGAGTAGGACTATATGAAATTTTAAAGTAATTTTGAATCAGTCCTTTGGTAAGATTAATATTGTAAATTCTATTCTCGATTTTCACAGTCGAACTCATTTTTATTGTACTAATAAGCCCTGATACAGCTTTAAATATTTCTTCAGATTCAAATGGCTCTTTAGCTTCTTTTATAATTAGTTCATAAAAAGTCATAAGTAATGTATAAAAAGGCTCTTTGACTGGATTGCCAACTCCCGCTCGGCGACTCAATGTATTTCTCAAAAAGGTTTTTTCATCTTCTCCAGCTACTGCTTTGATAGCATTTTTAATAGATGTAAAGTTATTGTCCCAACTCTACTTTCCAATTCCTGCAAAAATCTTGGATAAATCGAGTAATAAATCGGGAAAACAAGAAAGCGCGATCGCTCGATTAGGTAAAACAATTCGCTTTATCCCATACCCAAAATTACCCTGTAAATCGTGATAAGGTTCGCTGTAAACTTCGAGATGATTTTCTACTAAGTTAAATATCCAATATTCAGAAATTCTTGCTTCAGCATAAAGAGATAATTTAACTTCTTGGTCATATCTTAGAGAAGAATCTGAAATTTCAATTACGAGCAAAACATCTGCTGGCTCAGGATGAGAGCTAAGATAATCATCAGCACGATTTTGTACGATCGCAAAGTCTGGTTCTGGTGCGCTATCCGGTAGTAAAATCAACGGCGATTGACTGCGTAAAGTAGCACGATCGCCTAACAATCTTGGTAATTCTCGTAGTAACCGCGTAATACAAACTTCATGAGCGGTTCCTTTGGCTGACATTTTAATAATTTGTCCCTGAATTAACTCAATTCGGTCGTCTTCACCCAAAAATCCCAGTTCTGCTAAACGGTGATATTCAGCCAAAGTAAAGCGTTTGAGAGTAGGAGCATTCATAGGAGCGATCGCCTTCACAACTCTACTTGCATCATAAAACTTTGTCCATTATACTAACCAGTACTCGCCCCCTCGCTTGCGCTCGCCATGTAGGATTTCATAATGATTGATATTTGATTCTGGCTAGATAAGATACTCGTTATCTCTAGATAAAGAGCGCACTTTCTCAATATTGTCGCCAGCAAAGTTACGAATTGCCTCTCGCGACTTTCACATCAAGTCAATTCATAAGGACGTTCGGTATCGTCTTCACCCATATACTCGCCATTTTGAATTTCTAG
Organism: Chroococcidiopsis sp. [FACHB-1243]; assembly: GCF_014696895.1. Classification (NCBI taxonomy): domain Bacteria; kingdom Bacillati; phylum Cyanobacteriota; class Cyanophyceae; order Chroococcidiopsidales; family Chroococcidiopsidaceae; genus Chroococcidiopsis; species Chroococcidiopsis sp. [FACHB-1243]. The sequence continues at coordinate 97,987 of NZ_JACJQX010000001.1, read as the reverse complement.
TAAAATGAGTGGAATTGCCCCAGGATTTTCAATACTATGTAGCGTTGCTACAGGTACGTATGTTGACTCATTGCGATGTAGTAACTTCTCATCATCACCGCAACTAACTTTAGCCGTACCAGAAACAACAACCCAATGTTCGCTGCGATGGTAGTGAATTTGTGGTTTTATGCGGTGCTTCGGTTTAATTTCAATCCGATTAATTCGATAATTTTCTCCTTCTTCTATTACCTCAACCAAACCCCAATATCTCTGACCTGCATGTGGAGAGGATTCAATTAAATCTAGCGCAGTCTGGTTCCCGTTGTTAGTCATAAATAGCCTGAAAATAAACGTCAATCGCCATTGTTAGCAGAAGTATGGCATTTCAGCTCTGGAAGAGGAGGTTGGTTAACGAAATCTTCAAATTTGTTTAAACTGCAAAATGCACTCTTCACAATCTGCTTTTTAGGGATTTGTCTGAACTAGTTTCAGCACGAGCGAAACTTCGTTGCTAAAACTTCGATATTTTGAGCTACATATCTCGATATCTTCATCACTACAAATCTTCCGAGTCTGTATTTTCTTGGGAAGATTCAGAAAGTTTTTTGTGCCGATCTTCCTTCCATCTTCCAGTTTTTCTTGCTGCATCCGTGAGTAAGTATTCAATTTGAGCGTTGACACTTCTGAGTTCGTCAGCCGACCATTTTTCTAATACTTCATACAGTTTTAGATCTAGACGCAGCAAGAATCTTTTTTTTTGACTCATGTATACAAACTACCAGTATTGACTACAGGCTGAGCATTTTGTTCCGAGGTTAAAACCACGAGTAAATTATTCACCATCGTAGCTTTGCGTTCCTCATCCAATTCGACGATTTGTTCTTCGCTTAACCTTCTCAATGCTTCGTCAACCATCCCTACAGCACTATCGACAATCTGTCTTCGAGCATCGATGATTGCTTTAGCTTGTTGGCGGCGGAGCATTGCCTGAGCAATTTCTGGCGCGTAGGCAAGGTGAGAAAGCCTAGCTTCAATAATCTCTACTCCTGCGACTTCTAAGCGTGCCTGTAACTCTTGTTGAAGCGATCGCGCTACTTCGTCAGGAATGCCTCGCAGTGAGGGTATGCTGTCATCATCACCTGTGTCATAAGGGTAGCGGATCGCTAAGGCACGAATTGCCGTTTCACTTTGGATAGCAACAAATTCTTCGTAGTCATCTACTTCAAAATAAGATTTGGCAGAATCTACAACTTGCCAAACTACCACGGCTGCAATTTCAATTGGGCTACCTTGAGCGTCATTGACTTTGAGAATTTTGCTGTTAAAGTTGCGTACTCGCAATGAAATCTTGCGTTTGCGGGTAAAAGGGTTAGTCCACCAAAATCCTGCTTCTCTAACGCTACCAGCGTAACGACCCAAAAATGTTACTACAACTGCTTGGTTTGGTTCCACCGTAAAGAATCCCGAAAATGTGGGAACAACGACTGCAATTAGAGTTGCTCCCAGCCATGCACCAATTTCAGCAGTGGTGTCTTCTCCCAGAAAATCGGTAATTTTCAGAGTTCTACCTAAGATTACCTCCCATCCGTGGATAGTCGTCCACAGCCACCAAATAGCCAAAATTGCGATCGCACCTAATACTACCAACGCCACAAAACCATCAACCTTAAAGGCAGGACGCTCTTTTAATCGCTCCATAGATTTTTGTTACCTGATTTTAATGTGATATCACAACGATATAATTAGTTTGTTCGTAATGTCAATGTGATATTATTGCAGTATCACTTAGTTAAAGTTTGTCTGAGAAAATGTCGCGCCAAGACGCAAAGGCGCTAAGAATCTTTTGCGTCTTCGCGTCTTCGCGTGACCAAAAACCAGAGAAGTGTAAAGATTGGAAAGTATTACAATCACAGCGGCAAATAAAAGATATGACTACTGCTGCACCGACAAAAACTAAATATGAGGCGATTATTGGTTTAGAAACCCATTGCCAGCTGAATACGAATACGAAAATTTTTTCTAGCAGTTCTACAGAGTTTGGCTCGCCTCCAAATACAAATATCGATCCGATTTGTATGGGTTTACCTGGAGTGTTGCCCGTATTGAATGAGAAGGTATTGGAATACGCAGTGAAGGCGGGTTTGGCGTTAAATTGCCAAATTGCACCTTATAGCAAGTTCGATCGCAAACAGTATTTTTATCCCGACTTACCGAAGAATTATCAAATTTCTCAGTATGACTTGCCGATTGCCGAACACGGTTGGTTAGAAATCGAACTCGTCGATGCGGACAATAACCCCATCCGCAAGCGAATTGGGATTACGCGCTTGCATATGGAAGAGGATGCAGGCAAGTTGGTACATGGAGGTAGCGATCGCCTGTCTGGTTCGACTTACTCTTTGGTAGACTACAATCGCGCTGGCGTGCCTTTGGTGGAAATTGTCTCAGAACCCGATATGCGTTCTGGACAAGAGGCGGCGGAATACGCCCAAGAACTACGTCGGATCTTGCGCTATTTGGGTGTCAGTGATGGCAATATGCAAGAAGGCTCTTTACGTTGCGATGTTAATATCTCTGTGCGTCCTATCGGACAAAAAGAGTTCGGCACGAAGGTAGAAATTAAAAATATGAACTCGTTCAACGCCATTCAACGGGCGATTGAATACGAGATCGAACGGCAAATTGCGGCTGTAGAGTCTGGAGAAAGAATTGTTCAAGAAACCAGGCTATGGGAAGAAGGTAGCCAACGTACTGTTAGTATGCGGACTAAAGAGGGTTCTAGCGATTACCGTTATTTTCCCGAACCCGATCTAGCGCCGATTGAAGTTTCCAAAGCACAGTCAGAAAAATGGCAGGCTGAGTTACCAGAATTACCAGCCCAAAAACGCCATCGCTATGAAAGCGAATTAGGTCTTTCTGCTTACGATGCTCGCGTATTAACTGACGAGCGATCGGTAGCAGAATATTTTGAAGCGACGGTAGCGGCTGGAGCCTCGCCAAAACAAGCTGCTAACTGGATTATGGGAGATATTGCAGCTTACTTAAATAGCAATAAGCTCAACATAACCGAACTTGCCCTCAAACCAAATACTCTTGCCGAATTGATTCAGTTGATTGAAGGCAATACAATCAGCGGCAAAATTGCTAAAGATATCTTGCCTGAACTGCTAACTCAAGGTAGTTCGGCAAAGGAGTTAGTAGAACGTAAAGGATTAATTCAAATTTCCGATCGCAGCGCCATAGAAGCGATTGTAGAGCAAGTGATTGCGGCAAATCCCAAAGAACTAGAACAGTATCGTAACGGCAAAACCAAACTCCTTGGCTTCTTTGTCGGGCAAGTACTGAAGCAAACAGGCGGACGTGCAGATCCGAAACTAACAAACCAACTGTTAGCGGAAAAGCTGAATGGGTAATTGGTAATGGGTAGTTGGTAGTTGGTAGTTGGTAGTCGTGACTTGCTACTCTTCACTACTCCCTGCTCCCTGCTCCCTCATAAAAGCAATTCTTCATCGGATCTTTAAGAAAATCCCGTAGAAAGCCGTAAGATTCTTTACACACCACCTGTTATATTCTACTGAGTAGATGCACCCTGATGATTGGGAGAGTCACCGAACTGACTCTCTTTTTTTTTGTTCATTGGTCATTGGTCATTGGTCATTTGTTGACTGACAACTGTTCACTACTCCCTGATAACTGATAACTGACAACCGCGATCGCCTGAAACCGCAAAAAGAATTAATGAGATAATTTCTTATTAAGTTCTACGCGATCCGCTGTCATGACTATTACCATTTTCCAGCAAGCCTACGACGAACTGTTTCATCAGGAGACAGTAGAGCGATACCTTAGGTCAGCTTCGCTAACGCAACACCCCGATCCCGAAGATCCACTGGATGCAGTGTATCGATTTCCGCAAGCGTTGGGACAAGGATACTGGCGGAACATTCAACTGCGCCAAGGGTTGGAGTTGGAGATCGGAAATATCCAAATGCGCGATCGCCTGCTGATAACATACCCAGAACAGGAACATCCGTGGTTAGAGTATCATTTTCATTTTTCAGGCGAACATGAGGATAAATACACATTCATTAGTGGAGGACAATACATTTTCTCTGGCAGTGGACTAGAGCCGAAAAAGACAGTTGATGATTCAGATCGACAGCCCTACCTTGAGGTGATTATTTTCATGCAGCCCGACCTATTGTACTCTTTTGCTGGAGATCGAGACGGGCAATTAGCTTCAGAGTTACAACAGTGGATTCGGCAGCCGCATCAGCGGTGTTATTACGAATGCAAAACCGCAACACAAGCTATGCAGAGAGTAGCTTGGCAAATCTTACAGTGTCCCTATCGGGGAGTTGCCAAGCGGTTGTATTTGGAAGCCAAAGCTTTAGAGTTGATGGCGATGTTGGTTGGACAAGAATTGGAAATCCAGGAAAAGAAACCCAGTCCTCACCTGTTCAAGCCAGATGTGGTAGAAAGAATTCACCATGCTAGAGATATTTTGCTGAAACGATTGCACAACCCACCTTCATTAATTGAATTAGCAAGAGCAGTGGGCTTAAATGATTATCTGCTCAAGTTAGGATTTCGTCACTGTTTTGGCACAACAGTCTTTAGCTACCTGCATTGCTATCGGCTGGAACAAGCCCGTCAACTCCTAGAAACTGGAGAAATGAAAGTGTCAGAAATAGCTGAGCTTGTTGGGTTTCGCAGTCACAGCTACTTTGCCGCAGCCTTCAGAAAAAAATTCGGTCTTTGTCCAAAGCAGTATCAAATGCAACACAAAAAATCCGTCTAGCGACAAAAATAAATCCGTCTACCGATAAAAAAGGCTTCAAATCACATCAGACAGTTTGGTAATCTTTCTGACAATTCTTCTCATTTTGGTGTGAGCGATGTTGAAATTGTGGTGGCGATCGCTATTTCTAGCGGGTGTGTTTTCTGTTTCGATCGTTCCTGTAGTATGCGTAGAAGATCGGGTTTTTGCTCAGTCTGCCATCGAGATGCGATCGGCTATTACCATCACAGGCGTGCGGCTTTCCCAGACCGATAGCGGTTTAGAAGTCGTACTAGAAACGAATAGCAAGCAACCGCTATCTGTCGTCACTTCCAGCTATGGAAAAACTTATGTTGCCAACATTACCAATGCTCAACTATCCCTACCAGAAGGGAAAAGCTTTCGTCAAGAAAACCCCATAGAAGGAATTGCAGTGGTCAGCGTTACCCAACAAGGTGCAAATGGGATTAGGATAATTGCGATCGGCTCCCAAGATTTACCCACAGCTAAATTGCGACAGAGTAATGGCAGTACCATTTTCAGTTTAACGACTCCTACTACTGCCACAGCCCAAACGCCCACACCAGCGCCACCAACACCGGAAACCTCGCCGCCTCAAACTCCGCCTCAACCAGGGGAAACCGCACCAGAAGCACAAGGGGAAGCACCCGCACCACAAGCACCCACATCGCCAGATGGAACCGCACCAGCAGACGAGGAGCAGGAAATTGTGGTAACGGGGGAGCAAGAAGAAACAGGATATAGCGTCCCCAATGCCTCAACTGCGACCAAAACCGACACGCCGATTCGCGATATTCCCCAATCAATTCAAGTAGTGCCGCAACAGGTTCTAGAAGATCGCAACGTAAGAGATGTAACCCAGGCAGTGGAAACGGTTAGTGGCGTTGTTGATGCTGGTACGAGAAGCAGAATAATCAGAGGATTTCAGCAGGGTGGAAACTTTCGTAATGGCTATCAAGATGCTCCTAATGTTTACATCCTCAGCAGCCCAATTGGAACAATCGAGCAAGTGGAAGTGCTCAAAGGACCAGCCTCAGTTCTGTTTGGCGGTTTAGAACCAGGTGGAATTGTCAACCTGACCACTAAACAACCCCTAAGCGAACCTGTTTACGATCTCGAATTTGAAGTGGGAAACCGCAATTTTTATTGGCCTACCGTCGATCTATCAGGACCTTTGACTACCGATGAAAATCTGCTCTATCGCTTCATCGCCAGCTATCAAAGTACAGACGGTTTTCAAGATTTTGTCAACACAGACCAAACTACGATCGCACCTTCAATCGCTTTGAAATTAGGCGAGCGAACAAATTTGAATTTGTACTACGAGTACACGGACTTTTCTGGCAATCCTCCCGAAGGCTCCAGTGCGCTTCTGAGTGATGGTAGTCTGACCCCTCGAAATCGCTATATTGGCTATCCCGATTTTGCAGATGAGGATATCTCTGCTCAAAGGTTTGGCTACACCCTAACTCATGAATTTAATGACAACTGGCAAATTCGTAACAACTTTGCTGCGTTGGACGCTGATACGAAAGCAACATCAGTATACGCTACTGCCATCGAAGACGATCGCTTTGCCACCATAGAAGCTTATGACACTGACTACGGCTACAATATCTATTTTGGACAGATCGATCTGCTGGGCAAGTTTAATACAGGCTCGATTTCACATCAGCTACTTTTCGGCTTTGATTTCAATGATTTTACTGATGATTATCAGGGTCTTTTCAATACAAATCTACCAGTTCAAGATATTCTCAACCCCAATTATGATATTCTAGAACCCGAATACGAGCCATATTTTGAATTTGAGAACCAAGTTGATTCTTACGGGCTTTACCTTCAAGATCAGATCGCGCTTGGCGATCGCGTCAAACTATTAATTGGCGGTCGGTATGACTGGATATCCAGCTCACTTGACACTATCGACTTTAGCATATTAGGAAATCCAACGGATGAATCGGTAAGATATGACGGAGCCTTCAGTCCTCGGATTGGGTTAGTGTATCAGCCCAGCGATACGATTTCTCTCTACGCCAGCTACAGTCGCTCCTTTCGCGCCCAAACTGGATTTGCTTCCACTCCTTTAGGATTCGATCCAACCAGGGGAACTCAGTACGAAGTTGGCATTAAAGCGGACTTTCTAGACAGCAGACTTTCAACCACCCTAGCAGCTTATCATCTCACCAAGACAAATGTGATAACAGACGATCCGAATAACCCTCAGTTTTCCATACAAACTGGAGAGCAACGAAGTCAAGGAATTGAGTTGGATATTGCGGGGGAGATTTTGCCAGGGTGGAAGGCGATCGCTTCCTATGCTTATACTGATGCAGAAGTGACTGAAGATAACACCTTTCCAGTCGGTAATCGATTGCCTGGTGTGCCAGAGAATCAAGCTAGCCTGTGGACAACCTATGAGATCCAGAAAGGCAGTTTGCAAGGTTTGGGATTTGGCTTAGGGCTGTTTTATGTGGGCGATCGACAAGGCGATTTGGATAATTCGTTTGAAATTGGCGATTACTTCCGTACCGATGCGGCGCTTTACTATCGTAAAGGGCAGTTTAATGCGGCGATTAATATTCGTAATTTATTTGATACGGACTATATCAGCGCCTCCGATGGTGGAAGAACATTCCTGCAAAGAGGTGCGCCCTTTACAATTACTGGCTCTGTCAGTTGGGAGTTTTAGTGGCTGTGCTGGGGAGTGGCAACCTAGTTAAGCTGCAAAGTAGTACTAGTAGAATTGGTACAGAAATGACAGAAAGCAAAGATGGCAGCTAGAGATCGATTTCATGAAGCCGTTAAAGTTGCCTTAGAAAAGGAACAGTGGGTGATTACTGACGATCCACTAAAGTTGGAAGTAGGGGGTGCAAAATTGGAAATTGACTTGGGTGCAGAGAGACTATTGGCAGCACAACGAGCAGGTGAGAAAATCGCAGTAGAAATAAAAACGTTCTTGGGCGATTCTCCAATTAATGATTACCATGGAGCGTTGGGGCAGTTTTTAAACTACAAGCTCGCTCTGGAACTGAGTGAATCAGATCGTACTCTTTATTTGGCAGTTCCAGTCACAGTTCATGAAGCCTTTTTTCAACGAGAATTCGCCCAAATTTCGGTAGAACGGTATCAACTTAAACGGATTATCTACGATCCAGTGAAAGAGGTGATTGTACAATGGATAAGCTAGAACAATATCGCCAGTATATTCAAAAGTTGCTCGTAGAGTATGCTGCAACGCCAATCGCTAACGGTGACATTGAATCTCAAACCATTTTTGATACTCAGCAAGATCGCTATCAAGTGATGAATGTGGGTTGGGATGGATATCGACGGGTGCATGGTTGTGTAATGCACCTAGACATCCGAAATGGCAAAATTTGGGTACAGCATAATGCAACAGAAATGCGAATTGCCCATGAGTTAATGACTCTGGGAGTACCCAAAGAGGATATCATATTGGGCTTCCAAGCACCTTACATCAGAGCAGATACAGGATTTGGCGTAGCGTGAATCCAAATTGCTACTTCATCTCAGAAACCCTCACTTCTTACCCCTCACTCCTCGCCCTTCTGATATAATCGCAGGCTATGCGTTGGGAGAGAGAACATGGCATGGCATGAGATCGGCGGTGGAATTACTGCACCAAGGGGTTACAAAGCGGCAGGCATTAGAGCGGGGTTGAAGCCTTCAGGACTACCAGATTTAGCCCTAATTTTGTCAGATGTAGAAGCGATCGCCGCAGGTGTTTTTACAACATCTCAAGTCCGTGCTGCTTGTGTCGATTACTGCAAGCAAAGATTACAAGACAAACCCAGCGCTCGTGCGATTCTTTGCAATGCAGGGCAAGCTAATGCTGCAACGGGTTCTCAGGGCTGGTTGGATGCCCTAGAGTGCGCGATGGCACTAGGGCAAGCTTTAAGTATTCCTTCAGAATCGGTGTTGCTTGCCTCTACTGGGGTAATTGGCAAAAGAATTTTGATGGACAAGATGCACACAGGCATTCCTCAACTGGTTGCAGAGGCTTCCGAAACAGGTGGAGATGCGGCAGCACAAGCGATCGTCACTACAGATTTGGTGACAAAATCTATTGCTTTAGAAACAACAATGGGCGATCGCCCCGTGCGGATTGGTGGAATTGCCAAGGGTTCGGGCATGATCCACCCCAACATGGCAACGATGTTAGCTTTTGTCACCTGCGATGCGGCTGTCTCTCCCGCATTATGGCAACATATGTTGAGTCGAGCAGCCGATAAAAGTTTTAACCAAATCACCGTTGATGGCGATACCAGTACTAACGATTGTTTAATTGCTTTAGCCAACGGACAATCGCGCACCCCAGCAATTACCGAAATGGGTGCAGAGGCAGAAAAATTAGAAGCCATGCTTACAGCCGTGTGCCAGCATTTAGCCAAAGCGATCGCCCGCGACGGTGAAGGAGCAACTTGTTTAATTGAAGTGCAAGTATCAGGGGCAACCGACGAAAAAGCCGCGCGTCAGGTAGCAAAAACCATCGCTGGTTCTTCTCTAGTTAAATCAGCCATTTTCGGACGCGATCCCAACTGGGGTAGAATTGCAGCTGCGGCGGGACGTGCGGGAGTACCTTTCGAGCAGGAAAATCTCAGAATCCAATTAGGAGATTTTCTCTTAATGGAAAATGGTCAACCTCTAGACTTCGATCGCGCTGCTGCTAGTGCATACTTAAAGCAAAAAGCAGCACAAAAGTCTCAAGTAGAAACCGTTAGTACTGCCCAGAGCAACGAATTATTAGCGGTTAAAGATGGAGAACCAAAAGCTTTCGAGCGTCAAAGCGGAGGCGATCGCTTCCAAGACGAAACCGTTTTAATTGCCGTCAGCATTGGCAGTGGTTTCGGTTCTGGCGTAGCCTGGGGCTGCGATCTCAGCTACGACTACGTGAAGATTAATGCTGAATATACGACATGAAGATGCAGAGACGTTGCGTGCAACGTCTCTACATCTAACGTTGCAACAACACGCTGACAGTCGTTTTCAATTCTGTCCCGCCACTTTCAATAAATAATTTACCTCCATGTAATTCTGTGATGCGTTTTGCCAAGATTAAACCTAAGCCTAAGCCTTGTTGATCGTAGAATTTGCGCTCGAATTGCATATAACCGCCAATACTAGCAATTTGTTCGTTAGACATAGCGCGTCCGTAGTTAGTAATACTAATTTTAAATCCATCTTTTTCAGTGGCAGCTTTGACATGAATAGATGTGCCAGTTTCGGAGAATTTGAAAGCATTATCGATAATTTCTTCGATCGCTTTCTTCAAGTCCCGCTTAGCAATTTTGACGTTAGAATTAGCAACTTGTAAAATTAAATCTGCTTCTCGTTGATATTGTTTTGCCTTTTGAATTGCTATGGCAAAGATAATATCGCTAGGGTTGAGGGTTTGACAACTGCGTAAAGCTTGTAGTTCTTCAGGATTAGTTGCTAATAGTTCAATTTGAGCGTACATAATAAAATTCTCAATCATTCTTTGCAAGCGTTGAGAAGAATTATGTAAATTTTGGGCTGTTTCTAACAGTTCTTGAGGTTTAATTGTATCGTAACTTTCAACTAAGACTTTAGAAAAAGCTAGGACTTCACTTAAAGGTAACAATAGTTCTTGCGGTAGAGCATCGGTAATACTTCTGCGTAACTCGGCTAGCTTTTTTTCTGACTGTTGAGCAACAAACGCTTGCTTTTGCAATCTCGCCGCGATCGCCCCCAATAGTTCCGTGCGCGTAAATGGTTTGCTGATGTAGTCGTCTGCCCCCATTTCCATGCCTTGGCGCACGTCTAATTTATCAGCTTTAGCCGTTAAAAAAATAAATGGAGTTGATGCTGTGAGCGGATTTTGGCGCACCATTGTTAGTACTCCGTAGCCATCCATTTCTGGCATCATCACATCGCAAATAATCAGATCTGGCTTATGCGCTAATGCCATCTGATAGCCTTTCAACCCATTTTCTGCATCAAGAGTATCAAATCCTTCTGCTTCCAAACGGGCGAGTATATTCTCTCTTACTGATAATTCATCTTCAATCACTAAAATTCGGCTCATGTCGCTCTTTCCTAATTAATTTAGAGTTAAAAACTGTGTTTTAATGAGGTATTCAAGAATTAGCATTCAGAACTCAATCGTCAAAATGAAATACCTCGTACGCTCATGTCTTGATAAATGAATTTTTCGTGACTCCTAACTTTTTTCATAAGGAAGAGAAACTATAAAAGTCGTTCCGATTCCAACTTCACTTTCAACAGTAATATTGCCGCAGTGCAAATCGACTGCTCTTTTGACAATAGCTAAACCCAAACCCGTACCGGAGATCGTGCCGACATTGCTAGCCCGATAGAAGGACTGAAACAACTGTTCTCGGTCGATCTTAGGAATTCCAATACCTCGATCCTGCACTTGAAAGACAACTTTTTTTGCATCAACATTCAGATTGAAGCTGACGATACTGCTAGTAGGAGAATATTTAATTGCATTTGATAATAAATTAATTAAAATATGACGCAATAACTTTTCATCCAACGCTACCTCGCTAGATTCACATTGAGAATTCAAGTGAATTGTGTGGCTGTCAGCAATCATTTGCATCTCCTCTACTAGCTCGCGGCAGAACTGGACGATATCCAGTTCGATTGGGTTACACTCTAGTTTGCCCGCTTCGGCTTTCCCAATTAACAAAACATCATCCAAAAGTTGATTCATGTGCTTGACGGTGGTGACAATGCGTCGTAAGTGCAGAAGTTTCTTTTCTTCCGCCCATTGAGAGCCGAAATCTTCCATCAATTCGGCTGAAGACAAGATAGTGGTTAATGGCGTGCGGAATTCATGAGAAGTCATGGTGACAAAGCGAGACTTGAGTTCGCTAAGTTCTTTTTCTTTAGCCAGCGTGTGCTGCATTTCTGCTTCAGTTCGCTTGCGATCGGTAATGTTGCGGACGATCGCCATCACTTCATTTTCTGCGCTCACCACAATTCGCGCTTCGTAATCGCGCAATTCATCTTCGGTGTAAAGTTGGTATTCAAAGATTTGCAATTCTCCTGTAGCTAAGGCTTGCTGAATGTAATACATCGTTGGCTGAGCGATTTCTGGTGGCAGTACTTCATCAATTCGTCTGCCTAAAAACTGGTTTGGCGGAACAATTAACTCTTCTGCTTTAGAAACTTTGTAGTTGACAAAAATTCCATCACCGCTCATGCGAAACATTAAATCGGGAATCGCATTGATCAGAGCGCGGTTAGTAGCAAGGCTAGAACGGAGAGCCTCTTCTGCTCGCTTGCGCTCGGTAATATCGGTAGAGATACCTCCAACAGCGTAGGGTTCGCCAGCAGCATTGAATAGGGGAAACTTAACTGAAAGGTAAGTATGCAAACCGTCATCGTGGGGGAGTACCTCTTCCCAATCCAATGCCGATTTTGTCTCTAGCACCTGGCGATCGTTGGTTCGCAGCACCTCAGCAATTTCTGGCGGGAAGATCTCGTAGTCAGTTTTGCCAATTGCCTCAGTTCGATCTAAATGGAACAGAATCCCGTACCAAGAATTGATCGTGAGATATTTACCTTCTAAATCTTTGACGTAAATTAATGCCGTAGAGTTATCTAAAATTGCTTGTAACCGCTCCTCGCTCTGCCGCAGTGCCTCTTGTACTTGCTGGCGTTCTGTCACATCGTGGGCAACGATGCAAAAAACTTCTTTGCCACCATAAAAAATTGAATTGAGATGAACTTCTGCATAAGCCACGCTGCCATTGCTGCGGTGATGTGGCACTTCTCCTAAAAATAGATTTTTTCCCCTCAGCGCGCGCTGGGCATTGCGATCGATTGTCAGGCGATCGCCAGCGAAAATATCGTATAGCGTCAGTTGTAAAAGCTGCTCGGGAGAATAACCTAGGAAACGCGCAAAAGCATCATTTGCTTCCAAAATACGTTTTGTCTCGATATCGACGAGACAAATTCCTTCAGCAGTTTGCTTGACTACAGCACGATACCGAGATTCGCTCTCATGCAGTCCCTCCTGCGCTCGCTTGCGTTGCATTAATCCACCTAGCTGGGTAGCCACAGTTGAGACAATCTCGACTTGATGCTTGTCTTCAGCGCAAGATTCGGACATGAAAAAGGCGATGACAGCCAGTACTTCCGATTTGTCCGCAGCGCGATCGGCGACAATGGGAATGGCTAAACTTGCTTTGAGACCAGCAGCCCGTGCTAAATGGCTGCGGACGATCGCCATCTCGGTCTCGTCCTCTAGACTCGGAACCCAATGCGGTTGCTGAGAACGCCAAACATGACCGATCGAACCAACTCCAGGGGAGAATTTAAATTTCTTGCTCGAACTACGGAAGCTTGTGACGTTGTAATGCTTGCCATACCAAGCAGGGCTGCTCTGAAGGATATCGTTTTCCGCACTGGGTATCCACGCCTCACCATAACTCCAACCCGTAAATTCGCAGATCTGACGCAGTGCCACTCCCAGAGCAGCATGGAAGTTTTGAGCGTCTCCGATCGCCTGAGCGATTTTTTGTAACAGCCGGACTTCTGCCTCAGCGCGGTGACGTTCTGCCATTTCACTGTGAAGTTGCTGGTTGATGTTGACCAGTTCGGCAGTACGATCGGCAACTTTGGTTTCTAACTGACAGTAAGCATCATGCAGAGCTAATTCCGCAGCTTTGCGATCGCTAATATTACGAAAAATTCCGCGAGTCGCCGTTGGTTGAGACTCGACAAATTGACAGTTGATGCTACCTTCTACCCAAATTTTTTCGCATTGCTTGGTGACAAAAATTGTTTCAACTTGCGCGAATTTTTCGCCAGCCATGATGCGCCCAAAGACTTCGAGGCAGTGACACAAGCTATCGGGATGAATAATGTCGTAAATTTTTAGCTCGGCAAGCTCTGCTTCACTATAGCCAAGAGTTTCTTTCCAGGCGCGGTTGACATAGATAAATCTGCCATCTGGCGTGACCGATTGAATCAAATCGCTAGCATTTTCAAATAAATCTCGATAACGTTCTTGGCTCTGTCGCAGGGCAAATTCAGTTTGCCACTGCTGTTGATGTGCCTGCTGTAAATCGATGAAATTCCGTCTTAGCTCCAACTGTGTCATGACCTGACGCGCCAGAATTTCCAAAGCCTCCAATTGTTGGGGACTCAACTCACGAGGTACGTAGTCGATCGCGCAGAGAGTTCCCAAAGCAAAATTGTCCGATGTCACCAGCGGCGCACCCGCATAAAACCGAATTTTGGGTTCTCCAGTTACCAGGGGGTTGTCGGCAAAACGCTCATCTTGGTAAGCATCAGGCACGATCAGTAAGTGGCGTTCGGCAATTGCCCGATCGCAAAAGGCAACATGACGAGGAGTTTCTGGAATAGTTAAACCAACTTGAGACTTAAACCATTGGCGATCGGCATCGACCAAACTAATGAGTGCTGTAGGAGTCTGGCAAATTTGGGCAGCCAAACGAGTGAGATCGTCAAACGCCTGCTCTGGTGAAGTATCCAGAATATCGTATCTCTGTAGGGCATGAAGTCTATCTATTTCGTTGCTAGGCAGTGGATCTTTCACCGTCATCTTCCTACTATGATTTAGCGATCGCCTTTATCAGTTACCAGTTACCAGTTACCAGTTACCAGTTAATTCCGAATTCCCCAAAAGCTATTCTTAACAGTTAGTATTCCCAAGTTTTTGGATTGACTTACATTTTTACTGCTAGCAATGTGAAAGATCGAGAATTCTGGGTTTAAATGTTATTTGGCAAGCGAGTAGTAGTGCGTGGAAAGACAATGCTTCCGTTTGTTTCCCTGCACACAAAGCTCCCCTGCTCCCCTGCACACAAAGCTCCCCTGCTCCCTATTTTTTGTGTCTAATCAACAGAAATCTCGAACTTTAGCTGGAATTGCGGGGATTGTGGCGATCGCAACCCTGCTGAGTAAATTAGTTGCCTTGTTCCGCCAACAGGCAATCGCGGCGGCTTTCGGTACGGGTATAGCTGCTAATGCCTACAACTATGCCTATATCATTCCTAGTTTCTTTTTAATCTTGCTGGGAGGTGTGAATGGTCCGATCCACACCACGATTGTCAGCATCCTAGAAAAGCGTAGCAAACAGGAAGCCGCTCCCCTAGTGGAAAGCATCACGACTCTAGTTAGCGGAGTGTTGTTGCTCGTATCCATCGCCCTGTTCTTGTCGGCGGATGGATTAATTTATTTGGTGGGTCCGCAATTGAGCCAGACAGCCCACGCGCTCGCCGCCGAGCAATTGCGAATTATGTCGCCGATGATTTTACTATCGGGATTAATTGGAATTGGTTTCGGCACGCTCAATACTGCTAATCAATACTGGTTGCTGTCCCTTAGTCCCGTACTTTCTAGCATCACGATTATTTTGGGGCTGGGAATCTTATATTTATCCGTGGGAAGCCAAATAATTTCTCCTGCTTATGTGGCAATTGGAGGGCAAGTTTTAGCCTGGGGAACGCTAGCAGGGGCTTTGCTTCAGTGGATCGTACAACTAATCGTGCAGTGGCGGTTACGACTCGGTACGCTGCGCCTGCGGTTCGATTTTCGCTCTCCTGGCGTGCAGCAAGCAGTTAAGTTAATGGTTCCGGCTGTTTTTGCTTCTGGGATGCTACAAATTAATCTCATCACCGATTATTTCTTTGCTTCCGGCATTCCTGGGGCGGCTGCTGCTTTCAACTACGCTAACTTGATCGTTCAGACTCCCCTGGGCATCATTTCCAATGTCATTCTGCTCCCCTTATTTACAATTCTCTCTCGGCTTGCCGATCCGTTGGAGTGGCACAATCTGAAATCGCGGCTGCGGCAGGGATTGATTCTAACGGCTCTGACGATGCTACCTTTAGGCGCTTTGTTTGCGGCTCTAGCGATGCCAATTGTTCGCATTGTTTACGAACGCGGAGCCTTTCAACAAGATGATTCGCAACTTGTAGCTTCAATTTTAGTTGCCTACGGCATTGGTATGTTTGTCTACTTAAGTCGCGATGTCTTGGTACGAGTATTTTATGCTTTGGGAGATGGAGAAACACCCTTCCGCGTCGCTTTGTGGAATATCTCTCTCAACGCCTTCCTAGATTTTATTCTCGTCAAACCTTTTGGCGCGCCTGGAATTACACTAGCAACAGTAGGAGTGAATACTGTCTCAACAGTAATATTTTTGGTTATACTACATCGAAAACTCCACGGTTTACCATTGCGGCAATGGAGTTTACCCATTTTAGGTTTAATTGCCAGTGGTTTTACCGCAGGAGTCACTAGCTGGGGGACTCTTTGGAGTTTGCAATATTTCTTCGGTAGTCAGGGATTAGTTCTACTACTGCTGCAAACGATCGCTTCTGGGTTAGTAGGCATGGGCATCTTTGCCCTCCTTGCCACCCGGATGAAATTGCCAGAAATCGATTTATTAGTTTCTCGGTTGACGAAAAGGGGAGCCGGGAGTCAGTAGTACCAACCATTAACTACCAACTACCAATTACCAATTACATTTCATCTTGATACTTCTCCAAAATCTCCATCAAGTCAGTTTGACCTCGGGCTGGTATCAAGTCAATTAGGGGGATTTCTTTTTTCCCACCCCCAAGTTTAACGGGAATATTTTGTAAAACTTGCTGGACTCGATCTTCTGAGAGCGATCGCGCCGTCAAAATGGGATAGAGTTGTTCGGCAAGCAGGGTATGAAGTTTGGCATCGGCAAGATAAAGATGCCATTTGGCAATATCTATATACACGTTTTCGCCGATTTCAGCTGCGATCGCTTCAATAACTTCTGAAGTACTTTGTTTAGCCATAAAACTGAACTTCCTTCTATTTGAAAAGGGTAATGGATAAGTCGCAAGTCAAAAACTCGTTGCAAGAAAGCCTCTTTGCCTCACTCACCAATTACCCATTACCCATTACCACTCTTCACTAATAGCTGATAACTGACAACTGATAACTGGCTCTCTAGGTAGATTTGGGCGGTGTATCTGGCGCAGTTGACTCAGAATAGTTGGCGATCGCGGCAATGTAAATTAAATGTCCTAATAATACAGTTGCCCATCCCCCTGTTAACCAAGGCAACCACTCCCAAGCTGTGGTTTTGAGAATGTGGACGAACCACAGACCGGAATTCATGGCAGCGAAAATCGCTACGTGGGTAGCAAAATTCATGCGATCGTCTAAACGTCGATAGGCAGGATCGCGGCGGTCTGGTTTACGGGGCCAACGAGGAGGCATGTGTTTGCTGTTCACCGATTGAGTTGTTTATATTTTATCGACTTCTTGCTGCGGATAGTAAGTATCGATGCCAAACTGGGCAAACTAAACCTGAAGTACGAAACTCTCTCAAAATCAAATTTAAGTTTTATGGAGACAGTCATTTCTACAAAAATGCTCGTTTGCCGCTATTGACAATGAGCCAAATAAGAATTTATTGAATTTAGACAATTTAAGGTATGACCTATGAAAAAGATCTTAGTTATAGAAGACGAGCGTTTGGTTAGAGATAACATCCTAGACTGTTTGGAAGATGGAGGTTATGAGGTTGTCGGAGTTGATAACGGTCAAGTTGGTCTAGACTGGGCAAGCGAACACAAACCCGATCTGATTTTGTGCGACGTGATGCTGCCAGAGTTAGATGGATACGAAGTATTGCGATCGCTCCGTCAAGAACCAACCACAGCACTGCTGCCGTTTGTTTTTCTCTCTGCCAAGGTGGAAAAAGCGGAGATTCGTCATGGCATGAACTTAGGAGCCGACGATTACATTACAAAACCCTTCACTCCTGACGAACTATTAGATACAGTGGCGGCGCGGCTGAAAAGACGGGATGCGATCGTCCAATATGCAGAACTTTTGCAGGCTTCTCTATTCAATAGCGATCGCATTTCGCTCGCACCTCAACCCATAATTAATGCTCCTTCCACGCCTGCACCAGCTCAATATCAAGACTTCAACGCATTTGCTCAGGAACTAGCAGCACTCCAATCGGCTCAATTTACGGGCAAATTAAATGTTAGAAGCGCCACGGCTCAGTCTTGGGACTTTTACTTGCATCAGGGGCGCTTGTTGTACGCTACAGGAGGGATGCATTTAGCGCGGCGCTGGCAGCGACACGTCTCGACTTACTGCCCCCAAATTCAACTGACTCAATTAAACTTACCAGCAGAGCTTTTTACTCGACCTGCTTGGGAATATCAATTACTCGGCTTGTTACTGAAACAACAACAGATCGGTCGCGAACACATTGCCCCAATAGTGCGCGATTGTGTTGTGGAAGTCCTATTTGACATGATGCAGGCAGGGCAAGTCAATTATCAAAAATCAGAACAAGCCTTGCCTTTACAACTTCTTGCTTTAGAGTGGGAGCAAGTCTTCACACCAGCCCAAAAACTATGGCAAGCTTGGCAATCTAGCAATCTAACTTCGCTTCTACCCAACTATGCCCCCCTAGTCAAACAGCCAGAAGCTTTACAACAACAAACTTCACCAGCTGTCTACCGTCAACTGACAGCAGTACTCGATGGCAAGCGATCGCTGCGCGAACTGGCAGTATTGATGAAGCGTCAAGCTGCCGAAGTTGCTGTGTCTCTCTTACCCTACTTCCAATCCAAGATTGTCGAACTCGTCCAACTCCCTGACCTACCACTACCGCACGCAGCCACCGCACAACCTGCAACACCACCGACATCAGCTGCACCTGCCACATCAACAGCAGCCAAATCGCTACTGATTGCTTGTATCGATGACAGCCCTCTCGTCTGTCAAACTATGGATCAAATGCTGTCCAACGCAGGCTATCAGGTGTTGACAATTCAAGATCCCCTACGAGCAATCTCAACTTTATTGACGCGCAAGCCAGATTTAATTTTCTTAGATCTGGTTATGCCCAACTTGAACGGCTATGAAATTAGCTCGCGACTGCGTAAAATTGCAGCTTTCCGCGATACACCGATTGTCATTCTTAGTGGTAATGCGATCGATCGCGCCCAAGCACAAGCAGCAGGAGTCTCGGATTACCTAGAAAAACCCGTACAAACAGAAAAGTTATTGCAAATGATTGGCAAACATATTCCTGTAGGGAGCTGAAGAGAAAAGTCGTAAGTCGGGAGTTGGAGACAAGGGAGAGGGGGGAGACAAGGGAGAGGGGGGAGACAAGGGAGACAAGGGAGAAAACGACCAACTACCAACTATCAACTACCAATTCCCCACACCCTACACCCCATAACTTGTTCGCTGATAACTGATAACTGATAACTGATAACTGAGACTGGCATGAGATCCGCAGGTAGAGCGAAATGACAAAGATTCTGGTCATCGAAGACGAGCAGGCAGTTAGAGAAAATATTACCGAGCTATTAGCAACAGAGGGATACGAAATCGTTGCAGCAGAGAACGGTCACGTTGGTATTACCTGGGCTTGGGAACATAAACCCGATCTGATTTTGTGCGATGTGATGATGCCAGAATTAGATGGCTATGAAGTGTTGAAGTTGCTGCGCGAAGAACCAACTACAGCGCTGATGCCTTTCATTTTTCTCTCAGCCAAAGCAGATAAAACTCATTTGCGCCAAGGGATGGAATTAGGTGCTGATGATTACCTAACTAAACCGTTCTCAAAAAAAGATTTATTAGGGGCGATCGCCGCGCGGTTAAAAAAGCAAACAGCGTTACGCCAACCGGAACCATCCCACGACGAATATCATGGCGATCGCGACGATGTAAATATTTTTGTTGCTGAGTTTCTTTCGCTCAAGTCAGCTCAAGTGACTGGCAGACTATCTGTCACCTGTACTTCAGGAGATGAGTGGATTTTTTATCTGTACTCCGGTCGAGTTTTATATGCCACTGGTGGGGTGCATCCCATCCGTAGATGGCAGAGACATATAGTCACGTACTGCCCGCAAATTTCACTCAAGCAGATGAAGTTACCAACCGAGCTTGCTGGCTCGGCATGGGAGTATCAGGTGTTGGGTTTGTGGCTCAAGCAACAACAGATTAGCTCTAAGCAGGTGACGCAGATTTTACGCAGTAGCATTACGGAAGTACTCTTTGACATTCTACAGACTGGACAAGTCGTCAAGTACCAAGTACAGGTCGGCAATCCTCTCGGATGGCAATTGTTATTGGTTGATGTCGAACAAGCCCTAGCGATAGCTTACCAACAGTTGCACAGCTGGCAGCACGCCAATTTGGAGCATATTTCTCCCAATAAAGCACCAACACTCAAACAGCCAGAATTACTGCAACAAAAAACCTCTGCTACAACTTACCGTCAATTGACTGCACTGCTGGATGGAAGGCGGACGCTACGCGATTTAGCCGTACTCATGAAGCGTCAAGTTTTAGAATTATCCTACACTTTATTACCCTACCTTCAGGACGATATGGTGGAACTGGCAGACATTCCCGATCTGCCTATGCCTGCGGCTGAAGAGATTGTATTAGAACCACCAGTGACACCGATAGCACTGAAACCGACGATCGCTTGTATTGATGATAGTCCATTAGTGTGCGAGGTGATGCGGAACATTATTACGGATGCAGGATATCAGTTTATAGACATTCAAGATCCTTTGCGGGCGCTCGCAATTTTGTTAAGTCAAAAACCAGACATGATCTTTTTAGATCTCATCATGCCAAAACTGAATGGTTATGAAATTTGCACGCGCATCCGTAGGATTAATGCGTTCCGCGACACGCCGATCGTCATTCTCAGCGGTAATTTGATCGATCGCGTGCGGGCGATGGTTGTGGGCGCATCTGATTGTCTGGACAAACCCGTGCAAGCTGATGCTGTAGTGAAATTGATTCACAAGCATCTATCCGCGTCAGAGCGATCGACCTAGCTCGACTTTTGCTAGAATTTTGACAATTTAGGGTGAAATAACTTCTGCAACTTCGTCTTCTGCTAAACTCCAATCTTCAAAATATTCGTAAACTTCAGACAAACTTTCCAAACCATCAACCGCGCTTTCCAAAGCTTGAAAATAAGCTGCTGTAGCTTCTGCGGATTCAGTCGAAGTATTCCAGCTCAAAATTTCATCAGTTTTGGTTTGCAGCTTGGTAATCAAATGAAGTTGTTGAATCAGGATTTGCTCTAATTGGTCATTCATAAATTCGATCTAACGCGAGCAGTGAATAGCAATTTCAATCTTACAAGTATGGAATTAATACAAAGTTAAGAATAGGCAATCCCGAATATATTACTGATTTAGATATAGCCGCTTTCAAAAAGTATATATAGTAGCAGGGGCGCACGCTGTACGCCCCTACGATTGAAATGTATTGCAATTCTAATGAGAAGAAATGCTATGTTTTCTAAACGGTTGCCAACTCAGGTGCGGGACGCTTGCTGTTACGAATGCCGGCGATCGCCTCAGCATAATCTTTAGCTTTAAATACTGCCGAACCAGCTACGATCGCATTTGCGCCTGCTTCTAGGACTTGCCAAGTGTTGCTGCCTTTCAATCCACCATCAACCTCAATCCAGGGATCTAAACCGCGATCGTCGCACATTTGGCGCAGTTTGCGGATTTTGGGTACGACAGATGGAATAAAGCTTTGACCACCAAAGCCTGGGTTAACGCTCATGATTAGAACTAAATCGCAAAGTTCTAGTACGTACTCGATCAGTTCTAATGGTGTAGAAGGATTAAGGACGACCCCTGCTTGTTTCCCTAATTCTCTAATTTGACCGAGCGTGCGATGGAGGTGAGGGGAAGCATTATGCTCGGCATGAACGGAGATAATATCGGCTCCTGCTTTGGCAAAATCTTCAACGTACTTCTCTGGCTCCACGATCATCAAGTGGACATCCAGAGGTTTTTGGGTTACTGGGCGAATTGCTTCGACAATCAGCGGACCAATAGTGATGTTAGGCACGAATCGACCGTCCATGACATCAACGTGAATCCAGTCAGCTCCAGCCTCATCAACTGCTTGAATCTCAGCTCCTAGACGGCTAAAATCCGCTGATAGTATGGATGGAGCAATAACAGTTTGCTTTTTGGATGGCGTTTGGGTCATGGTTGGAGATTCTCCTGCTTCCTCTGTTGTCAGCATTTTAACAAAATGTTTAGTTTTCCCCCAAGTGTTATCTGAATTCGGAATTCGGAATTCGGAATTCGGAATTCGGAATTGCGACCGGGAGTAGTAGGGTGGGTAATGCCTACTCTACTTGAATTTGAGGAACCCGCGATCGCCAACCAGGAAAGCCGTACTTCACCCCTCAGCCTTTTACCGTATCGCCAACATAGAATAAATAGAGTAGCTTTCGTAAAGAATTGTAAGGTTTTCTCATGGCAGATCGGTTAATTCGTGCCACAGCCGCCGATGGGGGAATTCGCGCTGTCGGCGTTATCACCACCAAGCTGACTGAAGAGGCAAGAAAACGGCATGAACTTTCCTACGTGGCGACGGCAGCGCTAGGACGTACTATGTCCGCTGGGTTGTTATTTGCTTCTAGCATGAAACGCCCTGATTCGCGAGTCAATATTCGGGTCAAAGGTAATGGTCCGTTAGAGGGGATTCTAGTCGATGCAGGTTTAGACGGTACTGTAAGAGGTTACGTCGGCAATCCCGCGATCGAACTACCACCAAACGATCGCGGTAAATTGGATGTTGGCGGTGCTGTGGGTTCAGAAGGGTATCTCTACGTCGTACGCGATGTTGGCTATGGCTATCCCTACTCCAGCACGGTAGAGCTAATCTCGGGAGAGATTGGCGACGACTTGTCTCACTACCTAGCTACGTCAGAACAAACACCGTCAGCGTTAGTATTAGGCGTATTCGTCGGCGCTACAGGAGTGACAGCAGCAGGAGGATTGCTGATTCAAGTTTTGCCCAAAGCAGCCCGTGATGAAGCTTTAGTACAAACATTAGAATCAAGAATTGCTCAGCTAGCAGGATTCACGCCCTTACTCCAAGCTGGAAAGACCTTACCGCAAATCTTCGAGCAACTGTTAGGAGATATGAATTTGGAGATTTTTCCAGAATCTCAGTTAGTGCGCTTTCACTGTGGTTGCTCTTTCGAGCGCGTTCTAGGAGCGCTGAAAATTCTAGGTGAGGCAGAATTACAAGACATGATCGCCAAGGATGACGGAGCCGAAGCCACATGTCACTTTTGCGGACAAGTTTACAAAGCCAGCAGCAATCAGTTAGAGCAGTTGATTTTGGATTTACGGGCAGAGTCTTAATCAGTTATCAGTGACTAGTGACCAGTGACTAATTATCAATTACCAGTGACCAGTGACCAACTACCAATGACAAATGACCAATGACCAATATAGGATGACAATGAATGTGCTTAGCAGGCAAAATCAAGCATAGTACTTAAGATATTGGGTGCAAGCAATGAGCGACCGGAGTATGCCAGAGGATTGGTCTGTGAGTCAGCCGCCAGCAAAGGGGGACAATGGCAATCAGCCTCATACCCAACATTCTGTAGACTCCGCTTCTCAATATCCAACGGATCGCGAGCTGTCTCAATACCTGTCCCAGCAAAGGCACAATTCAGAAGTCATGCCACAATCACCATCGAACTCATCACAATCTGGTAGCGTTTCCCCTTCATCAGCTACAGACGGTAAGTTGTGGTCTAGCATACCTCCATCGGGAGAGCCGCCTAGTGTCGGACGCAAGCGGTGGTGGAAACACTGGATGCTTTGGGCAGCTCTGGCAGCATTGGGAGCTAATGGAGTGGCGATTGTCGCCATGACGATGTTATTTAAGTTACCATCTGCACCTAATTGTCCGGCAATTTTTTGGCCTTTGGCTTCAGGGACGGTGCGGTTGCATTGCGCTCAAGTCGCAGCGGCGAAACGAACTGTACCAGATTTAATGGCAGCGATCGCCTTAGTAAAGCCTTTGCCACAAAATCATCCTTTAAGTCAAGAAATCGAACGGGGTTTAGCAGAGTGGTCGCAAGATTTACTCGCCTTAGCTGAGGAAAAGTTTCAAGCCGGACAGCTATCGGAGGCGATCGCGATCGCCTCTGATATTCCGTCAGATATCTCTACAGCTACCACCGTCCCAACGCAAATTGAAAAATGGAAATCGATTTGGGCGGAAGCAGAAAAAATTTATGCTGAAGCTGAGTCCCAGATCCCGAAAGAAAACTGGTATCGGGCTTCGATGGCAGCGGTACGTTTGCTCAATGTCGGTAACAACTATTGGGCAAATACAAAATACGAAGAATTAAAATATGCGATCGCCACCGCCAGAGAAGATGGCGGAAGATTGGGGAAAATTCAAAATTTGGTCAATCGAGGCAGAGCCGACGATTTTCTAGCTGCCATACAGCAGATTCAAGCAATTGAAGCAGGTAGCTATTTCTATCAGAAAGCTCAAGCATTGATTCCCGATATCGGGCGCAAAATGCTCGATTTAGCCCAGGAAACTTTAGATAAAAGAGATGTAGACAAAGCGGTTGAAATTGCTAATCAAATTCCTGCTGTTGCCAAATTAGAAACAGAAGTCCAAGATTTTACCGTCCTGGCTGAAGCACATCGGAGTGCTTTTGTCGGTACTGTTTCTAGCATAGAAGCGGCAATTGCCGAAGCGCAAAAAATTGGACTAGACCGACCGCTTTACTATAAAGCCCAAGATACGATCGCCCGTTGGCAACTAGAAATTGAAGACGTACAGCATCTAGCCAAAGCACGCAGCTTAGCTCAACCAGGGGCAGTTGCCGACTTAAACGCGGCGATCGCTGAAGCTTTGATGATTCCAGACTCGAATCCCCGCGCTGCTGAAGCCAAGCGAGAAATTGACGGCTGGCGGCGACGGATACAGACATTTGAAGACCAACCTTACCTTAACCGTGCTGACGAGTTAGTGGTTGAAGGCGATGTCGTCGCTTTACAAGCAGCAGTTGATGAAGCGAGTAAAATTGTTGAAGGACGGGCGCTTTATGGCGAAGCCCGTAAGCGAATTCGCAACTGGACGCGCCAGATCCAAACGATTGAAGACCAGCCATTCTTAGACCAAGCGCGAGACTTGGCAAATAACGGCAATCTACCAGCGGCGATCGCTGCTGCTGGGCAAATTGGTGCGGGACGGGCGCTACACGCTACAGCGCAGGCAGAAGTTAAGGAATGGCAAACTCAACTTCAGGCGGAACAAGATTGGCGCGAAGCACAGCAAGTTGCTTTGCAGAATACTCCAGATGCATTGGCACAAGCAATTCGGCTGGCGGATCGAGTTCCTAATAGCAATTCCTTACGATTGGATGTGAATCCAGCCATTAATGACTGGGGCGATCGCCTGTTGCGGTTGGCGCAAGACCAAGGGACGTACAACCCACAAGCAGGGATCGATATAGCCCGTAAAATTCCGCGCAGCAGCAGCGCCTACGGAGCCGCTCAAGCGCAGATAGGCGAGTGGCAGAGGATTTTGAACCCTCCTCCTCCCGAGCCGCTTCCCAGCCTCGATAATACCGCACCGAGTCCGACAAATTCCGAGCCTATTCCTAGTGCTAGTCCTGATGACAACTAGTCCTGACGATCGTAAAATTTAACGGTTTTGGTTAGCCATCATAATAAATAGCAGCAAAACGTTATTATCGCTCTTATGGATTGCCGACAAAACCAAATAATTTAGCCAAACCACCAAGAATAGCTCAAATCAAACCGACTAAAATTCCTCGATTGATAAAATCTTGGCTCTTAACTCGTTCATCTAGTCCATTTATTCTCTCACTCAGAGCTTTAATTTCTCCTTTGATTTCGGTTTGCCCTACTTTTAGATCGACAACATCTTTTTGTAGACCATCTAATTTCTGGTTAATATCTTTTTGTAAACTATCCAATCTCTGGTCAAGCTTAGCTAAAATTTCCTTTAAGTCTTGCTCTATTGTGACTGACATAGGCAAAATTCCTATTTGTGAGAAATTTAGTATAGATTCTTTTAGCATAGTTGCGATCGCATTTCCGCTGGAGCGGTAGCAGCGATTCCCTTCAATCAAGTTTTTTACCTTATAAGGTATAGTTTATACCCTGTAATATATAAATGGTGACTCAGCACAGAAGACGGTAAGGAAACTCAAGAGTCAACGCGATTCGCGCTTTTTTCACCTAAAAATAGCTATGTCTCATTTGACAAACAAAGCAGCCATTTCTACTAATGGTATAGTCACAACCCCTCACTACCTAGCTTCCCAAGCGGGTTTAGAAATACTTCAGCAAGGGGGAAATGCTGTTGATGCTGCGATCGCTGCTGCTGCTACGCTAACAGTAGTTTATCCCCATATGAATAGTTTGGGTGGCGATAACTTTTGGTTGATTTATAATATCAAAAAACGAGAATTAAAAGGTTTGAATGCTAGCGGTCGAGCGGGAGAAAAGGCAACAATTGGTTTTTATCGGTCTCTAGGTTATGACAGAATTCCTTTTAGAGGTTATTTAGCTGCAAATACCGTACCTGGAGCAGTATCCGGCTGGGATTTAGCATATAAGTACGCTCGAACAACTATAAATAATTCTTTGCCTTGGCAGCAACTTTTTGCTTCTGCAATTAAGTTTTCTAAAGATGGTTTTTCGACTTCTCACAATCAAGAACGCTGGACTCAAATAAGTATTGATGCAGACGAAGAGTTTTTTAATTTACAAAGATTTTCTGGTTTTCGTCAAATCTATTTGAAATCAGATGGAACAATTTATCAAACAGGTGAAATATTTAATCAACCGCACTTAGCTCAAAGTTTAGCAGCGATCGCCTCTCAAGGTGCAGCCGAGTTTTATCAAGGGGAAATCGCTCGAAAGATAGTTGCAGATTTACAAGAGAACGGGGGAATTTTAACTCTGCAAGATTTTGCGGAACATACTGCTAACTGGGCAGAACCAATTTCAGTCAATTATCGTGATTATATCGCTTATAATTTGCCACCCAACACTCAAGGAATTGCTTCTTTATCAATTTTAAATATCTTAAATAATTTCGATTTACACAAATTAGGAGAAGGAACGACAGATTACTATCATTTGATTGTAGAAGCAACCAAACAAGCATTTAGCGATCGCGATAAATATGTGAGCGATCCTGACTTTGTAAATATCCCTTTAAATTGGCTATTATCTTCAGAACGTGGTAAAGAACTAGCAACAGAAATTAACTTGCAGCAAGCCGCTAACCAAGTACAACCTCTCGATCCAAAAGGCGATACAATTTGGCTGGGAGTTGTAGATAAAGATGGTAACGCTGTCTCTTTAATTCAAAGTATTTACTACGAATTTGGTTCGGGTATAGTTGCAGGCGATACGGGGATTTTATTACAAAATCGAGGGTGTTTTTTCTCCTTAGATCCGCAACATGTAAATTGTTTGCAACCTAAAAAACGTACTTTTCACACGTTAAACCCTGCCATGTTATTTCAAAACGGCAAACCGTATTTAGTCTACGGTACGATGGGAGGAGAAGGACAACCTCAAACTCAAGCGGCGATCGCAACTCGAATTGTCGATTTTGGTTTTAATGTAGAAGATGCAATTTCTGCACCAAGATGGTTGCAAGGACGTACTTGGGGAGTCGCTACCAACGAACTTAAAATTGAAGGCAGAGTTTCAGCAGATATTGTTCGAGAATTAAGCGATCGCGGTCACTCTGTTAAAGTTGTTGAAGATTATACAGATGTGATGGGACACGCTGGGGCGATTTTAATCGACGCTGAAACTAATATGAAATACGGCGCTGCCGATCCGAGAAGTGATGGCGCTGCTGCAGGGTATTAATAAGTCGCCTGCAAGCGGCTAATCAAGTAATCTTTGGCAGAAATAGAAGGATATATTGCTACTCGATCCGTACAACAACCAGGAAGACAAGCAACCTCAGTATCATCGTTAGGATGGCAGAAAAAAGCTATTGAATAACGCGATCGCTTCATTTTTTCATTTGTTGGAATCGCCACCCGATGTTTAGTAGAACAAAAAACATGATTCGTCCATCGTTGCATTAAATCTCCAGTATTTACAATTATCGTATCAGGAATTGCTGGAGCTGCAATCCATTCTCTATCTTTAGTTTGTACTTCTAATCCACCCATATCATCTTGAAATAACAAAGTAATACTACCGTAATCAGAATGTTCTCCCGCTCGCACTTGTCCTTGTTTTGGAGGTTGTTGTAATGGTGGGTAGTGTAGTAATCTCAAAGTATGAGCTTGCTCGTTATGATTGGCAATAAAAAAGTCTTCTGGAATGTGTAAAGCCAAAGCAAAAGTCTGTAATACTTTGTTTGTTACTTGTACGCAAACTTCCCAAAAATTCAATACACAACTACGAAATTCAGTACCAAAGTCTGGATTTTGAGTGATAGATTTTAAATTCAGATTTAATGCTTCTTTTAAATCTCCTGGCTGCTTCGGATCGAGGCGTTCCCTTTCTATGCCTACATAACCGCTATTATGAGATTCATCTAACCAAGCCATCTGAGCTTTCAGATCGGATGGTAGATTGAAAAATTGCTGAGAGTGAACGAATAACTGTTGGATTAAATGAGAAGAAATGCCTGAATTTTTGATATATAAAAATCCGATTTCATGACAAGCTTGATAAACTTGCTCAACTAGAGTTTGTCTTTGTGAGCGATCGCCACTTCTAAACGCTTGCAAATCGATAGTGGGAATTTGCACTACTGGGTTAGTCATAGGTATAATTTGCACGTAAATGTTGGTAATTGATAATAAATAATTAGTATTAATCAACAACAGACGCAGCAATAACACCCTCAGCCTCCAACATTGCAGCCACCTGTAAAATTTTCCCCTCATTGTAAGGTGCGGCAATCAACTGTACCCCCAAAGGTAAACCATCCGGGCGCGCAACTGGTACAGATAAAACAGGTAAACCAATAAAAGATAACGGCTGAGTAAACAATCCTAAATGGGGACGAACTAAAATTTCCCGTCCATCTATCTGAATCGTTTGTTGTCCGATGAATGGCGCAACACAGGGTGTAGTAGGGGCTAGAATCAAATCGACGTGTTGAAAAATTGCGCGGACGCGATCGCGAAACCACTGTCTAAATCTCTGCGCTTGCAGATACCAACTCGCCGGAATCATCGCCCCAGCCAAAAAGCGATCGCGGGTAGCCGGATCGAAGTCTTCAGGACGCGATCGCAAGTTTGCTAAATGCAGATTTGCCCCTTCACAGGCTGTAATCGTAAAAGCCGCTGCCCTAGCGCGGTGCGCCTCTGGGATAGTGACGTATTGCGTCGCACCTAAAGCTTGGGCGACTCGTTCCACAACAGCTAAAGCTTCCGGTTCTGCACCCGTACGAAAATAATCTTCAGCAATGGCAATGCGTAACCTATCAATATTGTATGCAGACTTACCGTTATTTTCCGCAGATACGAGATTTTGTGTCTCTTGAGGAGGGCGTTGCGTACAAACCGGATCGCGACTGTCCCATCCTTGCAGCACGTCAAAGGCGATCGCCGCATCTCGTACAGAACGGGTAAACGTGCCAATGTGGTCGAAACTACTGGCAAATAAAAACGCTCCCGCCCGCGATAATCTGCCATAGGTGGGTTTAAGTCCGTAGACACCACATAAAGCCGCAGGGACGCGAATAGAACCGTTGGTATCGGAACCCAGCGTCAGGGGAACCATTCCCCCAGCTACCGCCGCCGCCGATCCTCCAGAAGAACCGCCAGCAATGCGATTTGTGTCATGGGGGTTGCGGGTTGCACCGTAGTGAGTATTTTCCGTGACAAAACCATAGGCGTATTCATCCATATTGAGCGCCCCGACTAAAATTGCTCCGGCTTGTTTCAGTCTGTCAACAGCAGTCGCATCTTGGCTAGCGGGAGAATTGTCAGCATTGATTTTCGAGCCAGCGAGGGTCGTTATCCCAGCAATATCAAATAAATTTTTGACCGCAAAGGGAACGCCAGCTAGAATGCCTGGATCTTGCCCAGAGGCGATCGCCCGGTCGATCTTCGCTGCATCTGCTAAAGCTGTTTCAGTTGTAACGGTGGTGAAACAATTCAGTGCTGGATTCCGTGCGGTAATTCTGTCGAGGGTAGCGATCGCCACTTCTGTTGCGCTTACCTGTTGCGCGCGCACGGCTGTTGCTATGGTTACGGCATCAGCAAGGTTTAAATTCATGCTTTCATCTTAAGGCAGGATAATCTAACGCGATCGAACAAGGGCGATCGTCATTCACTAATGAGTGCTTTTGTCAATTGCCTCCATCTATAGACTTGTTTAGATAGTTAACTGGGATAAAAATTTATTCATAAACCTTTACAAAGTTTAGTAAAATGATTTGTAAGAAATAAGTATTTATTCTTATCGTCATGATGACGGAACAATTTCCCTGGCTAACCGCGATTGTCCTGCTACCCCTTGTAGCTTCCCTACTCATCCCCGTACTGCCTGATAAAGATGGTAAGCGCGTGCGGTGGTATGCCCTTGGCGTGGCGATCGCGGACTTGATTCTGATGTGCTACGTTTTTTGGCAACACTACGATGCAGGCATCGCAACTTTTCAATTAGCGGAAAAGTATGCCTGGGTTCCCCAATTGGGTCTAAATTGGGCTGTCTCAGTTGATGGTTTATCTGTCCCGCTCGTACTGCTAGCAGGATTGGTGACGACACTTTCAATATTTGCGGCGTGGCAAGTCGATCGCAAGCCCCGCTTATTCTATTTCCTGATGCTGGTGCTGTATTCTGCCCAGATTGGGGTGTTTGTTGCCCAAGATATCTTGCTGCTATTCATTATGTGGGAGATCGAGCTAGTTCCCGTTTACCTGCTCGTCTCTATTTGGGGTGGACCGAAACGACGCTACGCAGCGACAAAGTTTCTCCTCTATACCGCACTGGCTTCTATATTTATTCTCGTTGCAGGGCTAGCGTTGGGTTTCTACGGTGGCAACCCTACCTTCGATATGGCAGCTCTAGCTGTGAAAAACTATCCACTAGCGCTTGAATTGCCGATTTACGCCGGATTGCTGATTGCTTTTGGCGTGAAGCTAGCGATTTTCCCCATGCACACTTGGCTACCTGATGCCCACGGTGAAGCATCTGCTCCCGTATCGATGATTTTAGCGGGTGTGCTGTTGAAAATGGGCGGATACGGGTTGATTCGCTTGAATTTGGAAATGTTACCTCATGCACACGTTTACTTTGCCCCAGTGTTAGCAATTGTAGGCGTGGTTAATATTATTTACGGTGCGTTGGCTTCCTTTGCTCAGTCCAACATGAAACGTCGCCTTGCCTATTCGTCCATTTCTCACATGGGATTCGTCCTACTAGGTATTGCTTCATTTACGGATGTTGGCATCAGCGGCGCACTCCTGCAAATGCTGTCTCACGGTTTGATTGCGGCAGTCCTGTTCTTCCTCGCAGGCGTAACTTACGATCGCACTCATACGTTATCAATGGACGAAATGGGTGGTATCGCTCAGGTTATGCCCAAAGTCTTCGCTCTATTTACCATAGGTGCAATGGCATCGCTGGCACTTCCTGGGATGAGTGGTTTTGTCAGCGAGATTTCAGTCTTTGTGGGCGTGACTACAAGCGATATTTACAGCTCAACCTTCCGCACGGTGACGGTATTTTTAGCCGCCGTAGGGCTGATGCTCACTCCAGTCTACTTACTTTCGATGCTGCGTCAGGTATTCTACGGTTCTGGTATCGCTCCCGCGTGCGTTTTAACGAGTACTCAATTGCGGACGGATTACCAGGATAGTCAGGAAGCAGTCTGCTTCGGGACTGACTGCGTGTTACCTGGCGAGGCAAGATTTGGCGATGCTAGACCGCGTGAAGTGTTCATTGCTGTCTCGTTCCTAGTGCTGATTATCGGTATCGGGTTATATCCTAAGCTGGCTACGCAGATGTACGATGTTAAGACGGTTGCGGTGAATGCCCAGATCCGCGAATCTTACGTCCAAATTGCTCAGAGCAATCCTCGCATTTATGCTAGCGGCTTCTTGACTCCTCGGATCGATAAGCCTGAACTCGCTACTGTGCCGACGGGTGTTTTAAAGTGATTTGATTTTGTACTCCTGTTTATAAGCGATCGCTGGTGAGGCGATCGCTTTTTCATGTTGAGTTGTAGTTTATGATTTTGTCGCGCATCAGCCGTAGGCGAAGCGTAGCGTTAGACGCGAAGGCGCAAAGAAGAGAGGGCGCTAAGGGTTTTCCCGATTTTATCTGCGTTTATCTGCGTTTTAATCGCTCATCCCGTAAACACCGATTTTACTGCTGACTGAACTGAGTTTTTAGCGTCTTTCAGGGTTTCAGCGATGGGATGCTGTTCGTGTAAGAAAATTCTGGCACAGTTGCGTCCCGGCATTCCTGAGATAGAGCCGCCTGGATGGGTTCCTGCTCCTGTGAGATATAAGCCTTGAATTGGAGTTTTGTAGTTAGCTATTTCTGGTAGGGGACGGAAGCAAAGCATTTGTTCTAAGGTCATGTCTATGTGGTAGTAGTTGCCTTTGTAGGTTCCTAAGCGTTCTGCTAGTTCGGCTGGGCTTTCGACGTGACGGGCAATAATTGAGTGCTTGAGATTGGGTGAGTATTGGGTTAGTTTATTGAGGACGCGATCGGCTACTTTGTTTTTCAGCTCGTCTGTCCATCCCGTACCTTTTAAGCCTGTACCCTCTGCACCAGCAATTTGATAGGGGGCAAAAAATTCAATCCAGAGTGTATGTTTGCCTTCAGGAGCCATTGAAGGGTCGAGTGCTGTAGGCATGACTAGATACATTGAAGGGTCTGCATCGGGAATTTTGCCTAGAGTAATCTCGCTATGGGCTTGTTCTACATGGTTGACGGAATCGGCAATTAAGACCGAACCCATGAGATATTCGTCTCGGTGGTCGTGGTTTTCAAAGCGCAGGGGTTCTGATAGGGCGCAGTCAATTTTGAGAATTGTTTCGTTGTTATTGACAATGCGGCGGTCTAGTCTCTCGCGTAAGTTAGGATCGGCACTATCGACATCGCCAGCATCCATTAGTTGCAGAAATAGCCGTTTGGCATCAATGCTAGAGATAACAGCTTGATGGGCGCGATATTCTTTGCTACCGCGAACTCGCACGCCCACAGCGCGATCGCCATCGATTAAAATTTGTTCTACACTTTGCTCTGTAAGGATTACGCCGCCTAAACTTTTGACCAATTTAACTAATGCTTCGGTTAGCGCTCCCGTACCACCTCGCGGACGTGCCATTCCAGGTTCGTGACGCAACACAGCCATCATTGCTCCAAATGACATGGCTTTTTGAGAGGGAGGCGAACTTAATTCTGCCGAGAGTCTGGCGAGGGGTGCTTTGACAAATTCAGCGTCAAAATATTCGTTAATATTATCTACTGGGCTAGATAATAGAGTACGCAGGAGATCTAAAGTCTCGTTGGGACCACCCAGCACTGAGAACAACTCTTGCAGGTTTTTCAAGCCGTAGTTACCGGAGATGTCAACTAGCGATTTAGGGGGAGCGTTAAAGAAGGGTGAAATACCACGCACGAAGCGCAGCCAAAAGTCTGCATATTCAGCATATTTTTCGGCATCGCGTTGGCTGAAACGGGCAATTTCCGCACAAGTCTTTTCTACCGATTTATGGGCGAGAAAATATCTTCCGTCAGGATGGGGACAAAAGGCAACCGGATCGCACGTTAGATATTCTAAGCCGTATTTTTCTAGTTCTAATTCCTGAATCACCGATCCGAGAAAAATAAATAGGTGATTAATAGCACAGGGGTTAAACTTAAATCCAGGTGCTTCTTGGGGCATGAGTTCTTCTGTTGTAGCTCCACCCCCTGGAATCGGTTGTTTTTCTAAGAGTAAGACGCTGTAGCCTGCTTTAAGCAAGTAAGCAGCACAGACTAGTCCGTTATGACCAGCACCAATAATAACAACATCGTAAGCTTGCATGAGAGAGAATTTGGAAACACGCTATCTTCTCTGATGCTAGAGAGCAGTTAACAATTCTCAATCTCTCAACGGTTATACCTTACGCATATTTTGACTGTTCGGATCGAATCCACGGGAAAAGCGGGTGCTGTTGTCGTAGCAAGCGCCACTTAAGTTAGCTCCGTACAGTTTGGCGTAGTTGAGTTTGGCTTTGCGTAAATTTGCCTCAGTTAGTTTCGCACCGCAGAGGTTTGTGCGCGTCAGGTTGGCATTAATCAGGTTTGCGCCAGTTAGGTTAGCTCCCCACAATTTCGCTTTGGCTAAATTTGCTCCTTCTAAGTTGGCTCCCCACAGGTTAACTCCTACCAAGTGAGCGTTAATCAGCTTAACGTTGGCTAAGTCAGCTTTAGTAAAGTCTCTTTCTCCTGCTGCATAGCGTTTCAGCAGTTCTTCAGCATTCATGGTGGTTTATGGGTGTAGGCGATCGCATCCTACTTTAATCTTGCCTCATAGCTAAGAGACGCGATCGCATTTATCTACTGTGAGGATCGCATCCTACTTCAATCTTGCCTCATAACTAAAAGCCTGGGGGAATTCCACTCGCGAAACCACACAAACAAAGTTTGCCTGCGCGGACTGACTCAATTGTGCCTGAGTTTAAGGAAGAGTGCGATCGCGTCTCGGTTATCTTTTATTTTTTAAGTTTTATAGATCTTCGGTACTTCAAAATTCATCTTCATATTCATCTTCATTATTCCAATCGAATTCTGCCGAAGTCTTACGAGTATTCAAATATGCTTTTGCTTCTTCTAGTGATGATTTATTTAATAAGTCTGGTAACTGCTCCGATTCGATATACCCTCGATCGTATGCTTCAGCTACCATTTGTTCATACTCTTCAGGGAATTCATTTATGGCAAAGTGTGGGATAGATCGCCCAAGTTTAGCAAGTAGCTCTCTCACTTTTACTTTCTCTAGCCTTTTACGAGTCTCTGAATCAATTAGCTCTATTCCTTTACTAGTCATACGATTTAACATGGCTGTATAGCTCACGCCAAAATCAAGAGCTAGGTTCATCACTACTGTATCTGTAATTGCTCCATTGCCACTCTCTTGTTTCAAATACTCTTGTAACCGCGGTACTAATGCTTCCTCTGGCATCAGGAAATTAGCAGCAAACCATTGAGCAAAATACTCTTCTGGCTTTCGATAATTTTGATTAGGGTTACAAGTAATACCTTTAAGCTGACGATGAATTAAATGATGGCAATATTCATGTGCCAGTACAAAATTGATCTTGTAAGCCGAATATTGTTTCAGATTGCGCTTGACTAAAACAAATGAGCCAAGAGTTTGTGAAAAAATAAAGCACCCTCCTAATTTTGCAGTTCTTAAATCCCATGCCATAACTCTAATTCCCTGGCTCAGTAAGATACTATGCATATCTCTAACTGGACTGCAAGAAGGCAAACCTAATCGAGCACGCTCACAATTAGCCATCCATCTAGCAGCTCCTGGAGTTAGCTTATAGACATCGTGAAGAGGTTTATTAGGATATGGATTGGGTAGACGATTAAGCATCCGAGCTAAATGGGCAAAGTCACGATGAAACTGACGGAATCGCTCAATTTGCTCCCGATCCTGAGAAATATCAACAACCTGATTTGCACTGAAAAGAATTTGAGTTGGATCGTCGTCTTCTAAAATACGTGTATCTACAGGTATTTCTTCTTCAAGAAAAAAATCTATACTTTTACCTACTAAATGAGAAAAATTACGTAGTTCTAAGCTATCGAGTTTACGTTTGCCGCTCTCGATTAAGGATATAGCAGAACGAGGAAGTCCAAGATGCTGAGCAACAACATCCTGGGGCAGGGCAGCCTCTTCCCTTGCTTGACGAATGCGGCGACCCAGTTCTGCGTAATTCATGCTACTTCCTTCACATGTTCTATCAGACACTTAACAGCATTCTGAACAAAAGCAAAAATAAGAACTTTATTAATCATTAAATAACTCTTTAGATTCAATACAAAGACTAGCAAATTCCCTTAGAACAGCATCCGAGTTTTTACTGAGTTTATCATCTGAACTTTTATTCAATTGCGTGTCATCCAAATTTTTACTGAAATCTCGTTAATTTCACTGAAATACCTATTGTCCAAACTTTTACGGAAGACGTAAGCTATTTGTCTTTGCTAAAGTTCGATTATCGAATACGAAGCGACCTGTCTTTAAGGAATTTCTAACCTAAAGGATCTAAAAATGGCTAATAAAGAAGTAACTCCTAGTCAAAAAAATTCTTATCCTCATATGAAGAAAGATAAAAAATTAACTGTTGACGATAAATCTGATACATCAGAGCAAGAAAAGGTATCAGTCGAAGTACGTCACAGGCATAAAGAAGGAATGATACAAATTTCGATCAAAAAAGTGTTTGTAATTACAAAACTCACGTTTGCTGTGTTGCACGCTATAGCCAAATTAGTTGTAGTCTATAAAGAACTTCTACCTTTAATTGCTCAGTTATTCTAGTTAGGATAAACAAAATGTGTTTAAAGCTGAATAGAGCTTTGCAAATGACTACGATTGCCAAGTTCTATACTAGACTAAAGCATATGCTATATCTAGGAGCAGTTTATGAATGAGGCTGCACTTACTTTACCTTCTCCCCTCAAATTACACATGGAATTGACGGACGAGCAATTCTTCCAATTGTGTCAGCACAACCGCGATTTGCAATTTGAACGCACAGCCAACGGAGAAATTTTGATTATGCCACCAACTGGAGGGGAAACCAGCAATCGCAATATTGAATTAGCATTTCAAGTTCAAGCTTGGAGCCGTCAGAATAAACTAGGTATAGCTTTCGACTCTAATGGTGGTTTTATCTTACCTAACGGTGCAACTCGCGCACCAGATGCTTCTTGGGTGAGAATAGAACGATGGGAGGCTTTAACCACCGAACAACGAGAGAAATTTGTGCCTCTGTGTCCCGATTTTGTGGTTGAGTTACTTTCTCCCAGTGATTCTTTAAAAGAAACTCAAGCAAAAATGCAGGAGTACATCGACAATGGTACTAGGCTGGGTTGGTTAATTATTCGGAAAACTCAGCGAGTGGAAATTTATCGTCCTAATCTGGATGTAGAAATTCTAGAGAATCCTACAAGTTTGTCAGGAGAAGATGTTTTACCAGGATTTGTACTAGATCTTAGACCAATTATTTCGTAAATTGCTATTAATATCACGCGACTTGTTTAATCCAAATAGCTAATCCACCACCGCGACCACGAGCTGCAATATAATCTTCAGTAATTAAGAAAAAGGCAAAAAAGGGTAGTTTAGAAATAGGTTGTTCTTCAAAATTTCCTGTTCTTTTACCACTATTAAACTTTCCCTGATAAACTGTACGATTAAATAAACACAGTTGCATTTGGGTGAAGTCAAAAGCAAGTAAATTTTTTTTACCTAAATACCGTGCTGGACCAGTCAGTTTAAATAGTAAGGAACCAAATTGGACTTGATTGCCAATTTCTAGCCGTTCCCTGGCATGAAAGGAAATCTGTGCGGGTGCAATTTGAGGAATGTAAAAGCCATTTCCTTGAGCCACACCATTTTGTAATTTGGCATTACGTGGTGCTGTGAAGTATAACCGCCAGTCACCCAATAAGGATTCGAGGGGGTATATTAAGCGTTGCTGTTTGGCTGCTCTTTCGGCTTGTAATAAAGCGCTAACAACTACTTTAGCAGCAGGAAGATCGCGATTTCCCGATCGAGCAGCGATCGCCACTTTTGAAAGTATCTCAGTATAATCGGGTACGGTTGTAGAGAGTTCGCCTATCATATATTTTAAGCTTAGCTCTATTAGCTTGAATATTCGGTCATGCAATTCCAAAATTATATCAATATTTATGAAAATTATTGAATGTAGCCAAGCGCCAATGAAGATAAGATTTTGCCAAAAGTCTCAAATATTGAAAACTTGTCTGTTACTATCATTTCTTGGAATTTCGCTTGATATTTCTCATAGTAGAGTAGATGCTAATAATAGCTTATCTGGCAATTTAACTGTAGAAATCAATGGTTTTAGAAACCGTGAAGGGCAAGCTTGCGTCAGTTTATTTGCCAGCAGTCAAGGTTTTCCTAATAATAGAAAAAATGTCGTACAGCGTCAGTGTAATAAGATTACTTCTGTTCCCCTGATAGTCAATTTTAGGAATCTCAAAGCTGGAAATTACGCTGTTGCCATTATTCACGATACTAATGGAGATGGTACGCTCAACCGTAACGATATAGGAATGCCAATTGAGGGATATGGATTTTCGAGAAATCCAGAAATTCGTACAGCCGCACCTAAGTTTAACGATGCAGCTGTTTTAATTGCTGGTCCAAATACAAGCGTGCAGGTTCAGTTGAAGTATTTGGATTGAATTATGCGATCGCCGCGACTCGTTCCAACAATCCCTGAAACAATTTCAAACCATCCGTACCACCTAAAATTGGGTCGGAAGCGCGTTCGGGATGCGGCATCATGCCTAAGACGTTACCCTGACGATTACAAATTCCCGCAATGTTGTTAACGGAGCCGTTAGGATTGTCGCCGGCATAGCGAAATAGGACTTGATTATTTGCTTCAATTTCCGCTAAAGTCTGTTTATCGGCATAGAATCGACCTTCTCCGTGCGCGATGGGAATAGTTATAACTTCCCCGACTGAGTAGGCTTGCGTCCAGGGTAAATCGGTACGCTCTACTTTTAATTCCACGCGATCGCAAATGAAATGTAAATCGCGATTTCGGACTAAAACACCAGGTAACAAACCCGCTTCAGTCAAAATCTGAAATCCATTACAAATTCCCAATACAAATTTACCTTGTTGAGCGCAATCGACCACTTGCTGCATTACAGGAGAAAACCTGGCGATCGCACCACAGCGCAAATAATCCCCGTAGCTGAAACCTCCAGGCACGACGACAACATCGAGATCGGTTAAATCGGTGTCTTCGTGCCACACCATGCGCGTCGGCTGCTTGAGGATGTCGCGAGTCACGTAGGCAACATCGCGATCGCAATTCGAGCCAGGAAAAACTACAATCCCAAACTTCACGTCGATGCTCCCATCTCTACAGCAACTTCTTTCAAATCGAAGCGATAATTTTCAATTGTCGGATTAGCCAGGAGGCGATCGCACATCCGATTCAGCTGTTCTGTGGCTATTTTTTCATCTACTGCCGTCAGTTGCAACTCGATATACTTGCCAATTCTGACATGTTCCACGTTATCGTAACCCATATGACTCAAACCAGACTGGACGGCTGTTCCTGCTGGGTCGAGAACAGAGGGTCGTAGGGTGACATAGATACGAGCTAAATACTTTCGTAACACTTGACTTGATTCCCAATCCCACAAAGGCTATAATAACTCCTTCTGGAGACAGCTTGACGGAATAAACAGTATTCGCTTTGAGCTAGTTTAGAAAGCAAGGGAAGTGCGATCGTCTCTTCAGTCATCAAACTAAGATACTGTCTATGAAAGCCGAGAAAGCTGAACGTACTCGCAGTCAAGAACGAATCTTGCATTTACTAAAAAACTCCAATAAAGCAATATCTGCCCAAGATATTTACGTAGAACTTCGCAGTCGCAATCAAAGCATAGGTCTAGCTACGGTTTATCGCGCCTTAGAAGCATTGAAACTCGAAGGAGTCGTGCAAGTCAGAACGCTTGCTTCTGGCGAATCTCTCTACAGTTGCGTTCAGCAAGATAAACATCACCTAACATGCCTGCAATGTGGCAAATCGATTCCGATCCATCAATGTCCCGTCCACGAGTTAGAAAATCAGCTGAATAAATCGCACAAATTCAAAATTTTCTACCACACCCTAGAGTTTTTCGGCTTGTGCGATCGGTGTCAGGTTAGTTTGTAGAGACTTTACATGTAAAGTTCTCTACAAAGTCTCACTCCCTACTCCCATCCGAGATCATAGAACGCATACCCTCGATCGTCCCAGGAATGCTACGCGGATCCATGAACATGACTTTGCTGCTGTCACTGCTGCCAATTTGCTTGCCCATGTCTAAATAATGTTGGGCAATTAAAAATTGTAAAGCTTCAGCAGCGTGCGGTTCTGTTTGCAGAATCTTGGCAATAATTTGCAGTGCTTCCGAGGTAGCTTGTGCCTGCAAAATTTGTTGTTGGCGTTCGGCTTGCGCCTGCATGATAATCGTCTTCTGTTGCGCCTCGGCTTGCAGAATTGTGGCTTTTTGTTGGGCTTCAGCTTCGAGTACCTGCGCTTCCGCTTTTCCTTTGGCGCTGTTAACTGCCGATTCGCGATCGCCTTCCGAAGTCAAAATCGATGCCCGTTTGCGGCGTTCTGCTGCCATTTGCAGTTCCATCGACTCTTGCACCGCCTTGGAAGGAATGATATCGCGCAATTCCACCCGCGTTACTTTTACGCCCCAAGGATCGGTAGCAATATCTAAATCCTGTAGCAAAATTTCGTTGATTTGCGTTCGCGCTGTGAAGGTTTGATCTAACTCCAGTTGTCCCATTTCCGCCCGAATTTGTGTCAGCACCAAATTCACCATTGCCGATTGGAGATTTTCTACCTTGTACCAGGCTTTTTCCATATCAACAATCCGCCAGTAAACCACAGCATCGACTTCAATGCCTACGTTGTCGCGGGTGATGCATTTTTGGGGTGGAATATCTAAAACTTTTTCCCGAATTGTCTCGCGAAAGACAATGCGATCGAGAACGGGAACGACAATATTTAGCCCTGGTTGTAGTTTTTTATGATAACTACCAAATCTCTCTACCAAAGCTTCATTGCCTTGATTGATGATTTTGACGGAGCTAGCTAGGGTAGAACCACCACCTAGCGCTAGTACTATCAGTAAAAATAATTGTTCCATAGCAGTGAGTAGTGAGTAGTGAGTAGTAGGGGCGCACAGCTGTGCGCCCGTACAAAAATTCAGATAGCGCGCCCGTACAAAAATTCAGATAGCACGCCCGTACAAAAATTCAGATAGCGCGCCCGTACAAGCAGTATTAGTCTTAATGATGAATCAGGCTTTCTGGCATCACGATCAACGTAGTTCCCTCTCGACTGACAACATAGACTTTTTGTTGTGGCAGTATGCTGAGCTTTTCGTCAGCACATTTTGCCCGCCAAGAATTCCCTTCATATAACACCCGTCCCTCTTTACCCGCAGTAATTTCGGTTAAAGTTTCCGCTACTGTAGCATCTCGAATTTTTGAATGTCGTTGTGGTGCTGGGATTAAGCGTCGCGACAGAAAGACAAAAGCTGTAGATAAGGCAAGCCATACGACGACTTGCAAGCCTAGATGAGGCAAAATTGGCACTGCTATGGCAACCACAACGGCACTAACTCCCATTGCGAAGCTCACAAAGGCTGTAGGTAGCACGAGTTCGATCGCACAAAGAGCGATACCGATAAGCAACCACAGCCAGACAAGATTGATTGACATTTTTTACATTTTGCGCTTTCTATTTTAATTTTTACTCTTTTCTACCACTGACTGTCACTTAGAAGTCGTAAGTCGTAAGTCGTAAGTCAGAATTAACTGGTCATTGGTTACTGGTTACTGGTCGCTGCTCTCTACTCCCTGCGCCCTGATAACTGATAACTGAAACTTAGGGGACGAAATTATGCAAAGATAAAAGATTGTGACAAGTAAGCACTGATATAGAGGACGAGCAGTGGTGCAAGTCTGTGGAGAGGAAACACTAGGTTCAAAGGTTATGAAAGTTGGCGATCGCGTTCGTGTTAAAGAATCCGTTATCGTATACCATCACCCAGAACACCGCAACCAACCCTTTGATATTAAAGGTTTGGAAGGAGATGTGTTGGGTATTGTCAATGAGTGGCATGGCAGACCTGTAAGTGCCAACTTACCTGTTTACGTGCAGTTTAGTAAAAAGTTCAAAGCACATTTACGGGAGAATGAAGTCGAACCCATATCGTAGAAAAGCACCAAATTGGTGCTTTTCTACAAATAATGGCTGCGGCGAAACCAACTTCTGAATGTTGAGTTCGCCCTGCATTTGTGGTAGTTCTTGGCAATGTCTCGATATGATAGTGTTTGCGTCTTAAACGCTCGTGACTCCTCAGCTATTACCCATTCCTCTTTCAAAAATCAAAACAGCTATTCTTAAAAGGTTTTGGCTTTCCTGATAAGGCTGAGTTAGCAGCTTGTTCGGCGGCTTTGGCTAAAGCTGCTG
Organism: Chroococcidiopsis sp. [FACHB-1243]; assembly: GCF_014696895.1. NCBI lineage: Bacteria > Bacillati > Cyanobacteriota > Cyanophyceae > Chroococcidiopsidales > Chroococcidiopsidaceae > Chroococcidiopsis > Chroococcidiopsis sp. [FACHB-1243]. The sequence continues at coordinate 56,108 of NZ_JACJQX010000001.1, read as the reverse complement.
CAACTTGTTCGGCGCGGTGACGAGTCAACGACCAAATGAGCGGCGATAGCCAGCCATCTAAAGTAACGGAATAAGAAACGCACGTACCGCAAACGGTAGATTCGACTTTGTAGGTAATGTGTTCTTCCACTCCTGGGATAGCAAGTACGCGCACGCGCAATAATTCTCTAGGACATACGCTTTCAACAAAGATCCGAATTGGGAAGGGTCCCATCCGGGTGACGGCTTCAAAGATTAATCCTGGCTTCGGAACTAAGCCGTAGGGTACATTAGTTTTGGTCAGTAATGGATGCCATGAAACGTCTGCTAAGTCAACTACCTTTTGCCATAATTCATCTACCGAAGCCGAACTAATTTGTCTATAAGTACGTACTAAAGAACACTGAACGCGACGACCCTTGCGCTGAATCAATCTTGATATGTAGCGTCGCATTTTCTTCTTCCTCCTTTTGCCTGTTGAGCTTAGCAGGCATTCTGACTTCGGCGGCAACCAGGGCAAGTATTGATGATTATTTTGGGCAAACTTTCTCTAGAATACTCAATTAGAGTTTAGTATTTCACTGAAGATTTTCGCTTCGCTGTATTATGGGGTGTTAATTTGAGGGACAATATGTTCAGTGGTCTATTATCTGTATTGACTCAACGGATAATGTTAAGTCATTTGCAATTGATGCGATCGCAGTTTGAAATATGACTCGATTGTGACTGAGTGATGTAAAGCATTTTTAAGTTTTGCCAGTTAAGTACTGCTTTCGCTGCTCAAAGCTTTCAGACTTACACAAAATTGTAGATGTTCCTTGCCACAAAATAAAAATTTAACAGAATTTTATTGACAACATGACGACTGCTTCTACAGCTCAACCAACTTCCTCCCAACCATTACCCCCAACTGACGCGAAAGAACGAGTCAGCCAGTGGATGAAACAGCTACAAGATAAGATTTGTCAAGCCCTCGCATCAGCTGATGGTGCGGGGAAATTTCAGCAAGACGAGTGGGAACGGGAAGAAGGCGGCGGCGGGCGATCGCGCGTGATGCGCGAAGGTAATGTATTAGAACAAGGAGGAGTCAATTTCTCCGAGGTATGGGGTTCTCATTTACCGCCGTCGATTTTAACCCAACGCCCAGAGGCAGCAGGACATAAATTTTATGCCACGGGTACTTCAATGGTGTTACATCCCCGTAACCCTTACATCCCGACAGTTCACCTGAATTACCGCTATTTTGAGGCTGGTCCCGTCTGGTGGTTCGGTGGCGGGATAGATTTAACCCCCTATTACCCATTTGCTGAAGACGCAGCTCATTTTCACAAAACACTGAAGCAAGCTTGCGATAACCATCATCCAGAATACTACCCAGTCTTTAAGCGCTGGTGCGATGAGTATTTCTATTTGAAACACCGTCAAGAAACTCGCGGTGTCGGCGGAATCTTTTTTGACTACCAAGATGGTAGGGAGGGACAGTTATATCGCGGACCCCATTCTGATAGTCCGGCGGCTGTTTATAGCAACCAACTGGGTAATCAACCCTCTCGTAGCTGGGAAGAAATCTTTGCTTTCGTGTGCGACTGCGGCGAGGCGTTTTTACCATCCTATTTACCTATTGTCGATCGCCGTAAGAATATAGAATATGGCGATCGCGAACGCAATTTTCAACTCTATCGACGCGGACGTTACGTAGAATTTAACTTAGTCTACGACCGAGGCACGATTTTCGGGTTACAGACCAACGGACGCACGGAATCAATTTTAATGTCTTTACCCCCCTTGGTGCGTTGGGAATACGGTTACACGCCAGAACCCAACACTCCCGAAGCCGAGTTGTACGACACATTCCTCAAACCCCAAGATTGGGCGAATTGGAATTCTTAAGCAAATATGAGTTGTAGAGACATTACATGTAACGTCTCTACAACTCATCAAACATTTAGCAGAAAGCTATGTCTGAGTCATTGCAATACATCACGAACCAAGAGGGCGAACAAGTCAATGTACTTCTAGATATGGAAACTTACCGTAGACTAGTTTCCCTTCCATCTGATGCAGAAATTCTATCAGGATTAAGTCTAGATGAACTACTAGCCTTAGCAGATAGTATGCTAGCTTCTACTGCTCAAACTCAACTAAGTGAATTACTGGCTCGAAATGCCGAAAATCAGCTTTGTACTGAGGAAATAGCAGTTCTAGATCGTTTGTTGATGCAGGTTGACCAACTTAACATTCTCAAAACAAGAGCTAGATACGCTCTAAATTTACATTCATAGTCAGGACAGAAAACTCTAAAAATTTACTTTTTGCGGAAACGATACGCACCCATAATCGCGCCCCACTTGGCTGCACCTGTATTCATATCTATGCCTTTGTCATAACTTAAAAACTCTTCCGGGGTGGCTTCAAAACCAAGATTAACTTGTTGAGTATTACCTTGATAGGTAAAGCAACATTTTGCATCTGGTGGGATTGCGGCTTTAAAGTGGTAGCTATTGGAACCTAATTGTTGCCAAGTCACAATTAATAAACAACCAGGTAATAATTCAAAATCGTCAGGAGTAAATTGTTGCAATCTCTCAGGATTTGCCCCAGCACCACGCACGGCAGTAAAATCTTTAGGAATATAATACTGTACTTGAATTTTTCCATCCTCATGCGCCTGCATTCGCATCAATCGCGGACGATAGGGTTTATCTAAATACAAAGCATTGGCTTGTTCGGCAAATAGGGTAATACTGTCTGCTTGAAATAGGGGGACGGGTTTTTGCCACAGCCGTAAGTGGACGAACCAAGCAGGATCGGCGATCGCCTGGGCTTTATTTTCAAATTCACCTGCCATATAATCGGCGAGGGCAATTAATTCTGTTGGTATCATAAGAAATTCAAAAGTAAAAAATTTGTAGGGGCAGGTTTAGCGAGAAGCTGCGTCAAAGTCTGAAGTTCATCGGACAAAACCTGCCCGTACCAGAATTCATCGGGGCAGGTTTAGCAAACAACTACATCAGTTATGAAGTTAATTGAACAAAACCTGCCCTTACCAGAATCCATAGGCGTATTCGCCCATAAACACATTCAAATTTTTTCAGAAAGTTGCTGAAAGTATTCCTGCTCCAAAATCGACATCACCACTTGAGAGGCATACTTATCTTGCTGCTTCACGACTTCTCTTAGCAATCCTTCCTCACGAAAACCTACCGATTGATATACGTGTCTGGCGCGGTGGTTATCCTCAAACACATCTAACCAGAACCGATGAGCTTTGTATTCCGTAAAAACCCAATCTAACAGCAAACGTAGTGCCTGCTTACCATAGCCTTGTCCTGGCTTTGCCATAACGATGCGTACCAAGCAAATATTGCCATGAAGTGATGTAAGACCAGATAAAATTGCATACCCGATCGCAGCTTCAATTTCATCATTTTGGAAGATGAAATATTGACAATCTTGTGAATTCATGTATTGCTGGTGTTGCTCTCGGCTAGAGGAAAAAATAAAGTTTTGAAATTCTGCTCTAGCTTCCTGAGCCAGAAAAAAATCAATATCTTCAGGACGTGCAGTTCGCGATCGCATTATTCAGTTATCAAGTGACTAGTGGAACTAGTGGCTGGTGGCTAGAATGCTTCCTCTGCTCCTGGAACTTCCTTGTCTCTCTTGTCTTCCATATCCCCATTGTTTCCATACCTTACATCCTATTTTCCCAGTAACTAAAGATTGTAAATCGTTGAGACCGATCGGCTTTGGCTTGGCAAAAGTCACGTTAAAGCGAGACAATAATCTAATAAGTCTTCCCGTTATGTTTAATTGTGAATAACCTGCGTACTGTCTCCGATACCAAGCGAAATTTCTACAATCAACACACCCGCCCGATTAACACGATCTATCGGCGGGTGGTAGAAGAACTAATGGTAGAAATGCATTTACTCTCAGTCAATGCTGATTTTCGCTATGACCCCATCTACGCTCTAGGTGTCGTTACGGCATTTGAGCGGTTTATGCAGGGCTACCAGCCAGAACGGGATAAAGAACCGATCTTTGAGGCGCTGTGTCAGTCTATCGAAGATAATCCCCAGAGATATCACCAAGATGCCGATCGTCTGCGTCAACTCCTTCAAAACGTATCGGCGCAACAACTGCTCGACTGGATCGAGGGTAAAGCTTCCTTGCAAGGTGCAGAGGATTTGCAAGCACAAATGCAGGCGATCGCCCAGAACTCCAAGTTCAAATATAGTCGCCTATTCGCAATTGGTGTCTTTACCCTGTTAGAACTAGCAGATGCGGAACTTGTCAAAGATGAGAAGCAGCGAGTGGAAGCGCTCAAGCAAGTAGCAACTGCTCTGCACGTACCAGAAGATAAACTTAACAAAGATTTAGAGCTATACCGTTCTAACCTCGATAAAATCGAGCAAGCGCTGATTACAATGGCAGATATTCTTTCAGCCGATCGCCGAAAGCGCCAACAACGCCTGCAAGAAAAAGAAGCTGGTGTTGCTACCAGCAACGGTGATAGCAGTTCTGCTTCTGGCTCGTCCCAGGATAAAACTCCGTCTGGTTCCTAGTCATGTAGTACAAACGTCTGTGGGGGCGCACGGACGTGCGCCCCTACAAATCAAATATGCAAACAAGGTCAATTCTAATAAGCTGGAGCTACAAAGGCATAAATCAGATGGCTGACAACGGAAAGCGCCAGCGCCCCCAGTAGAACGCTCCAAATTCCTGCTCGGAGGCGGAAACCTTGGACTACAGAAGCTGCAATCCCAAGGGCGATCGCCGAAATCGCAAAGGTGACAAATCCTGATAATAAACCGAACGTGAGCAAATTAGGGATAAAAAATAGCGCTCTTAAAATTGGATTAACAACAGCAGCGACTACCCCTAGTACAGCTGCCGAAAGATATGCTTTAGCGGGGCTATCTACTTCCACACCAACTGGAAGTTTGCTGACAATCAAAAGACTGGAAGCACTTACTAACCAAGCAATTAATAAGTCGATTAGCATACCTACAACTCCTTGAGTTTGAGATTGAGAATAACTCACTTATAGGAGTAGGCTAGCGAATCAAATGACTAGAATTCATCTATAAATTGACAGAAAACAAGCTGTATCCTACTGCTTTTCTACCTCCTTTGCAGTCTACCGTTGGAAAATTGTCTTCGTATGACTTAGAGTTCATGGCGATTGGGGTGCGATCGGCGCAGTAGAATTCAAACGGGGGTCGGTATTAGGATTAATCGGAGCCAAGGGCGTAAGATCTGGCGATGATAGATTAGAACCAGATGGTAAATCGGGGGAGCCAGGAGTCGTGGCTAAAGCAACGCGATCGCCTCCAATTTGCCGCATGACATCTAATAACTGAATCACGTCGTTGTAGCTCGACGACCGTGAAGCATTTAAAATAATTGTCCCGAGGGGATTAGCTTGAGTGTAAGCTTTGAGCGTTTGTGTCAGCTTATCTATTTGTACTGGCTCTTTCTCGACATAAAGCTGTCCCTCTTTGAGAGTTACAATCAACCGCGATTGGAACATTGGTGCTGTACCAGTACTCGCCTTGGGTAACTGAATTTCAATCGCTTGCTGGCGTGTAAATTGCAGTGCTGCCAAGAGAAAAAACGTCAAAATGCAAAAAATGACATCAATTAGAGGAATAATTTGAACTTGAACTTCTTCAATTGGTGAGTGCAGGTTGATTTTCATGAGATTGCTAGCTTTAACAGATGAAAATTACGACAGGAATTACTCTTGCTTTTGACTTTTGACTTTTCACTTTTGACTTCCTAGACTTCTGGTGCAGTAGAATCTTCTCGCTGACTGGGAGATTGAGGCGGAACGCTGTAACCAGGATTTATGTTTGTTTGCGGATTTATTGGTGGTTCGGGATTAACAGCCCTTCTATTACCTAAGTCAAAGCTAAAACGCCGATCGGCACCGCCTCCAGGGATAACTTCTGGTGTTGTCATGGCAGAAGCAGGAGGAGCAGTGGGAGAATCTTGCAGGTTAACCCAATACTGACGGTATAGTAATTCTAATTCGCTACCTGCACGGCGAAATACTTTAATTTGATTGACAGCAAATCCTTGAAATAAGCGATAAAAAACCAAACTGACGATCGCTACAATCAATCCTGTTGCCGTACTAATCAAAGATTCACCAATACCAGTGGTCACGCCAGCGGAAGAAGCCGAACTGATCTGTCCGAGTGTAATCGAACCTAAAGATTGAATCAGTCCCAGTACTGTTCCCAACAATCCTAACAGGGGTGAAAGCGCGATCGCTGCTTCTAAAATCTTCTCCCCTTGACGCATAGAGGCAATTTCATCTTCTGCGGTTGACTCTAGTGCCAGCCGAAATACTTCCGGATCGGGCGTAGACAAACGTAACGGTGCGTATAAGAACCTACCCGCAGGTTGATAGGAAAATTTTCTGGCTAATTCCGTAGCACTTTGCCAATTTTGTTGAGCCGCATCTAGAACGCGCTCGACAATTTCCCGTTCTTGAGAAAAAATCTTAAACCAAAACCCCAGCCGCTCAACGATCACGCTCAAAGCTAAAATAGACAGTGCTAGCAGAGGCCACATGGCGGGTCCGCCTTTGCGGAAAACATCTATAACATCCACTGTTGTTCCATTCCTCCTTTGATTCTTTCGGCACAGCATACCACTGGATTGGATTGCTGCCCACTGATAAGCAATTTAATTTTAAGCGTCTTAACTGTTCATCTCGTGTTTTGTCACCCATCGCGAGAGCGAAAAGATCGCAATCTCTTTATCGTATCTTCCCAACTTTTTAGCGACGGTTTTTCCCACTTCTATAAGCTAAGTTATTTGTCAAGATAAAAGAGAGCTGGAGGTACATAAATGAACTTTTCAATCCAATCTGTTTACGGCTGGTATCGTAACACTCTACGCAATCCTAAATACCGTTGGTGGATAATTCTCGGTACGGCATTGTATTTCGTCATGCCATTTGACATTGCTCCCGACTTCTTGCCGATTGTAGGACAATTAGATGATGTCTTTTTATTGACGCTATTGGTCTCAGAAGTTTCCCAAATGGCGATCGAAGGCTACAAAACCCGTAGAGGTAAAAGCACGGCTAACGCCACCGATACCACTGATAGTACAGTCGATGTAGATGCAGTATCTGTAAAGTAGTCGCCTACAAAATTTAATTTAATTTAATCTAAACAATTATCCTTTCCGTGGCGCTTGCACAATAATATTGCCATGGGAAGGATATATTTTTACAGGCTGATTTGGCGCAAAAACATAAAAGTTGTGGCAAAATTGTGGCGGTCGCGCTCTCAAAAGTCTACAACTGGCAACAACTTTGCTTTAACTTAAGTTTGCTTTAATTTCGTTTGTTCTATTTGAGGGCGAACGATGGGACTCGAACCCACGAGTGGAGGAACCACAATCCTCTGCCTTAACCACTTGGCTACGCTCGCCATTGTATATACCAGTATACTATCTTATCAGCTATTTCTCAATATCGATCGGGACTGGAACCGAGCTAACCTACATTTAGTCCAGCAACAGAGTCAGAAGTAACATAAGATATGCAGCATGAAGCGATCGACAAGTATTAGTTATATAGGATTAGCAGTTCTTGGCGGGCTGGGAGTGGTAATGGCATTGACTAATCCCGATCGCTCTGCCTACGAGATTTATGCTGGCGAACGGTTAGGAACTTACATCAAGGATGAAGTTTGCCCGCAAGCGCCGAACGTCTTCGGTCTGGCTTTGCAGCAAAACTGTAGTGACTTAGTTGATTCTAGTTCGCCTGTCATCCAACGTATTGTAGCTAATAACACCAAGCGACAAAACTTTCTTTTATTCAGCATCTACACTACAGATCTTGCCGTTGGTGGCGTAATTCCGTCATATCGGTTTCAAACGGTCGGTGCAATGCAAAACTTTTTTACATACTCTGCACAGAAGCAGTAGTTAAATCATAACTTTTGATATAGATAAGTTAACTGACAACTCTTTCCTCAGACGCACCCGCCACTGTGGTTGCTGGGTTTACACTAATCTTGGTGGATGTAACACCAGTAATTTTAGCCTGTAGTCATGGCGATCGCAGATTTTACAAAAAACTAAATCAAATCTCAGTTGTTATGGATTTTTTGTGACAAGGAGATTTCGTCACTGAGAGAGCCAAGTTTTTTCAGGAAGAGCGATCGCTAATTGTGAAAAATTGAGAGAGGAGAATTTGCATGTTTTTTCATAAAAAAGAACCAATTCACGTTGTAAACATTAAAGAACCAAATCCTCGCTTTGCTCAACTTTTGCTAGAACAATTTGGTGGTGCGACAGGCGAACTATCGGCGGCTCTACAATACTGGGTACAGTCTTTTCATGTAGAAAACGCTGGGATTCGCGATATGCTGCAAGATATCGCGATTGAGGAATTCGGTCACTTAGAAATGGTGGGCAAAATGATTGAAGCTCACACTAAAAATGTAGACCAAACCGATGCATATAAAAGTACTTTGTTTGCCGTGCGTGGGATGGGACCTCACTTTTTAGACAGCCAGGGGAATGCTTGGACGGCTAGTTATCTCAATGAAGGTGGCGATGTCGTGCGCGACTTGCGGGCTAACATTGCTGCGGAAGCTGGAGCAAGACAAACCTACGAAGAATTAATTAAGCTGTCAACTGATGAGGGTACAAAGAATGCTTTAGTGCATTTGCTAACAAGGGAAATTTCCCATACGCAGATGTTTATGAAAGCACTAGATTCTATGGGCAAGCTGACCGAACCTTTCTTTGGTAATATTCAGCCTGACGAAACAGTTGATATTTACTACAATCTATCTACCAACGGTAAGCAAGACGAACGCGGTCCTTGGAACTCAGAACCATCATTCCGCTATATTGCCGACCCAGTGAATGAAGTGACTAAAGGCTAGGAATTCAAATTAGAGACAACGTAGGTTCGTAACTTCTAGTTTGATAATACAATCAATGCAAGATAAGTTAGTGGATGTTAAATCTACTAACTTATTTTTATCGCAAGACTTCACGAGCGATCGAACTTTTCGTTATAACTGCTGTTAGTCATTGGTCATCGATCGTTTGTTCCACGACAAGCAGGCTAGAAATGTTTTCCGCTCGTTTAAGACTCAAGCAGAAATGCTATATTTGTAGAATTGTAAAAATGTAAAAAGCAGATATGGTTCGTTAGAAGGCGATCGCGGCAGAAATCGGCAAAAATCAAAATCTATTGCGATCGGTTCGTAGCTGAAATAATAGCAGCAATTGATACAGAAAATCTTACCTTAAAGTCATTTGCTAGATAAATCACACGATGAAATCGAGCTACTGTTAAATTCCCAACTATCGATGCGCTCTGCTTATTTACTGGTATCTCACGGCAGTCGAGATCCGCGCCCGCAGTTGGCGATGGAACGCTTGGCGCGGCTTTTGCAAACGAGCAGGGAGCAATTACCAAGTCACAAGTCACAAGTCACAAGTCGTCAGCCGCAATTAATCCCGAATTCCGAATTCCGAATTCCGAATTCTTCCCCAGTCCCTCTAATAGGTACTGCTTGTTTAGAGCTAAGTCAGAAGCCACTGCACCAGCAGATTGCAGAGTTTAGCGCTCGCGCCTTATCTTGCGGATATCAGCAAGTGCAGATCGTGCCTTTGTTTCTCTTGCCGGGAGTTCATGTCATGGAAGATATTCCAGCAGAAGTGGAGCAGGCGCGACAAGCCTTGAAAGTTAAGGTAAAGCTGGAATTACGCCCTCATTTAGGTTTCCATGCTGGCTTAGCAAGGCTGTTAAAACAGCAGCTAGACCAAACGCAAGCAGAGCAAACAATCTTGCTAGCGCATGGGAGTCGGCGTAAAGGTTCTGAGCATCCTGTAGAAGCGATCGCCCAACAAATAAGTGCTGTAACGGCATATTGGTCAGTTGCTCCTAGTTTAAACCAACGAGTGCAAGAGTTGGCGCTCGCAGGATGGCGACGAATTGCGATTGTACCGTATTTCTTGTTTGCTGGAGGTATTACCGATGCGATCGCGGAAGTTGTAGGACAATTACAACAACAGTTTCCCGCGATCGAGTTTTGTCTGATGCAGCCACTAGGGGCAACTCAGGAATTAGCCGATCTGATTTGGGATCTGATCGAGACGTAAATTCATTGACATATAAACTGCCAAAACGCCAAGGAAGAGAATGAACGAGTTTGTGGGTAAAGTCTACTTAGTGGGTGCGGGTCCAGGCGACCCTGGTTTATTTACACTCAAAGGTAAGGCATTGTTGGAATGTGCCGATGTTGTGGTTTACGATGCCCTCGTAAGTCCGGCAATTCTATGCATGATTAACCCCTTGGCAGAAAAAATCAATGCAGGAAAGCGGCGGGGAAAGCATTCGTTGGTGCAGGAAGATACGACCCAGTTATTGCTCGAAAAGGCACGAGATCATGCAGTGGTGGTGCGATTAAAAGGGGGCGATCCATTTATCTTCGGGCGTGGCGGCGAAGAGATGGAAGATTTGGTAGCAGCTGGGGTATCAGTGGAAGTCGTGCCTGGTATTACCTCCGGTATTGCAGCTCCAGCTTATGCAGGTATCCCATTAACCCATAGAGATTATAGTTCTTCAGTCACGTTTGTTACGGGACACGAAGCAGCAGGAAAGTATCGCCCCAAAGTCAATTGGACAGCTGTAGCCCAAGGTTCGGAGACGATCGCAATTTATATGGGAGTCCACAATTTACCCTACATAGTCGAGCAGTTATGCGAGGCAGGGTTAAGTGCAGATACACCAGTAGCTCTAGTACGTTGGGGAACTCGACCGGAACAAGAGGAATTGATCGGCACTCTAGCAACAATTGTGGCGCAAGTAGAAACGACAGGTTTTAGCGCCCCCGCGATCGCCGTTATCGGTAAAGTGGTAAACCTACACAGTGTACTAGCAGGCTGTCGCCCTGTTTTGGTGTCAATCTAAGGACTACTTCTCTCGCACCACACTCTTTCCCTACTCCCTGCTCCCTACTCCCTGCTCCCTAAAAGTAGAATAATCGTGCCACGCTTGGATGAGGTTGCCTTGCATTAATGCAGCAATACCGTGTAGGGCGTGTAATTCTGGAATTTCGGAGTTGAGTGCTAAAGCAGGTTTAAGGGCAGTTTGGGCGGCGGCTCCATTCCAGTTATATAAATGGACAAAAGCAAGGTAGGCGTAAGCATAGGGATTTTGCGAGTCTAGCTGCGTCACTCGTTCTAGTGCCGCGATCGCACCTTGTACTTTTTGCTGTAATATTTGAGCTAACGTCAGAGCGTAAGCCCAATCTAAATTTTGTGGTTCCTGTTTCAGCCTGTACTCCATTGCCAATTGTACCTGTACTAAATAGTCTTGGATCGGGTCGTATTGATTAATCCGTCCGACTTCCGCAAAGACACGATCTAATGCCTTAATTCCTTGAGGTAAGGTTGCTGCTAAAAGTCGTTCTTGCGTAACTAAATCTAATTCCGGTGCAGGTGTGGCTGTAGCCCCAGGGTCAATTTGTAAAGCTACTGGTGGTACGGTGATGGGATAAGTTTCACCTGTATTGCGGTTGAGATATGTCGCCTCCAAAGTGTAAATTCCCGCAGATAGATCGGATGGAGGCATCATTGCTGAATGTTCTGTTACAAAATTGGTAATTGGTAATTGGTAATTGGTAATTGGTAATTGGTAATTGGTAATTGGTAGTTGCTCTGTTGCCACTAAAAGACCAAGACCAAGACCGCGATCGTGGATCCAGCGATCGCTTTGTTTGTCACTATCCTGATTTTTCCATGTGAGTAACACAATACCAGGTTGCAACTGCTCCCACGTCCCAGACCACTCATAAGTCACCGGAATCGGCTTTCCGGGCGGTGCTACTGACGGTACTGTAACTCTTGATAGTGTTATGTGAGTGGTTGGTTGTTGGTTGTTGGTTGTTGGTGACAGAGTGGTGTGTGGTGTGTGGTGCGTGGTGCGTGTTTTTTCTCCCTTGTCCCCCTTGTTCCCCTTGTCTCCCCCCTCTCCCTTGTCTCCCTTGTCTCCCTTGTCCCCTTGTTCCCTCTTCCTCCGACTCCCGACTTCTATCTGCGGCACACGGCGATGATACAGTTTCAAGGTGCTGCGATCGGGTAAAGTCCAAGTTTTTTGTAAATTGAAATCAGGGGACTGTTCCACGTACTGCACCATAGCACTTTGAGCATCTGGAACCGAACCTTGTTCGCCTGTTTTCGTGACAAACCAATCGAGCGATCGCCCGTCTTGGACAATTTGCTGTTGGCGCGTCCCTACTTGCCGTCCGTAAACCTGAAAGTTTCGTAATGCCCCAAAATAATTTAAGCTGTGCTGATTGACTTCTAACGTTGAAGGCAATACACCCAAATTGGATCTGATATAAGGTGCAGTTTGGACGATCTCTTCAATGACTCGCTCGTGAGGATATTCTGACTCCATGTAAGCATAATGTTTGGCATTAGGACTGAGAATTGAAGCAATACGACTACCTAATATTCCTCCTATAGGAAACAAATTTAACCCCATGACTAACACTGCCAAACCTACCGTACTCCAGCGAACTTGCTGTCCCCAGCGCCCGCGCCAGCACGTCATACCATAGGCAAGAAACAGCGCGACTCCAGGTAAATAAGGCACGACATAGCGACTATCTTTATTGATGTTCAGCGAACAGAGTAGATACGCACCGATGAGGAAGATTGATAGCCAAACGAGGGAGTCGGGAGTCGAATTCTTATTTTGACTTTTAACTTTTAACTTTTGACTTTTATAAAGTAATAGTCCTACGATTGGTACGAGCAAAAGTACCCAAGAAATATGCTCTGGCAGTAGTTTCCAGTAGTAAGTCCAAGCATCGAGGGTATTGAGGGCTGGATCGCCTTCAGCTAGGGCAGAATCTATCGTTGCTCGTTTTCCCCCAGTTAGAATCAGCAACCAGTTTGTCCGATACCACGGCATAAACACGATCGCAGATAATAACAGGGCGATCGCAAATTGGCAGATCCGCCCAATATTGCGTTTGCGAATCGCTTCAACCCCAGTCCAGACAATCGGCACGAATAGAAAAAACAATGCCGTCTGCTTGACTAACAACGCTAATCCTAGAGAAATGCCGAATGCAATTGCCCAAATCCAATCGGTGATTATTGTAGGTGTAGGGGCGCACATCTGTGCGCCCCTACCATATTGCATTTTCCCTTGTCCCCTCATCTTCCAAACCGTCAGACACCAAAAGCATAGCGTCACGACAGCCGTAAGGGGATAATCAAGTAAGAAATCTAGACGTAACTTATATAATCCAGGGATAAGCTGGCATATCCCAGCTGCCCATAATCCAACTTCAGCGCTAAATAGTTGTACCCCCAGTCCGTAGACGGAAACCAGCAGGATAGCACTGAAAAATGAATTTACCAATGTAGCGCGATCGCCGCCAGTGCCAAAAATCAGCTGGGTAATAGCCGCAGCAATCTGCGTTAAGGGAGGGGCTTTTGTGGAAAGCTGCCAAAAGTCAGTCCACCAATCGCTACTGAACCACTGGGGCTGTTGTAGTGCTTGCCAGTAATTCAACGAACTCGTAAGATATTCTGCTCGATCCCAATCTGGAACGGAACGATCGCAGGCAAACCAGATGCGATCGACTACGACTCCTGCTAACCATATCAGTAGGAGAATGAGTAGATGGCGATGTTTGAATTTAGCTAACACGAAATCAATAGGTTGAGCCTAATTTCTTCCTCATTTTGACATGGGGAATGCCAGCTTCTTCAAATACTGCTCCTTCTGGCTCAAAACCTAATTTTTGATGCAATCCCTGAATATATTCTTGGGAGTGGAGGACGACTTCTTGCATCTTTTTTTGGGCTGCCAGCTCAATCGCTTTTTCCATAATTAATTTACCAATGCCTTTCCCTCTAGCAATTGGTAAGACGGCTAGCCTCTCAATTTTTGCCGCGCGATCGTCTAAATACCTAATTCTAGCAGTACCGATAGGTTGAGCATTCATGTATGCAAGAATTTGGTCTGAGGTTTCATCTTTGCCATCAAAATCTAATTCTGGCTCTATTCCCTGTTCTAATTGAAAAACTGCCGCTCTCACCGATCGCATGGCTGAAAAATCTTCAGGTAATTCAGCAACTTTAATTGTTAAATTTTTATCAAAATTCCTTGACATCTACTCAAGATAATTTCATTTACTATAGATTATCTTCAATAACTTTGTGTCTTTGCGACTTTGCGCGATCGATTTATTTTAAGCAAATAACGATGCGATCGCACAGGTAAAACCAGGTAATAAAGGTGAATTCAACACATTTCCACTCATCAGAGTAGCAACTAAATTTAAAACCGCTTGTTCCCTTCGATAAACTTCAACCTGTTGCTTGCGCCAATCTACAATCCAATACTCTATATTGGAAATTACAATTTGGGACAGGGCGGGTTTATCAATATTGTTGAATGGAAACAGAAATTTTTGGTGAACCCGCCCATACATTATTTGGGTAAATTACCCATGTCGATTTATTCTGCACCTTCGATGGGGGCAAAACCCTGACGCTGAACGTTCTCCGTGACTGTACGCGGCTCCAAAAATTGTAATAAATAATCGGGACCACCCGCTTTGGAACCAACTCCAGACATTTTAAAGCCGCCAAAGGGTTGTCTGGCAACGATCGCCCCTGTTATCGTGCGGTTGATATACAAGTTACCTACTTCAAACTGTTCCTGTGCCATCTGGATATGAGATGGGGTACGAGAATACAGTCCCCCCGTCAAGGCGTAGTCAGTCCCGTTAGCAACGGCGATCGCCTCTTCAAAGTTGTTCACCCGAATTACCGCCACTACGGGACCAAAAATCTCTTCTTGGGCGATCGTGGCTGTGGGAGGCACTTCGGTAAAAATCGTAGGGTTGACAAAATAGCCGTTATCTGGAGAGGGAATTTCTACAGCGATTTTTGCTTCTCGCCGCCCTTGCTCGATATACTCGCGAATACGGGCTTGAGCGTTACTATCAATCACGGGACCAACTTGAGTGCTGGGTAATTCCGTTACACCGATGTTGAGCGATCGCGTCGCTTCTACTAAGCGGTGAATGAAAGTATCGTAAACCGAATCTAAAACAATTACCCGCGATGCAGCCGAACACTTTTGTCCGCTGTAACCGAAAGCCGATTGCACCACACCCACCACGGCTTGGTCTAAGTCGGCACTTTCATCGACAATCATCCCATTCTTACCACCCATCTCAGCAATGACGCGCTTCAGATGCTTTTGTCCTGGTTGGACTTTTGCCGCTTCCGCATAAATTCGACAACCCACTTCGCGGGAACCTGTAAATGCAATTAAATGCGTGTCGGGATGGTTTACCAAGTGCGCCCCAACTTTAGAACCTTTCCCAGGAACAAATTGATAGACACCTTTGGGAAATCCGGCTTCAACCAAAATTTCAGTTAATTTTGCCGCAATAACTGAAGATGTTTCCGCAGGCTTGAGGAGAGTACAATTTCCTGCTACCAACGCCGCTACAGTCATGCCAGTGGCGATCGCTAAAGGAAAATTCCAGGGAGAAATCACCACCGCAATTCCCCTCGGTTGGTAAAGGTAACGGTTTGTTTCTCCTGCCACGTCGTAGTTATAACCCGCATCTAATCTTTCCATTTCCGCCGCATAATAACGACAAAAATCGATCGCCTCTGATACTTCTGCATCGGCTTCTTTGACAGGTTTACCAACTTCTAACACGATCCAAGCCGATAGTTCGGCGCGGCGTTGTTCCATCAAATCGCCAGCTTTGCGCAAAATACTTGCTCTTTGTTTCGCTGGGGTATTTTTCCACCCAGGAAACGCCGCCTTCGCCGCTTGCATTGCCTGTTCTGCTTGTTCGATGCTGAGGAGTCCGACTTTTCCCACCACCTCGCTGAAGTTTGATGGGTTTACAGAATCAATGATTTCCTCAGTAGAAACGTACTCGCCATTAACCAGAGGCAAATAGGTTTTGCCAAATAGCTGTCGCACTTGTTGAAAAGCCTGTTGTGACATTTCTCTCGCCTCGACTGCGGCATAATCTGTATCGGCTGCTGGTTGAAACGTGGTGCGTGGTATTGTTTCCGACTCCCCTGTACGGGCGGGTTTTGAACCACGATTTGTTGATGGAAGCCGTGAATCTTTTGCTAAACCCGCCCCTACGACTCCCGACTCCCTCAAAATAGGTGGCGCGATCAATTCCTCAATCGGACGTTCTTCCAAATTTTGCCGCAGGAAGGAACTATTTGCGGTATTTTCCAACAAACGGCGAATTAGATAAGCCATTCCAGGTAAAAGTTCGCCGTAGGGACAGTACACCCGTACCCGATAACCGCGATCGCTCAACACTTTTGCCAGTTTATCGCCCATGCCGTACAGAACTTGCATTTCAAAGCGACGACGAGGAATGTTGAGAGTTTCAGCGATCGCGATTGCATGGGCTTGCGATCGCACGTTATGACTACCTATTGCCGAATAGACGTATTCGTGATTTTCTAGCAACAACTGGGTAATTTTTTCAAAGTTAAGATCTGTAGTTGCTTTGTCGTTAAATACGGGTTGCTGCCAGTGCTTTTGTTCGGCTTTAATTGTTTCCTGATCCCAGTAAGCACCTTTAACCAGTCTGACGGTTAAAGGATAGCCTCTTTGTTTTACCCAAGCGATTAAATCTTGCGTATCTCGTTCGCTATCGCGTAAATATGCTTGAACTGTGACACCAACATCTGTACGACTGCGAAATTCTTCTTCTTGCAGAACTTGTTTTAAAATAGAGAAAATCAGGTCTTTGTAAGCGTATTGTTCCATATCAAAATGGATCGATACGCCTAATTCTTTAGCTTTTCTTAATACAGTGCGGATGCGATCGCTAACTCTTGCTGCACTACCCGCCGCATCCAACGGATCGAACTGAGAGTAAAATGCTGTCAGCTTTACCGAAACTTGTACCTGTGGCAAAGCTTCCCCATCAGCTTCATCAATCTGTGCAACTGGTT
Organism: Chroococcidiopsis sp. [FACHB-1243]; assembly: GCF_014696895.1. NCBI lineage: Bacteria > Bacillati > Cyanobacteriota > Cyanophyceae > Chroococcidiopsidales > Chroococcidiopsidaceae > Chroococcidiopsis > Chroococcidiopsis sp. [FACHB-1243]. The sequence continues at coordinate 39,107 of NZ_JACJQX010000001.1, read as the reverse complement.
TCCAATTCTTGCTAGCTGCTGCTAGCTGTGCCATTAAATCTAAATAGCGTTCTAAATATGACTGCGCTTCCGCTTCAGTAATGACTGCTTCACCCAAAATATCGATGGTGAACGCCATTTTTTCCTTCCGCAGCCGTTCGATTGTCTTTAATGTCTGCTGAATATTTTCTCCAGCAATATATTTATGCGCTAAAGTTTCTACAGCTGTCGATACAGTCGTTGCGGCTACCTGCCCAGGCATAGAATCTGGGTTAGCAAAATTGAGCATTCCTTTTAAGGCAGTAGGAAGTTCTACTGACTCATCACCAAGGTATTCTTGTAAATGGCGGGCAATTTCTGGCTTACTCCGTAAAGCAGGCAAACAGTCAATAAAACGAAATAGCTGCACCCGCAACCCAGGATTACTCATTGCCCAGGCGAGTAACTTGTCATCCCAGCGCATTTGGTCGCGAATTGAGGCAAAAAACGAACGATTTTCTCGCGTCGCCGCTAACAGTTGTTTGGCGATTTCTTGCGTTTTTGGTTCGTAGGTGGTTGGTTGTGCTTGTAATACCACAGATGGCAGACTCCCTGTTTAAGGCATTGAGGCAATTCGATTGCAATCTAGGTGCGATAACTTGAGTGCGATCGCTCCCCTATTGAAAGGTTTTCACTCCCTCTTAACTTGATTTGTAGCATAAATAACTTTTTTCAGTTATGAGTCATTATGTTGGCTCTATTGACCAGTCATTTATATTTGTAGCCCTTGATAAGTTACGTTTTAATAACTATATTTTGACAACAAATAAATTCTGACTGTCTTAAGGGTAAGTAACTGAAAACTAAAAATAAAAAGTAAAAGCTAAGAAGATGGGAAACCGTCCAACTGGAACAGCGCAACAAATATTTATTCTTGTCAGAATGGGAGTTGAAACTCATTAAGGGAAAATGCTATGACTGCTACGCTGTCTGCACCCCAAGCGATTGAGTCTTGGTTGGGTCAAGAAGCAGAAGACCTCCTCACGTACAAAGCTAAGGTTCCCAAAGATTTATTACATTTACCAAGCCCAGATGCAGTAGACCGAACTTTTAGCATTAGCGATCGCAATCCGCAAGTATTGCGCAGCCTTCAGCAACTCTACTCTCACGGGCGATTGGCAAATACGGGTTATCTTTCAATTTTGCCAGTAGACCAAGGGATCGAACACTCCGCAGGGGCTTCGTTTGCACCCAATCCGATGTATTTCGATCCAGAAAATATTGTTAAATTGGCAATGGCAGCCGAGTGTAACGCCGTTGCTACCACGTTAGGCGTTTTGGGGATAGTTTCTCGCAAGTATGCCCACAAAATCCCCTTCATTGTCAAAATCAATCACAACGAGTTACTCACTTTTCCCAATCAATTCGATCAAGTTTTGTTTGGTTCGGTCGAACAAGCTTGGAATTTAGGCGCTGTAGCAGTTGGGGCTACAATTTACTTCGGTTCGGAAAACTCTACGCGCCAAATTCAAGAAATTAGCCGCGCTTTTGCCCGCGCCCACGAATTAGGAATGGCAACTATTTTGTGGTGCTATTTGCGTAACAATGCCTTTAAACAAGACAAAGATTATCACCTAGCTGGCGACCTCACCGGACAGGCAAACCACCTGGGTGTCACGATTGAAGCCGATATTATTAAGCAGAAGCTACCGGAAGTCGATCGCGGTTACGAAGCTGTTGCTAAAGCTAGCGGCAAAAGCTACGGCAAAACCAACGAAAGAATCTACACCGATTTAACGAGCGATCATCCAATCGATCTCACCCGCTACCAAGTTCTCAATTGCTATAACGGACGAGTGGGATTAATTAACTCTGGTGGTGCTTCCGGTAAAAATGATTTTGCCGAAGCCGTGCGTACGGCTGTAATTAACAAACGGGCTGGCGGTTCTGGCTTGATCTCCGGTCGCAAAACCTTCCAGCGTCCGTTTGAAGAGGGAGTCAAGTTATTCCACGCGATTCAAGATGTTTACCTCTCTCCAGAGGTAACGATCGCGTAACATCCTTGTCTGTAGGGGCGCACTGCTGTGCGCCCCTACTTTTGGAACTACCTACTGATTTCTTAAGATCGGCGCAGCATTGTTTGCCGTCGATAAATACATTTGATCCACGTACTCCATTACCATCCGGTCAGTATTAAACCTTGGGATTGCAGTTTTGATGGAAGCTTTCATCATGGCAATCCAGCGATTGGGTAACTCTGGCGAAGTGCGATCGTAAAACAAAGGAACGATCTCTCTTGTCAGAAGATCGTAGAGAGATTCTGCATCTTTTTGCGCCTGGACTTCAGAATCGTCTAAAGAACAATCTTCGCCAATTGCCCAACCATTGACACCTTTACCATCTGTTCCCTGCTGATATGCTTCGCGCCACCAACCATCGAGAATGCTACAATTAATTCCCCCATTAAAACAGACTTTCTGCCCGCTAGTCCCTGAAGCTTCTTGAGGTCTTAGAGGGGTATTGAGCCAAAGATCGACTCCTTGAACTAACTTTTTGGCTGTAAGAATGTCGTAGTCTTCCAAAAACACAATTCGCTGTTGTAATTCTGGGCGACGAGTCCACTCAATTAGATTTTGAATAATCTGCTTGCTTTTGTCGTCAGCCGGATGCGCTTTGCCAGCAAAAATTATCTGTACGGGTTGGGCTGGGTTACTCAAGATTTGCAGAGCGCGTTGCGGATCGCGAAAAATTAAATCTCCACGTTTATAGGAACTAAAGCGCCGAGCCAATCCAATTGTTAATACATTAGGGTCAAACAGGCGATCGCATTCCTCTATTGCTTGAGGATCTTCACCTCGTCTTTGCCTTGTTTGTTTTACCCAAGTTCTGACATGAGCGATTAAATCTTCCTTAAGTTGTTGATGTCGTTGCCAAATCTCTGCATTGGGAATATTATCTACTTTTTCCCAAAGGTGGCGATCGCTCATCCGTTTTGTCCAGTCTCGATCCAAATATTTTGCATATAATTCTGAGATCGATGGTGCAGTCCAAGTTCCCGCATGAACGCCATTGGTAATCGCCCCAATTGGCGCTTGTTCTATTTCTGGTGGATAGAGTTGCGCCCACATTTGTCGATTCACTTCACCATTGAGCTGACTCACGCCATTAGCTGCTTTTGATAGCCGCAAAGCTAGCGCCGTCATACTAAATTTCTCAGCCTCTTGTTCCAATGCTCCTAATGCTAAAAATTGCTCTTTTGTTAGTCCCACCTGCTGCCAGTAATTGGCAAAATACTCGGTCATCAAATCAATTGGGAAAGTTTGATGTCCCGCCATTACGGGTGTGTGAGTGGTAAAAACGCATCGCTGTTGTACGGCAGTTTTCACTTGCTCGAAAGGTTCGCCCAGTTGTACTGACTGACGGGCTACTTCCAGCAGTGTAAAAGCAGCATTGCTTTCATTCAAATGATAAATTTTGGGGTCAAGCCCTAAATGTTGTAATAGCCTGACTCCGCCAATACCTAAAATCATTTCTTGGGCAATACGAACGTTGTCATCTGCCTGATAGAGACGATTGGTAATTTGGCGATCGCTCTTTTGATTATCCTCCAATCCCGTATCTAATAAATAGAGATTTGCCCTACCGACTCGAATGCGCCAAGCTTGCACTTTAACCGAGCGATCGCACATTGTCACTTTAATTTTTAGCGGTTCCCCACTTGAATCTCGCACCAATTCCAAAGGTAATGTTTCTAGCTCTTGCTCTGGATAAGTTTCCTGTTGCCAACCAGAGACATCTAACTGTTGTTGAAAATAGCCTTGGCGATATAGCAATCCTACACCCACCATTGGTAAACCTAAATCTGAAGCAGACTTTAAGTGATCGCCTGCTAAAATTCCCAAACCGCCAGCATAAATATGTAGAGTCTGATGCAAGCCAAATTCCACGGAAAAATATGCTACTGGTTGTTGAGGCGTAATCTCAGGAGCAGTCTGCCTTGCCCATGTGGAATGAGAAGATTGCATGTAGCTTTCAAATTTGGCAGCTACGGATCTAAGGCGTTCTAGGTAAGTTGGTCGTGCAGCTAGCTGTGCGAGTTTTTCTTCTGACAGAGTTGAAAGAAATTGTATGGGGTTATGCTGGGACTGCTCCCATGCTGTTGCGTCAATATCGCGAAAAATAGCTACACCCTCCGGTGTCCAGCTCCACCAAAAGTTTAGCGCTAGCTGACCGAGCGAATCTAGATTTGAGGGCAGCTTGGTGGTTAGGCGAGATGCCAGAGATTGTAGAAGTTCAACCATTCGAGTGAAGTGAGTAACTTTACTAGAGCCAGTGTATGAGGAAGCACTTCTATTTCATCATCCAACTACAGGTAGAAGTCGTTCAAGAAAGCAGAAGAAAGGAGTTGACGGGGCGGGTTTTGTCCCCGAATTTCTAGCCCAAGTGGAGAATCTTTAGCAAAACCCGCCCGTACAGGAGTTGTAGGGGCGGGTTTTGTCCCCGAATTTCTAGCCCAAGTGGGGAATCTTTAGCAAAACCCGCCCCTACACAAATTAGCCGTCGCAAATCTGACGCTAAACTCGCCCGTACACAAATCAAAATTCTTAGCAGTAAAAGACACAAATTCAGACGTTTACTTTAAGATATGCTTAACTGAATTGGAGTTTTGCAATCGGTAGAGACCATGAAACTGGCAGCACGAGTGGGTAAGGTAACGCCTTCTTTGACCTTGGCAATTTCCGCCAAAGCCAAAGCCATGAAAGCTGAAGGAATAGATGTTTGTAGCTTCAGCGCCGGAGAACCAGACTTTGATACTCCAGAACACATCAAAGCAGCCGCAAAAAAAGCCCTCGATGAAGGTAAGACAAGATATGGTGCGGCGGCTGGGGAACCCAAGTTAAGACAAGCGATCGCCCACAAGCTGAAAACAGATAATGGTCTAGACTACCAAGCTGAAAATATCATCGTTACCAACGGTGGCAAACACGGTTTATACAATTTAATGATGGCGCTGATTGACGTGGGAGACGAGGTAATTATTCCCGCCCCCTACTGGTTGAGCTATCCTGAAATGGTTATTCTCGCTGGCGGAACACCAGTTATCGTCCAGACGGATGCAAGCTGTAAAATTACTCCAGACCAGTTGCGCTCTAGCATTACGCCTCAAACTAAGCTATTTGTTCTCAACTCTCCTTCTAACCCTACAGGTGTCGTCTATACGCCAGAAGAATTGCAGGCACTCGCGGAGGTTATAGTTGAGAAGGATATTTTAGTTGTCTCGGATGAAATTTACGAGAAATTACTATATACAGATGTAAAACACGTCAGTATCGGTTCTCTAGGTAAAGAAATCTTTGACCGTACAATTATCAGTCACGGTTTTGCTAAAGCTTACTCGATGACGGGTTGGCGTGTCGGCTACTTAGCGGGTGCGGTAGAGTTAATTAAAGCTGCGAGTACGATTCAAGGTCATAGTACATCTAACGTGTGTACCTTCGCTCAATTTGGCGCGATCGCGGCTTTAGAGAGTTCTCAAGAATGCGTCGAACAAATGCGTCAAGCTTTCGTCAAAAGGCGAGAAGTCATGATGCAAAGATTAGATGCAATTCCAGAAGTGACTTACGCCAAACCCGATGGAGCTTTTTACATTTTTGTCGATATCAGTAAAACTGAGAAGACATCAATGGATTTTTGTCAAGAACTTTTAGAGTCTTATCAAGTTGCGGCAATACCTGGAATTGCATTTGGATCGGGCGATCGCATCCGTCTTTCCTATGCTACTGACATGACATCAATTGAAAAAGGCATGGATCGCTTAGACAAATACATCCGCTCTTTGTTTTAGCTGAAGCTACGTAGAGTGCGTTACGCCAAAAGCTAACGCACCCTACCAATACTATAAAACTATAGATTTGGCTTGGATTTATGCCACTCTGTAGCTTGTTCGTAAGCGTGAGCCACTTGAAATAATTGGTCTTCCCGCAACACATTTCCAATCAATTGCATCCCAATTGGCATTCCTTTCTCGTCAAAACCGCAGGGAATACTCAATCCTGGCAAACCTGCCAAATTTACCGTAATTGTCATCAAATCGGTTAGATACATACTTAGCGGATCGTCAGTTTTTTCCCCAGCTTTAAATGCTGTCATGGGAACTGTAGGCGTAACTAATACATCCACTTGCCCAAAAGCAGTTTCAAAGTCTTGTTTAATTAAAGTCCGAACTTTTTGTGCTTTTAAGTAGTAAGCATCGTAGTAACCAGCAGATAAGGCATACGTTCCTACCATAATCCGACGCTTGACTTCCTTTCCAAAACCCATTGCCCTAGTCCGAGCGTACATATCAATTAGATTCTCAGCATCAGGAACGCGCAAACCATATTTTACGCCATCGTAACGTGCCAAATTAGCTGAAGCTTCGCTAGGGGCAATGATGTAATAAGTTGGCAAACCATAGCGGAAACGCGGACAGGAAACTTCTTTAATTTCCGCGCCGAGTTGCTTTAACTGTTCGATCGCCTTATTAACAGCTTGTTCTACAGCCGGATCTAAACCCTCAGCAAAAGTTTCTCTCACGATCCCAATTCGCATCGATTTGAGATCGGGTTTGAGAAATTGGGTGTAGTCAGGGATTTCGACCTTCAAACTCGTAGAATCTTTCGGATCGTAACCCGCGATCGCGCCTAATAAAATTGCCGCATCTTCTACCGTGCGTCCAAAGGGTCCAATTTGATCCAAAGAGGAAGCAAAAGCCACCAAACCATAACGCGACACTAATCCATAAGTTGGCTTCATGCCCACAACACCGCAAAAAGATGCAGGTTGGCGGATCGAACCACCTGTATCGGAACCCAGGGAAACGACACACTCATGCGCTGCTACAGCCGCCGCCGAACCCCCAGAAGAACCGCCAGGAACCCGTTCCAAATCCCAAGGATTAGCCGTGAGTTGAAATGCCGAGTTTTCGGTGGAACTCCCCATCGCAAACTCGTCTAAGTTGGTTTTTCCCACTGTCACCGCCCCAGCATCCGCTAATTTTTGCGTTACCGTTGATTCGTAGGGTGGGACGAAGTTTTCTAAAATCTTGGAGGCGCAAGTCGTGGGAATCCCCTTGGTACACATATTGTCCTTCACACCCACGGGAATCCCAGCCAATAACCCAATCTCTTCTCCAGCCGCAATTTTGGCATCCACGGCTTTCGCTTGTTCCAGTGCTTTATCCGCTGTCACGCACAAAAAGCTGTGGATCTTTGGTTCTAGTGCTTGAATTCGATCCAGCACCTCTCGCGTAATTTCCACCGCCGAGCGTTCTTTTTTCACTAGTTGCCCGTGCAACTCGCGGATGATGGATGCCATCTCTCGCTTCCTCTTTGCTTCACAGTCCAAACTATAAGTATAGAGCGTCTGGGCAGAAACTAGGGGCTAATTTTATAGAGACGCGATCGCGTCTCTATAACTCTTTCACCGAGTCCGAAATATGTCCTGGAAAGAAATCTATACCGACTGCTGATTTAAATAAGTAAGCAAATAATAAAATTACGCCGCTAATAACTAAGTTGGCTCCCAAAAGGAGCATAACAACCGCGATCGCATTACCGATTCTGGCAAGTCTTTCAGGTATATATTGACGTTTGCGTTTTCGACGGTCTTTACCAACAAAGAGAACTAAATAAAACCGAGAAAATATCAGGTCGATATTAAATCTAAAATCTACAATTTTGGGTGAGGCTTGAGGAATTGCTTGAGTTAAAATATTTATTATAACTTGTAGCTGTTCTGTATTAAAACTTGCCAAAATATTTGGTTCGATCTGCTGTAAGTAATATTCTGGAGTTCTAGTTCGATAATTAGGCAGATTAACTTGCTCTTTAATAGGTGAGTTTTTCAAAAATACCTCCAGTTATAAATTAAAACATATTTCCTAAATTAAAAATTCAAAAAAAATTTAGAGATGCATTGTTCTATTAACCCTCATTCGCTTAATTTAGGAATAATTCTGTGTTTAATATTCTGCCTATGCCTAGACCTACCGAAGTAAAAATTGCCAAAAACCAAAAGGCGAAATGTTTATTTAACCCCGCAGATAGTAACGCATGTTTTACTTGAGCTAAGGTCAAAATTAATCCTAATGCCATAATCCAAGTCATAGCTAAACCAAATGCCCAAGGCGGAATTCCTGCCCAAGGAATGCTCTGAGGCCAAGTCATGGCGAAAGCTCCAGCCCAGACTAGTAAAACAATCCAAGCTACAGCCAAAGCGACAGCATCAAAACCAACCCAAGCTAAATGCACGGTAATAACTTGCGTGCCTGTCCAAGTAAACCAGTTCGCATTACAATCGGATAATAACCAACCAGTGCCTATATATCCAAGCAATAATACTAGTAAATAGAGCCTTGAAATTCCATTTAACCGTGATACTTTTACGTTCATTTCAAACTAAATTCAAAGGTTTTGCGCGCTTACTTGTTCTGACAAATGACAAATGACAAATAACAGCCATAACGGTAGATATAATGAACCATTTAGAATCTGCGATATTATAAGTATTCCTATAGTTGTAGCGATCGCAAATCGGGAAAATTACTGATAAATAGGCGATCGCAATAAAGAGACGATAAAGTAGTAAAACTAAAAAATATTGATGGCAGCTTCTGTTGTGAATTTGCATGTTTACGTCCAAGGCAAAGGCTTACCGATCCTCTGCTTGCACGGTCATCCTGGTTCTGGTTTGAGTATGTCCGTGTTTACTCAACACCTATGCCAACGCTTTCAAACAATAGCCCCCGACTTACGAGGATACGGCAATAGTCGCACGCAGACTGATTTTGCCATGACCGATCACCTGTGTGACTTGGAAGCACTCCTCGATCGCTATCAAATTAGTGAATGTCTGGTTTTAGGTTGGTCTTTGGGTGGAATTTTAGCGATGGAATTAGCTTTAAGGCTTCCAGAACGAGTTAAGGGACTCATTTTAATCGCTACAGCCGCTCGTCCTCGCGGTAGTCATCCAGCAATTAGCTGGCAAGATAACTTGTATACTGGCTTAGCAGCGATCGCAAATGCTATACAACCTGGCGATCGATGGCATATAGATACTTTTGCTAAGCGATCGCTCTTTCGCTATTTGATTCAACAGCACACTCCCGCTACTTACGAATACATTGCTAAATATGCTATGTCAGCGTATTTGCAAACTTCTTCTCCTGCCCAACGCGCTCTTTTTACGGCGCTTAAATCTGGTTACAATCGCCTTCAGGATTTATCGCAAATTCAGTGTCCTAGTTTAATTATGGCGGGAGCAGCCGACCGTCATATTACTCCAGAATCGAGTCAAGAAACTGCACAACATTTACCCAATTCTGAATGGATTTGTTACCCGAATACCGCACATTTGTTTCCTTGGGAAATTCCCGGTCGCGTTTTGAGCGATCTCGATCGGTGGTTGGCATTACATTCATTTGTTTAATTCACGTCTCTCTATAAAAACCTCTTTAACACCTCAACTGTAGCAAGTCCGGTTTTTTCCCAACTAAATTGACTGGCTCTGGTTAAACTTAAATGAGAAAGGCGCGATCGCAGTTGACTATCAGTAACTATACTTTCCATAGCAGCAGCAATTTCTTCAATACTATAGGGATTCACTAATAAAGCCGCATCGCCTGTAACTTCAGGTAAAGAGGAAAGATTAGACGTAATTACAGGAGTACCGCAAGCCATTGCTTCAAGTACAGGCAAGCCAAATCCTTCCCACAAACTAGGAAAAACTAATCCGATCGCCCGATTGAGTAAAATTGGTAGTTGTTCGTAAGGAACGTAATCTAAAAACTTAACGCGATCGACAATTCCTAATTCTATAGTTTGCGCTTTGAGCTTTGGAGTATAGCGGCGATCGCCTGTTCCAGCTAGTAGTAAATCGCAATCTTGACAACTCGGCATTTTTGCAAAAGCTGCAATTAATCGGTGTAAGTTTTTGTGCGGATCGTGACGACCAATATAAATAAAATAAGGACGAGTTTCATTCTGCCGATCTAAGTTAAGCCAGCGGAAATGGCTTGCATCATATGCCAGGGGTATGGGAGTAATTTTAGCGGATGGAATGTGGAAAAAGTCAATAATATCTGAAGCTGTCGCAGTAGAGTTACAAATAACGTGTTGTGCTTGGCTGAGAACTTGGGGGATGTAATAGCGGTGATAGGGAGTTAAGGGTGAAAGCCTGGGAAAGCGCAAGGGGATGAGATCGTGAACTGTAACGATGTAGCGACAGCGCGTGTAAAGAGGTGCTTCTGGAACGGGAGAAAATAATAATTGCGATCGCAATTGGCGATAAATTTGCGGTAGTTGCAATTGCGTCCAGAATAAACGCCGCAAATGTCCGACTGTCCCTTGTTCTGGGGTTAAGTTAGCGGGAATGGGATAATATGTGTCTTGAGTCTGCGGTGTGGGTAGAAGACGAGCAGCAACAGGCGAAATTAGGAAGGTAGGATCGAGCGATCGCAAGTACGGAATTAAATTCAGAGCGTAGGTTGTAATTCCTGTCGGTTTATTGATGAGAAAAGATAAGTTAACTAGCATTTAAAGGGAGCAGGGAGCAGAGAGCAGAGAACTTACGTAAAAAACGTGCAAAATTGCAGTATAAGCTTATTCGGTTTCTTACTACATACTCTTGACCGAACTATTTTTCTTGAATAAAATTTAGAGGAGTTTGAAAGTTAACATATCTAAATTGACAATTCTCGCCCATTGCTTATCTCTCGCTTCAAAAATGAAGTTAGAAGCAATAAAATCTAAACTATTAGTTAGTAACAATGTTTGCATCTTACTATAGAAAGGATTAGCAGCCCCGATCGCGGCGCGATCGCCAAGCCAACAATGATGCAGTTTAAACCAAATTCAATCGATACAGCTATTTTCAATTGGATAAGGTACATAGATCTGTAGGGGCGCACAGCTGTGCGCCTCTACGAATGCATTTAACCTACGTAGGAAACGCTATAACCAGAATATTGCTATACCAACAGACTGCGATAAGCCTTTAATGTTTCCCGTGCATTGTGCTGCCAGGAGTATTCTTTTGCTCTTGCTTTACCTTTCTGAATTAATTCATGTCGCAATTGAGAGTTATTAATAACTTCCCAAATTGCCTCGGCTAAGCTATTTGAATCGTTTGGGTCGATTAATATAGCTGCATCTCCCGCGATTTCTGGTAATGATGAAGTGTTAGAAGCGACTACCGGAGTGCCTAATGCCATGGCTTCTAGTACGGGTAAACCAAATCCCTCATAATAAGAAGGATAAACAAATACATCGGCTCGGGCATAAAATAGTGCCACTAATTCATCAGATAAATAGTCAAGATGGTAAATGTCTTTTTGATAAGGTGATGCCTCGATCGCAGAAAAAATGCTTTGATAATTCCAACCTTTGCGTCCAATTAATACGAGATTGTGGTCGATATTATACTTTTGTTTTAATTCATTAAATGCCAATACAATAGAAATGATGTTTTTTCTAGGTTCTATGTTACTAACAAATAATAGATAAGGTTTGGAAAAATCGTAGTTAACTGACTGGCTGAGCTGTTCGATATTTTGAGATGATAAGTAATTAGAACAGTAGCGACTTGCTAATGGTGTAACAAGAACTCGTTCGGCAGCAACATTGAGATATTGAATAATATCTTGCTTAGAACTCTCTGATATCGTTAAAACTAAGTCCGTCCACCGCAGACATCGTTTAATTTTATCTACATAACTTTTAGCGACTGCATTAACATATTGAGGATATTTAAGGAAAGCAACGTCATAAATATTCATGACTTTGAAGCTGCGATCGCAAGGATAAACCGAATAGTTAGTTCCGTGCAATATGTCTGGATTTCCCCAAGATTTTGCCAAGGATGACCAAATTGATTTGTAAGTAGGAAATAATAACAAATTAGAAACTCTAACTGGAATTGGTAGGAAATGAACTGAAGAATATTTCGTTAACACTTCAGGGACACTCCAATTACCGCGCAGCCAGTCTTTAATTCCAGGTTGATAGACAATTCCTAACTCAAAGTTTTCCTCTGCTTGCAGGGAGTAAAGCGATTGAATTAAGTTTGCTACCTGCAACCCGACTCCACTAGGCTTGGGAGTCATTGGAGTAGCATCAATGATAATTTTATGAACTGACACTGAAAAACCATGAATCAGAATAGTTATTTCATTTTAGTCAGTTGTGTAGTACATAGGTAAGCTTAAGCAACCCATTCCATATTAGTAAACATACCCACAAATTTCATTTGGAGTAAAAATGAAGGAGTCGCCATCAGTAATAGTAGGAAAACAATCCATTTTCGCTCGAACAACCTATAAAATTGCGTCCTAGATATAAGGTGGATTGTAGCTAGTACAAGCACCACATGTACGCAGAAAGTGTAGCGAATCATGCTCGTCATGGATAGGCTACTCATACCGCAGGCAGATAGATAAAACATGAGCCAGCCAGCTACATAAAATTCAGCTCTTTGTTTCCAGCTACCCTCTGTCAGAAAAGGTACTGCTTTCCGTTCAAGTAAAAAGACGATGAAAAAACTTATCAAAGCGAACGGTACTGAAATAGCATTAATTACACCAGGTAAATTCAAAATTTTAGGGTCAAGGAAAGCAAAATAACTTTCTGGCTTGAAAATGGCTAAATAGTTAGGTTTGACTCCCCATCCTATCGCTTGCGTTTGCATGTAGAAATTCCAAGCGCCAAACTTGAAATAACAAAAAGCAAAGAACAACAGAGAACCCAGAATAGAAACGGCACTGACTAACAAATATTTGCTACTCTTTTGCCAAAACCGAAATGGTTTTGCTTTTCGATCTTTAGTGCTAAATAGCCAAAAATGAAATAGGGGATAGATGGCTATTGGTAGACCAATAACCCGAGTTGCAGTCATAACAAAGCCATGTGTGGCAGCAAGAATCCAGGCAACACGCTTTTTTGATGCAGTCCAGTAGAGAAAGCCAAGCAACATCATCAAAAACAGCGATTCTGAGTAACCAGCGACTAAATAAAAAGCGGCTGGATGTACTAAAATTGCGATCGCCCCGCAAAGGGATAGTCGATCGGAAATCTGCCAACGTTGAAACAACAAAAATACATATGTCCAAAATCCCCAACAGGCTATCTGTGCGGCTAGTAGCAAAGCAGTTTGCGTTGGTAAATTGAAAACCTGCTTAATCGCCCCAGCAATGACTGGATAGCCAGGGAAAAATGCCACATTTGACAGATCGGGATTTTGCGGCGTGGGCGGAATTGTACTTCGATAGCCATGTTCGATGATATGCGTATACCAGTCACAATCCCATCGGCAAAGCTTAGAATAGCCCTCTACTAAATTTTGAGAATTTGAAAACAAACACCCGAAGAGAACTTGGATTAACGTAAATCCTAATCCTAAGCAGATAGCTTGGTAGATTCGCGGGTAACGTTTGAACCCAATGATATTTAGCACTGGCAATATCTTTTGAAGTACGACAATTTATTCAGGCTTGCGAACAAACTCCTGTTGACTTGACGCAAAAGAATACATCTTGTGTCCCGTAAAGCTAAGTAGAGCTACACAAGCAGCACTGACCAAACGGGCAGCAGTAGCATTCCAACCAGCATCGTCCATCAACAGTTGTAACAATCCTAAATTTGCCAGCAAGCTGTTGAGGGCAACTGTGGCAAACACGGCGTACTGAATTAGCCAGTTCTTCCAATAGATCCCGAAAACGAAGCGACGGCTCAGCCAGAAATTAGTCGTCAATCCCATAAAATAGCTGATACACAGGGCTGAGACAGACCAAACGCCAGACTGAACGAGCAGTGAAAAAATTAGGACATCAACGACTGTTGCGGCTCCACCTGTAAAGACGTAGCCACCGAATTCTTTCAAAACTTTGAGTGCCTTTTGTTGGCGAGGTTTTTTCACCGTCTTATGTGTGGTGGTCTTAGCGGTAGCACTAGCTTCTTCTTGGTATTCACTATCTGAATTGACCGACCAAAGATTGTGCTTGCCGGGACTCAAAACATTTTCTGCTGCTAGAATCCCCATCAATAAGCTATGGTCTTGATTGTTATATTTAAATGCACCGTATCTTCCGACTAATTGAAGATTCGGAAATTGCTGCAAATACGACTGAATATCGCTTAGTGCTTGTTGATAGTTACCTGCATAAATTGGGTAAGTGCGGGGTAGGCGAACGACAAATCCACCAGAAACTTTTTCGTGATGTAAAAGCCCAATTTTTCGTAGTTCTTGTTCTGCTCGCTCTAACAATTCTGCTTCTGGTTGCTGCCACATTGGTTCGTCGTAGTTGCACCAATACTCGCAGCACAATGGGGTTTGATGCTGGTTTGGCAACAACTCAGGCGACCAATTCGCAAAATTGGTGACTCGTCCTAATTGCACGCTTGGTTCGTTAATGTACAGCCAGTTATCTGGGAATAAGTTATTGCCTTCAACGATCAAATAGACCAAAATTGTATTGCGAAATTTGAGAGACTTGGCAGCCGCGATCGCCTCTGATGGAGCAGGTGGATCTATTTGCTGCACCAACAAACTAATGGGTACGGAAGAAATTACGCCGCCGCAGCCAACTGTTGACTCCTCTCCTGTCTGGCGATTTCTTAATGTGATTTGGGTAACTTGAAAGTTATCGTGGTGAACCTGTACGACTTCTGTATTTAACAACACGCTTTGATTGTGCTGGCGCAGGTATTCACCGATTTTTTCATACAATTGACCCGAACCTAATCGCGGAAATTCAAAGCGATCGATCAGTGTTTTGACTTTACCATCGTTACCCAATAAAGCACTGCGAGCTGCTTTCAACAAGGATAAGCCTTTAATCCGTTGTGCAGCCCAATCTGCACTTATTTCCGTACAGGGTATGCCCCAAAGTTTTTCCGTGTAAGCCTGAAAAAATATTTCAAATAGCCGCCGACCAAATCTACTTGTCACCCATTGGGCAAAATTGCGGGGATGGCGATTGGGAAATAACTGAGATTGAGCATATGAAACGAGAATCTTGACGCTCTCAATCGGTCCCATCGTCAGTAGAGCTTCTTTAGCTTTGAGCGGATAGCTGAAATACTTTCCCCCATAGTAGATGCGTGTCAGGCGATTGACAGTGACTCGATCTTTTCCTAAGACTTCACCCCAAAGTTTGAGTACGGGAGCGAGTTTGGTGAAAAAGCGATGCGGACCAAAATCTAGAATAAAGCCTTGATATTCAATACTTTTTGCTAATCCGCCCACCCTCGTATCTCTTTCTACTACTACGACTGGCTGACCTTTTTGAGTTAAGGTGTAAGCCGCTGCTAGTCCTGCTGGACCTGCTCCGAGAATATAGATTGGATTAGCTTTACTCATGTCACACCACACTACACTAGACTACATGTCTAAACTTTTATAAAGTTTCAGACAATATACATTCATAGCGATCGCCTTGACAACCGCTATTTATTGTCAATATCTACAAATATGTCGAGTAGCTGAGCGTCAGCGTTAGCAAATCCACCAACTCTCTCTTATACCATTGTTTAGCATCAAGTATGCCTTCGTGACTTTATATATGGAACGTATAAAGTCGCATCTTTCGCTATCTAAAGATCGCAACTCCGCATACAGCATAGATAAAAACAATATGACTTTTCTGGTCGATCGTTCAAAGCCTCACTCCTAATAGCCTCCTCACAAAAATGTTTCATATCTAAGTTCTTATCAATAGTTTTAGACAGATCGATCAGACCTTTTGTTTCAACAATCTTGAAGTTGTGTCTCTCTAAAATTTGGCACAAGTCACTGTAAAAGTATTCAATTTTATGTTCTGGATGAATATAACCTTTAGGACACTGTATTTGAGTTGCAGAACGATTTGGGGTATCTAGTGCCAGCTTGCCTCCTGGTTTCAATAACTTGTATGCTTGAGCAAACACTTTTTCAGCATCTTCTGTAGTCACATGTTCGATCGATTGTCCTGACCAAATTAAATCGAAAGAACTTTCCTCAAATGAGGATAGATCGCTCATGCTTGTATAGATATAATTAATGTCGCAACTTTTGTATCTAATCTGTTGTGTCAACTCAGAAGCATTTAACATCCTTTCATCGGGAGGTAAGTCGGCAATATATATTTTTTCCGGTAGATATGGATAGCCAAAGCTTAACAAAGCACCGCGATCGTCACCTGTAGAAGCTCCCCCTAAGTCTAGAATAATTTTTGCTTCTGGAAGCACCGTTCTAATCAGTTTAAATCTAGCGTGATGAAGTTTGGCATTGAGCAGATGCCAATAGTCTTTCCCACTCAATGGACGTAGTTGAAATTCAATAGAATCGACTAACATTCTCACTAAAGCAGTTCGACTCATACCCCTATCAAGCGCGTTCAACCAGTTTGCTAACCCCTCCGAGTCAATTTCGCGCTCAAATATGACTTTATATGCCATTCTTAAATAGCTTTCGTCAGAGAGCGTCTCCATTTCAGGTAAGCTTTCATGAGAGCGAGTTTGGATATTGAATTCGGGTTTAGCTAACTTTTTAACGATTGTTTTTACGGACTTGGGAGCTACTTTGGCAAAAATGTTTTTGGCATTCATCTTGCTAGCTTTGAGTTTTAAAATTTTCAGATGATTTTTTCAAAAAGTATCGCCTTTTTTATCTACCTTAAGGCAGATATTATACTATTTCTTACTATGAAATTCTGACAATAAAAAAACCTAATTAGAGTAGCAATTACGCTACTCATATTTTGACCGAGCTTCTGATTGAACTCACAAAACTTTTGACGATCGCGAGCTAATACGATCGGCGATCGCTTCTGTTTTTTGCTGCTCTCCACATTTAGAAAAAACAAAGTATGACTTTCTCGCGATCGATGTTTTTTCCATGTAAGCATCATACTTTTTGTGCAGAACTTTTTCAACTTCTACTTCTCGTTGAAAACCATGCTGCTCAAATTGTTTTACCCACCAGTGCCAATCAGCCCAAATTAAATGTCCGTTAATCGGATAGCCGTCTTTATCAACGTGAAGCAAGTTAAAAGGCTTTTCTTCAGCAATATCTTGTTCCCACTCTTTGATATAAACAGGAAAAACCGTTCCAAAAATTGGATCTTCACCAAATGCCGGAATATTGCCAAATAAGTAACCGCCATCAACTAATATTCGATCTATGCGATCGAGATAGTCGTGCAGTTTGTTGGGGTTTAAGTGTTCAAATATATCCAACCCAAAAATGAGATCGTATTTTTCCGAAAGCTCCAGTTCTAACAAGTCTCCATGATGGATATTATTTTTGATGTCAGGAAAAGCTTTATCTATTGCCATCGAGCTAATTTCTATTCCTTCGCAATGGATGTTCATCTCATGCAAACATTGCAGAATAGTTCCATTAGCACAGCCTATTTCCAAAGCTCTTTTGGGTTGGAAGGCTGACATAATTTCAGCCATGACTTGCTTATCTTTATCAATTCTAAAACCCCATACACCCGGTTTTTCATAATAACCGTGTTTGAGAATCATGGCTTCTAGCCAATCAAAATCATTGAGGCTTTCTACAGAAAATACTAAAGCATTATTAGGCTGTAAAAGATCTTCAACTGCGTAATAACGTTCTGGTCTGAGTTCTCGTAAATTTTGGATTCTAATATTGTCTTTTAAAACTTTATTAATAAACTCATCTGACTGAACTAAGCTCATGAGAATATCAGTTCTACTATAACCAGTTTGGAGAAGCTTAATGTAATGTTTTAACCCATCTTCATCAGCCTCTCGTCCTAAAAGTTTGCGATAAGCATCTACTAAAAATTCTCGGTCTGATAATGTTTCTGATTCTAAGGTGGAGCGTTTAGTTGAAAGCGAATCAGAGATTTCCCCAATTTTTTTGCTAGCTTTGCTTGAGAGATTTAAAAGTTGACTCAGATAGCTCATGACTAAAATTTTCCTCCATCATTAGGACGATTTTATTTAACTTTTCAATAACTGCGGCAGGCGAAAACTTGTTTCGCTGTTGGCGCTGAGCAGTTATCACCTTTTCTCTCAGCGATATATCTTTAACCAGAATCTTTGCTAGTGCTGCAATTTCAATCAAGTTTTCCTTATTGGTAAACATCAACCCAGCTTTACCTAATGTCTCAGGAATAGCACTGCTTTTATACGCCAGAATCGGCACGTCAAACCACATCGCTTCAACTAAAGGAACGCAAAATCCTTCATGTTCGCTCATCGACCAAAAGAGGTGGGCAGTACGATAAAAAGCTAAGAGTTGGGCATCGTTGACTTGCCCTGGAATCATCACGTAGTTTGTGACGTGCAACCGATGTATCAAGCTCGTGACGTGGTGATAGTATGGATCGTTGATGTCGCCGCCACCGATAAGAATCAATCTTGCCTCTCGATCCATTGTCAAGTAATGGGCAAAAGCCTCTAAAAGGTGGTCTTGGCGCTTGTGAGGCGAGACACGCCCGACAAAGAGGAGATTAGTTTTCCCATCCTGTAACTGTTGCATTAACTGTGGATCTGCTGCCATATCCCATTTTTTTGGGTCTACGGGTATGGGAAGTATACCTGGTGCGGTAAATCCAGATTCCGCCAGTTCAGAGGCGTTATATGTGGAAACGCCAACGGAGAGGGGAAAATGTTGGGCAAGTTGGTTTAATTCAGCCCGACCTTGTTCTAATAATTGGGCAACGTCGGGGCGATACGACCGGAAAAACTCAGCAGGCGTGATGTTGTGGTAAATCAGACACTTAGAACTAGGATGAGCGATCGCATATTCTGTGACTTCGCAGCCAATCGAGTGATGATAGATCAATCCAGCATGTTGACCGATACTTTTAGCATGAGGTCTTTTGGCTTCGTGAGCGGCGCGTGGGTCTAAATGTTCGGCAAAAATCTCCGACTTGTAACCAAGGGCTTGTAAATAATTTCTAATCCATCTAGCATGATTAGAAATGGCATCCCCGTAGGAAAAACCAGCCATCAGTTGATGAATTTCTTTCAGCTGCTTCTGTTGTGGTTGTGGGGGAGAGGGTGGAATAGTTGCCAGTCCTAAAATAGTTTCGTAGCGATCGATAACTCCATCCCAACTCGCATTTTTTCTAGCATAGTTTTGACCGTTTGCACCGGATTCTGCTAGCTGTTCCATTCCAGCGCGACCGATTTGGGCAAATTTGTCTGCCCATTCAATTTCTGTTGCTGCTAGCCAACCTCCCTTGGCACTCTTGACAGCACTTGCGGTTGCCAAGCAATCTTGATGTACAACTACGGGTCGTCCGTAAAACCAAGCTTCCATCATGACGCGAGAGTAACTTTCATTCCGACTGGGTTGAAATAAAGCTAAGCAATTTGCCAGCAGTGCTTCTTTCTCGCTTTCTGACACCAAACCAAGGTCAGTCAACCCTGGAGTAGCATCGTGAAATGATGTTTCTCCCGAACCAGCTAAAATCAATTGCAAACTAGAGTCTGGATACTTCTGCTTGAAAATAGCATAAGCTCTGACTAAGAAATCTGTATTTTTTGTTGCATCTCGGCGACCGAGATAGAGAATATACCGATCTTTTTTGAGTGCTAAATTGCCAATGTGAGTTAGAGTCGGATCGTCATGCTGTCCGACCTCTATTCCCTCCCCAACGACATAACTTTTGGGAATAATCCCAGCACCGTAGAGCTTTCTAGCAAGTTGTTCTTCACCTTCGCTATTGAATAATAACCCGCGTGCTAGATGAAACATCTGCTCGACTTGCGGCAAATAAGCATAAGCTTCGTCATGCAAACAGGGTTGTAAAAAAGCGCGATCGGCAACAAGTGACAGTCCATTTAAAATTGGACCGTATAGATAGGGGATGAATAAAAATGCTTGATATTGATGGTGATGAGTTTTGAGAAAGTGTAGTAGTTGAGGAGAACTGATACTCTCCGCACAAAATATTGCCGCATCATCTAAGCTGACTGGACTGACTCCTGGCTTGAACTGCGCAGTCGGTACTCTCAGCATCAGATGATTGACTTGATTAAAAGCATCGTGATCGGTGCGGATGACCTTGAACCGACGAATTGCAATCCCTTCCTCTTGACTCAATCCAGGCTTGTGATGATTCTCTGCCCAGTTGCGATCGAAGGCTTGGCAGCAAGTTGTTATAATTTCAACTTTGTGTCCTCGTCGCACTAAACGAGAGGCGATCTGCCAAGCCTGTTGTTCTGCGCCGCCTTTTAAAGCTTTACCAAACCAAGGGATTACAATCGCCAGTGGCTTCATACTTTATATCCAATAAGGGCATAATCACGGGGACCAAAAAACCAGTTATGCAGGATTCGCATTTCTGGCTCTTCGCGATCGAAAGGACTAGATTCTACTGGGTTTAAGTGTAGGAGTTGGACGTTATGCAAGCCTTGATAGGTAAACAAGAATTGCATACTTTCTGGGTAGAGAGGTCTTTGGTGAGTTGGATCGGAATAAAAGTCACAAGCACCTACGAGTAAATTTTGCGGATTTGGCGTTTCAAAAATAGCGATTCCATTTGGTTGTAAGACTCGCAAGACTTCTGCAATTAAGTTGAGCAACTGTGCAAAAGACAAGTGTTCGATAATATGAAAACCAGTCACGGCTCCCAAGCTATTTTCTGGTAGCGATCGCAGGTAAGTAATGACATCGGACTCGATCGCCTCCAGTCCCCTAGACTGACATTGTTCGATCGTGACTCGGTTAATATCGAGTCCTTTTGCCGTATATCCATTGTCACGGAGAAGTTCTAGCCATTCACCCCGTCCGCAGCCTACATCTAAAATTGGTGCGTCTGGCGTGCCTACGTTGGCTGCGGCAATCTTCGGCAAGTAAACTTTGAGTTTATTCGTAATGTCTTCCCGCGAGCCGCGAAATCGTTCTTCAAAAGCAGCATAAAAAGCATCTAACGAGTGCTGGTTTTCATCGAGAAAGTTGGTCAAATGCTCTTGACTAAAAGCTCCTGGTAGGCGTTGCCGTGCTTCTTCGAGAAACAGAGTAATCAATCGCTTCTGCTGTGCTAAGTCGTTTTTGAGATAGCTATCGTTTCGGTTGTGACGGTCTTCGATCGCCAGCAAGTGAGCGTCCATGCTACTAATACGAATACCAATACCATTCAATCCTTCTTCAGTCAACTTGAGGCGATCGCTAAAATGCTCTAAGTTGAATTCACTCGCATGGATGCGAGCGCTATTTTGACTGACGCGCTCCTCGCTGGCGTTTAAGCGTTCTCGGTTTTGCTTGACTTGCTCTTGAGTAGCGTTAATCTGAGTCACTTGCTCTTGGGTGACGCTATTGAGCCGCTCTCTAATCCGAGCCAGCTGCGATTCACTCGAACCGAGGCGATCGCCTAATTGAGCTATCCGCGCCTCTGTAGAACTGAGGCGATCGCTCATGCTGCTCATTTGGGTTTTTAACTCAGCTACCTGTTCGCTCAGTCGTTGCTCGATTGCCGCGACTTCTCTTAATCCTTGACTAAGAGAAAAATTAACGACTCGCTGCTCTTTCTGAATAAAGTTGTAAATTTTGAGGCTGTACTTTTTTAACCAACCTACATTAAAGGGAAAGCGATCGAACTTCTTGGGCCAATGAGTGCGAACTTGCGCCTTGAACTCAGCATTACTCGCTAATGCTTCTATGTGGCTGATATTGACAACTTCTTTAGCGATCGCCCCGTTGATATGGCGATCGTGCTGTAATACCGTCAGCAAATCTGGCTGTCGTCGAGAAACTTCCTCTGTAATTTTTTGTTTTAATTCCTCAATATTTATTTCTGGATTATTCGCTTCAATCATTGCGGACTAACTCTGAGATTAACCTACTATTTCTAGCTTAATTTTTTTCGATGCAACAACTAATCCGTAGGCACGATTGTTTTGACTATTTTTGCCGGAACTCCCGCCACAATTTGATAGCTGGGAACATCGCCTTTGACAACTGCACCTGCTGCAACTACAGAATGCTTGCCAATCTTGCAAGGACCAATGACTGTTACGTTACTTGCTATCCACACTCCCTCCTCGATCGCAATATCATTTCCTTCAGTCGGAAAATCATACATTCTGGCTTTACCAAACTTGTTGTAATCGTGGGTTCCAGTAATCAAGCTCACGTTATGACCGAAAAAAACATTTTCTCCTATGCATATAGTGCCAGAAGATAAGTTAAATAGAGCATTATTGACCACACACGATACTGAGAGTTTAAGTCTTTGGGGATCGCCATAAACTAAATAATGATTCAATTGCACTTGTTCGATGCGTTTCTCTAAATCGGCTTGAGATAACTTTCGATCCAAATAACTATCAATCTGTTCTTGCCAATTACCTTGAGCTAGCTTTTGATTTAAATAATTATCGACCCACGCTTTCATCCAATTTTCTAATCTAGATTTTAATAATTTAGAATTTAAAAAATAATTTAAAAATTTATCGATTGTCCCGTACATGCGAGTTCCTCACATAGTCTGATCTGCCTACCTGCGACTTGGAATACACCATCGACGAAATCATTGACTGCTGCTTGGATAGTAGTTGCATTTTGAATCCAATCGAGCATCTCTAAATTTTCGTGAGGACCATCGCCAAATGCAATATCAAAGGCATAGCTACCTCCAGCGAGGTGAGGCCAAATAAACTCGAATTCGACTGTAGCCCTACCAATTTCCGATTTTGATAACCAGTAATCGGCAAATTCTTTATCTAAAAGTTCGGTACTCCAACCTGAAAGTACGGTTCGTAATCGATCTAATAGAGCAATGCCAACGTTAGGTTTTCTGACGATATCGTGTCTAAATGTGGTAATTCTGACTTTAACAATGTCACCAGGATAAACTAATTGAATCGGGCGATCGTTTGCTCCTAACAAACAAACATCTTCTATTTCTGCTCGTCCCGTACCAAATCTTTCGTAATTAGCAAACGATAGAAATTTTTTATTAGTAAAAGGATTAATTTCTTTAATTGTTATTTTCTTGATGTCGATATTTTCATCATTCTGATTGTTAATAGCTATACTATGGGGAACATCTGGGCGATCGTGGAGGTGTGAAGCAGTCCGCTTGTTCACTTCTTCGTGTACCCAAGCTTGATAATGCTTGCAGACTTCCGCTGGTTTACCGCTATCGACAACGATCCCTTGATTCATCCAAAGCGCTTTTGTGCAAAGGCGCGAGACTGCCCCCACGTCGTGAGATACATATAAAATTGTCCCACCATTATCTTGAAATTCCCGAATTTTTGCCATACACCGATGTACGAACACGCCATCTCCTACAGCTAGTGCTTCATCCACAATTAAAATTTCGGGATTGACATTAATCGCGACCGCAAAAGCTAAGCGGACAAACATGCCACTAGAATAGGTTTTGACGGGTTGTTCCATAAACTCGCCAATCTCTGCAAAAGAGACAATCTCATCAAACTTAGCTTCTATTTCTGTTCTACTTAAACCTAGAATCTGTCCGTTGAAAAAGACATTTTGCCGTCCGGTAAACTCTGGATTAAACCCACTCCCTAACTCAAGTAAAGCTGAAACTCGACCGCTAACATAAACTTCACCTGTTGTAGGTGTTAGTGTTCCAGCAATAACTTGCAATAACGTACTTTTACCAGAGCCATTTTGACCGATAATTCCTACAGTTTCTCCTTTTGTTACCTCTAGGCTGATATCTTTTAACGCCCAGAATTCTTGGGCGCGGCTCTTGCCAGGTAATAAAATCTCTTTGAGTCGATCTATCGGGCGATTGTAACACCTGTAGCACTTCGAGACCTGTTTTACGGAAATTGCAATCTCACTCATCACACGCTGCTAGGCAAAACTAGAGGACATCGGCAAAAGCTGGGCGTAACTTCTTGTATATCCAGAAGCCGCCTGCGAACACAACCAGAGAAACTATGCCAGCAATTGCCCACTCTCCCCAATGCTTTACTTCTCCCACTAACACCAAGCCTCGATAAGTTTCTGCGATCGTTGCCATTGGATTTAACCAGAATACCCAATCTCTAATTTGAGGTGGAATGAGAGATTCGGGATAAACAATTGGCGCTAAATATAACCAGATATTTAGAATAACTGCTAGAGTTTGAGGAATATCTCGCAAAAATACTGTGAGTCCTGCGGCGATATATGCCAATCCTGATGTAAATAGTATTTGAGTCAACCAAAGTAGAGGTAGCAGCAATAACGTGATGTGAATCGTTTTTGTGGTCACTGCTACCAAAAAGATCAATGCCATTAAACCAAACGTACTTTCCACAAATGCAGATAGCACTGGTACTAAAGGCAGGAGAGACAAAGGAAAAACAACTTTCTTAACTAGGTTAGTATTGCCTACAACTGAGTTTGAAGACTGTAACAGTCCGTTGGTAAAAGCTATCCAAGGCAACAATCCGGCAAACAACCACAAACCAAATGTCAAGCTATTATTTTCTGGTAGCCCTTTTAAATTAAGCCTGACCTTCATCACAATTGAAAATACATAAGTGTAAATTAGTAATTGTGACAGTTGGTTTAACAAAGGCCATATGTTCCCTAAAATCGACCCTTTATACCGCGAATCTAAGTCGCGCTGTACTAAAGTCCTAAGTAGGTAGAGCTTTGTCCATAATTGAGGCTTAACTAACAGCGATCGCTTGATATCTCTAACTAGATGAATAACTTCTTTTACCGAACGCCGATGGATGTTTCCTTGCAGCAAGCCTGTAGCGATTGGTAGGAGTCCCACAACGATGAGCGCAATCCTAATCTGGCGTAATAGAGGAGCATTAATTAGGTTAAAGTAACCTAACATGCCGATCGCGAGAGCGATGGCGATCGCAACTTTGCCGCTTGCCAGCAAAACATGGCTTTTTTTCCTGCTAGCAATTGGCGGGAGCAGGAACAAATAACCTCCTCTGTAGGCTAAAGTCGCCTCTAGTAAGATAGCTATTCCTAGAATCAAACCGAGCAGTGGAGTTAGCATTAAGCCCAAGCTATAGAAGTTTTGAGAACACCAAGATCAAAAATGTGCTTGACAGCAACATTCAGCCTTTATATGGCGTTAGTTACGCTCAAAGCAAAAGTTGCCTTCGCCGAAATCGCTTTGATGGCTAACGAATAAGACCAAATGAAGCATGAATTAGTTTCCCACAAAAAGTTACAAGATACTCTTTCACACCGTCGTTTCAAAGTCAAGTCAGTTGTCAGGGAGCAGGGAGCAGTGAAGAAAGGGTGTGGGGTGTGGGAAATTGGTAGTTGGTAGTTGGTAATGGGTAATTGGTAGCTCCCTTGTCTCCCTTCTCCCCCTAATTCCCACTCCCTTCGGTCGCGGGGACCCCGAGTTCCCCCTTGTCCCTCCCTGCTCCCTACTCCCTGCTCTCTGCTCCCTTATGTCCCAGAAAGCGCCCAATTCAGCTACACTGATTCATGGTTCGTGACGAATTGCAGTACTGGAATGGAAATCGGACAGAAAGTTAAAGTATATCGCCTGAGAGATAGAGTATCTCCCCCCGTTGTCAAGCGACTCGGACAAGTCGGTACTGTCAAGGGTTTTAGAATGACTGACGGTAGCGGCGTTGGTGTTGTAGTGCAGTTTGATGACAACTATAGCACCTGGTTTTTTGAAGACGAAATTAAACCTACGTGACTGGGAAGATGTCTGGAAGGGTTTTCGTGAGGGAAACTTGACCAGACATAACTTATTTGCACTCATCAGGAAAGCAAACAATGCCCCTCATTTTGACATTTTTGGGCAAGGGTGGGACTGGACGCACGACGATCGCGATCGCAGCTGCCAAGCGTCTAGCAAGTCAAGGACAGCGCGTTTTATTGGCAACGGATGACAATCAACCAGGATTAGGGTTGTTATTAGATACATCCCTAGCAGCTGAACCCCAAGAAGTAGCAACAAACCTGCAAGTCGTCCAATTAAAAACTTCGACTTTGTTGGAACGCAACTGGGATGAGGTGAAAAAGCTAGAGGCGCAATATCTTCGCACGCCCATAATTAAGGATGTCTACGGACAAGAATTGGTCGTGTTGCCAGGAATGGATAAAGCATTAGTACTCAACGCTCTGCGAGAGTATGATGCTAGCGGCAAGTATGACGCGATCGTTTTTGACGGTAGCGGTGACTCGTCGATGCTGCGGGTTTTGGGAATGCCAGAAAGTCTCAGTTGGTATGCCCGTCGCTTTGGTAAGTTGATAACAGATTCCGACTTGGGCAGAACGGTATCGCCGTTTCTCCAGCCCCTCCTAGCCAGTATCTTTAATGTCAGTTGGACTGGTGACACCTTTTCCCAACCGACGAGTAAAGTTACGAACATCCTAGAGCAGGGAAAAGCCGCCCTTGCCGATCCGAAACGCCTTGCTGCTTATTTAGTTGTGAATGACAATCCGGCGAGTATGGCAACGGCACGTTATTTGTGGGGGAGTTCTCAGCTAATCGGTTTAACTATAGCAGGTGCAATCGCCAATCAAACAACTGCGACAGAAGCCCTCAAATCTGAGTTTTCGCCTTTGCCAGTCAGTAGCGTTCCGACTGCGACTCCTGGCGACTGGCAACCCCTCATGGATGCTCTCCCAGATTTTACCCAACCCGCACCTGCTCCCAAACCGTTAGAAATTGACGTAGCAGCGCGTCAAGTCCGCGTCTTTTTACCAGGATTTGATAAAAAGCAAGTCAAGCTGACTCAATCGGGCGGTGAAATTACCATAGAAGCAGGCGATCATCGTCGCAATATTATCCTTCCCCCAGGTTTGAGCGGCAAAACTGTAACTGGTGCAAAATTCCAGCAGGGCTATTTGATCGTATCTTTGTAATTATGAGTAATAAGGGCGCACAGCCGTGTGTCCCTATTACCACGACTCCCTACTCCCTATTTTTATGTCAGATCCAACTCCCTCTTCTGCGTTTCCAAATAGTAATTCAGAGCAGGCTGCTGAGCAAATTGGGTCTGCTACCAATCCTGTTGCTAGTTTACAAAGCGATCGCAGCGGCAGAACTAGGCAACTGCTGGGCATGAAAGGTGCAAGTCCTGGCGAAAGTTCAATTTGGAAAATTCGCCTACAATTGATGAAGCCGATTACCTGGATTCCCTTGATGTGGGGTGTCATTTGTGGTGCGGCTTCTTCGGGACAGTATACTTGGACGTTGGAACATGTTTTGATTGCTGCTGCTGCCATGTTACTAGCGGGACCGCTGTTGACGGGTTATACCCAAACCCTAAATGATTTCTACGATCGCGAAATCGACGCAATCAACGAACCCTATCGTCCGATTCCCTCTGGAGCAATTTCTGTTCCCCAAGTCGTGAGCCAAATTCTCGTGCTGCTGGTGGCTGGTTTGGGAGTTGCTTTTGCTTTAGATCTATGGGCAGGACATCAGTTTCTCACAATTACAGCCCTGGCAATTGGCGGTTCTTTCCTAGCCTATATCTATTCAGCTCCACCACTCAAACTGAAGCAGAATGGTTGGTTAGGTAATTATGCTTTGGGAGCGAGTTATATTGCCTTACCTTGGTGGACTGGTCATGCTTTGTTTGGCGATCTCAACTGGACGATCGCAATTTTGACGCTGATCTACAGCATGGCAGGCTTGGGAATTGCTGTGGTGAATGATTTTAAGAGTGTAGAAGGCGATCGCCAATTAGGGTTAAAGTCTCTACCAGTCATGTTTGGTATTTCTACAGCGGCTTGGATTTGCGTTTTGGCGATCGACATTTTTCAGATGGGAATTGCAGCCTACTTAGTCAGTATTGGTGAAAACTTGTACGCGACCATTATCATCTTTTTAGTCATTCCCCAGATCGTATTTCAGGACATGTATTTCTTGCGCGATCCGCTGAAAAATGATGTTAAGTATCAGGCAAGCGCTCAACCATTTTTGGTATTAGGAATGCTCGTGACTGGCTTAGCATTGGGTCATGCTGGTATTTAATCTAGTAGGTGGGCAATGCCCACCCTACGACTAGCGATCGTACATCTGTTTGTGCTTTGCCATTAACTGTAAGTACTTCTCATTTGTTTTAGCTTGTACCCATTTTTCCTTAAAGATTGCCGCAGATTCAGCTTTAATTGGATCGACTTCATAAGGTAAAATATCTTTTCTTGCCTGAAGTTGTGCGGCTGGAGCAGTTATTTTTTGAGGATTGCTTTTATATTTTCTCCCACTTTTATGATTCGCATAACGACGCGATCGCGTGTAGCCCATTTGTAAAAACTTTCGCGCCATATCCGCACCAACAAAATCATCTGCTGCTAAATAATTTAGAAATAATTCATATATTTTTTGGCTGGATTCTTTAGCGATATCGGGAGTCTTAAATCGCCAGTACGGTAAGATTTCTGATTTATATGGTTCAACTAAAAGAACTCCTTGTTCGCCTTTACCCACTCGATATAACTCTGGATGCTGGCGAAAATCAATGGTTTTAAAATCTAGAGAATAATCGAAAGCAGTCATATTTCGATTTTTATAAATGACTTCATGTAAGTTATAGCTACCATGTGTCATTTGTCATGAGTCATGAGTAAGGCATGGCGTTGCTTTTAGCTAAAGCCAGGCATAGCCCAACACCTCGATTGCGTGCGTGACATTTGTAGGGGCGCATAGCTGTGCGCCCCTACAGATCGTTTTACCCAATCGAAAACCGCTATCAAATCGCTACTTTTAGCGGGAGTGTGTCAGGATCGTGATGTTGCAATTCCTCGATCGCCGTTTATGCTAACTCAAATAGATACTTCTGTCATTCCCTTTCTCGGTGCTGATGTCGCAGTAAGTTACGATACTGCTAAGGTCGTTATCCTACCGATTCCCTACGAAGCAACAACAACCTATCGCCGTGGTTGCGAAAATGGTCCCGATGCCATTCTGGAAGCTTCCCAGCAAGTGGAATACTACGATGAAGAACTCGACTGGGAGATCGGCTGCGATGTCGGTATTTATACGTACCCTTCAATTGCCGATACCCGCGATCGCCAAGTTTCAGCAGAAGAGATGCTGAAAGCCACTCAAGAAACAGTTTACCAGCTAATTCAAGATAAAAAATTTGTCATTGCTTTGGGTGGCGAACATAGCATTACAACAGGTGTTGTCGAGGCATATCGCCAAGCGTATCCAGACGAACCTTTTACCGTAGTGCAAATTGACGCTCACGGCGATCTGCGCCATGAATATGAAGGCTCGATCCACAATCATGCTTGTATTATGCGGCGAGTGGTTGATATGGGTTTACCAACCGTCCAAATTGGGATTCGAGCAATTTGCAAAGAAGAAGCCGAACTGATTAAAGCAAAAAATCTGACTGTATTTCGCGCCAGAGAAATTGCTAATCAACCCGATTGGATTGAAAAAGCGATCGCCGCTATTCCAACTCAAAAAGTCTTTTTGACTATCGATCTAGACGGTATCGATCCAACTTTGATTCCAGGGGTTGGCACTCCCGAACCAGGTGGCTTGAATTGGTATGCTTTACTTTCCTTCTTGAGAAAAGTCATTGAAAAACATCAAGTCCTTGGCTTGGATATTATGGAATTAGCACCAGTTGCCGATTCAGTAGTTTCACAGTTCACGGCAGCGAAATTAGCGTATAAACTGATCGGATATCAAGCATTAGTCCAGGGCTGGAAAAATACTTAATTTTTTGTCATTTGTCGTCGGTCATTGGTCATTTGGTCGTATCGATTGCCAATGACTAATGACAAGCGATCGATAACGTATAACCAATAGTTTTGAGTTAAACATAAGATATATTCCTATTCCCAACATATGGCTATTCAAACTCACATTCAACCCTCTAGAGTGCGTTATGCACCCGATTTTGAATTACGTGGTATAGATACTCAAGTCCACCACCTGGCTCGCTATTTAGAAAAATTTCAAGCTGTGGGTGTTGTATTTATGAGTCATCATTGCGATTACGTGCAGTCATATATTGAAAGATTAAAAACAATCCAAATAGAATTGCAAGACCAAGGGTTTACTTTAATTGGGATTAATGCCAATCAGAATCTCGAAGATCGTTTCGAGCAGATGAAAAACTTTGCCAACTGCTATCAACTGAATTTTCCCTATCTCTGGGACTCGACGAGAGACGTAACGGAAAGTTTCGGGGCAAAAACTACACCAATGTCTTTTTTGATCGATACCGCAGGCTGCATTCGCTACCAAGGGGCGATCGACGATCGCCCCGCAGAACCAGCAGCAGTAAAACAGCCTTACTTACGCAAAGCTATTTCGGAATTGCTGCAAGGACAACCCATTTCAATTGCTACTACAGAGACTATTGGCTGTACTCTGCAATGGGGAAACTAGAGACAGAGTTGCCCTCTACTGCTATCTTTAATGGGAGGCGAATATGAATTAAATTTCAGTTGTATGTTGAAACCTTACAAACGAGTTTTGCTCAAGCTCAGTGGCGAAGCTCTGATGGGTAACTTGGGTTATGGGATTGACCCAGGTGTAGTCGAAGGAATCGCAGGTGAAATCGCAGAAGTTGTTGCCCTTGGCGTGCAAGTCGCTGTTGTCGTAGGTGGTGGCAACATTTTTCGCGGTGTCAAAGCATCGGCATCTGGTATGGATCGAGCTACCGCTGACTATATCGGGATGATTGCTACCGTGATGAATTCCCTTACGTTGCAAGATTCGTTAGAACGTAACGGGGTACAGACGCGGGTACAAACTGCGATCGCCATGCAAGAAGTTGCAGAACCATATATTCGCCGTCGCGCCATCCGCCATTTAGAAAAAGGCAGGGTGGTGATTTTTGGTGCGGGTTCGGGTAATCCTTTCTTTACTACCGATACGACTGCTGCTTTGAGAGCAGCAGAAATAGATGCTGAGGTAATTTTTAAAGCAACGAAGGTAGACGGGGTTTACGATGCCGATCCGCATCTTAATCCAAACGCCAAACGCTATCAAACCTTGACATACGGTCATGTCTTGGCTCAAGACTTACGGGTAATGGATAGTACCGCGATCGCCTTGTGCAAAGAAAACAACATCCCTATTCTGGTATTTGACCTTACGGTGAGAGGTAATATTCGCCGCGCTGTGATAGGAGAATCTATAGGGACGCTTGTGGGAGGTTTCTGTGAAGTTAGCTGAAGCTGAAAGTACAATGCAAAAAACCGTTGAGGCAACTCAACGATCTTTTAATACTATCCGTACTGGTCGTGCTAATGCCAGTCTGCTCGACCGCGTGATGGTGGAATACTACGGTTCCCCTACATCTTTAAAATCGCTAGCTAGCATCAGTACCCCTGATGCAACTACAATTACGATTCAACCTTTCGACCGCAGTACTCTTAATTCGATTGAAAAAGCTATTTCCATGTCAGATGTGGGGTTAACTCCTAATAATGACGGTTCGGCGATCCGATTAAATATTCCGCCACTGACTAGCGAACGCCGCAAGGAATTTATCAAACTGGCGGCGAAGTACGCTGAAGAGGGTAAGGTTGCCATTCGTAATATTCGCCGCGATGCGCTGGAGACGATTCGCAAGCAAGAGAAAAGTAGTGAAGTGACTGAGGACGAAGCGCGAGATCTACAAGACCAATTGCAAAAGTTGACCAATAAGTATATCGAGCGCGTTGAGGAGTTGCTAGCAGAGAAGGACAAAGAGATTTCAACCGTGTAGCCTCGAACAGACCAGGCTGTACCTGGTCTGGCTGCTTATTTTGATTTTTATGTGAGTTTTTGTATGGGAAGCGGGCAAAATTAGGTAAAGTTTTGTAAGGCTATCCGCCTTGATGTAGAGATAACCCATAGGAGTTAAATTGTAGTCTTATGTACGATTGCATCATCGTTGGTGCTGGTCCGGCTGGAGGATCGGCAGCCTATCATCTAGCGAAACAGGGGCGTTCGGTTTTAGTGCTAGAGAAAGAATCGCTCCCACGCTATAAACCTTGTGGGGGAGGCGTATCGCCTGAAGTTGCCAAATGGTTTGATTTTGATTTTTCTCCGGCGATTTCGGTAAAAGTTAATACCATTCGCTACACCTGGAAAATGGACGACCCCGTACAGGCTGAGTTACGCACGCCAGAACCGATGTGGATGGTGCGACGGGACGTATTCGATCGCTTCTTAGTTCAGCAGGCACAAAAACAAGGGGCAGAACTACGAGATAGTACGGAAGTTAACGGGATCGAATTTAAAGGCGATCGCTGGTACGTCAAAACTGCAAACCAAGTGTTTGAAGGACGTTATCTGATTGCAGCTGATGGCGCAAAAGGTCCAATGGCGAAGTGGTTGGGCTTCAAAGAACGCAAGCGCCGTTTGGGTGGTGCTTTAGAAGCAGAAGCCCCCGCCAAGGTGGATGATAGTAATATTGCCCATTTTGAATTCGGTATGGTCAAAAACGGCTATATCTGGAATTTCCCTAAAGCTGACGGCTATTCCATTGGTATCGGCACGTTTCGAGGTGGAGAAGGACAGGACTTTAAACAAATTTTGAGCGAATATGCCACTCTATTTGGCATTGATGTCAAGACTTGCAGACAATACGGTCATCCTCTCTGTTTGTGGGATGGAACGCAAAAACTTCATACTCAAAATGCCATTCTCGCTGGGGAAGCGGCTTGTGTCGTCGATCCATTCACGGCTGAAGGAATTCGTCCCTCAATCTTCACCGGAGTCAAAGCCGCAGCTGCGATCGATCGCGCGCTTGCAGGCGATATCAACGCCTTAGAACAATATACCGACACCATCAACGAAGAATGGGGCAGCGATATGGCTTGGGCGCAAAAACTAGCAGGTGTATTCTACCGCGTTCCTGGTATTGGCTATAAAGTTGGTGTCAAGCGCCCCTCCGCAACTCAGCGCATGGGACAAATTTTGTGTGGCGAGTTAAGTTATGGCGATGTAGCAAATCGTGCCTTAAAGCGTCTCAGTGGTAGTCTGATCCCTGGTATGGGTGGTTAATATTTTGATGTGATTTACGAAGGGGCGCACAGCTGTGCGCCCCTACTGGCGATCCTGCTGGTATGCTAAATACACTGCTTCTAAAAATGTGTCAGGCTTGACAGCTTGAGGTAGTTTTTCCAGGGCGATAATTTTCTTGGTTTGTTTGGCAAGTTCTAAACTAAGTTGTTCTTTAGCCTGTTTGGACATTGCTTTGCGTCGTTGCAAATATTCGCGAATCACCGCAAAATCATCGGGTAAAAGCTGGGAAAAATCGGCTTCAGATTGCAACAATTGCGACATCAGAGCGTGGGCTGCATCTGAAATGGGAAAGTTTACAGAT
Organism: Chroococcidiopsis sp. [FACHB-1243]; assembly: GCF_014696895.1. NCBI lineage: Bacteria > Bacillati > Cyanobacteriota > Cyanophyceae > Chroococcidiopsidales > Chroococcidiopsidaceae > Chroococcidiopsis > Chroococcidiopsis sp. [FACHB-1243]. The sequence continues at coordinate 5,904 of NZ_JACJQX010000001.1, read as the reverse complement.
GTCTGGAAAGTTTCAGTTTGAATTACAATTGTACCTGCAACTAGATCGCCTAAACGTTTCTCGCGCCGACCGAACATAATTAAAAATGCACCGAGAAATAAGGTATCGTCAAAAGGTCGCAGGAGCGATCGCAATACTGCTTGTTGAATGCTGACAAGTCTACCATCATCTCTGACGACGCGAATTTTAGCAAAACGTTTGCCTGGGGTTTGTCCTTGCCATAAAGTTTCAAATAGGACAAAATAACCCGTATATAAAAAGAATGTTACTAAAAAGGCGATCGCTAGCATCCATAAGCCAACATCTATATTCTGAAATATTCTGTTCCAGGCTTCTACAACTTGATAAGCAATAAAGCTCCAAATAAATAAGAATCCAACTATGAGAAAGGTGAGGATGTGATAGTCGATTAACAATGCCCAGGCGCGGCTACCAATTCCTGCTAAAGTGAATTCTAGCTCGACGCTTTCGGGGGTTTGGTGGGTAATGCGGTTGAAGAAATGCATATTTGGTAATAGGTAATGGGTAATAGGTAATGGGTAATTGCAACTACCTATTACTCAAAATTAGATGTCGCGATCGCGCAATTTCAATCCTAGCCCTTCTTTGCGCGTGCGTAAGTCATAGTACACAACAGCTTTAATAACTTGCCAAAACGGCATAATTAAAATTCCTCCGGCAAAGCTCAGAATCCAAGAAATTAAATACACAATTGTGTAGGCAGTGGAGCCTTGTTCTAGACGTAACAAAAATATTTGAGGAATGTAGTTAGACACAGCTAAAATTGGAAATGTAACAATAAAAGTTATTAGAACAATTCCTTGAATGCGCCATATAGATGTTTGAGTTAAATCCCAACTTCTGCTGATACTCTGTGCGCCATTAATACTTTCTTCAACTGCTAGCGGTACTTCAGAGATAAACCAACGAGAGTATAACCATACCAGTCCGAAAAATAAACTGCCAAGAAGAGCAACTACCACTAAACCAACAGCAATTGTAATACCTAGTTCGCCAAGGATTAAACGTAACAAAAATCCTAAAAACAAAACAGCTATAGTACCGATAATTGTGCCAACAATAGCAAATCCTATATAAGCTAACAACACTAAAATACCAACTCGAAGACCAACGAAAAAGAATGACCAAGTACGCGACTTAATATAGTTACGAGCAGTGCTAATACTTTCAGGTTGGTTTACGAGTTCGCCAAAAGCCAAACGCGAAATTAGTCCGGCGATCGCGGCAAATTTTGCCCAGCCATAGATTGGGACTAAGACCCATAAATAAGCTTGTAAGGCTAACCTGAGATATCTTTTAAAATGAGATCTATACAACCGTACTCCCGCAGTCACAACATTGCCGACATTCAACGTTTGCATCGAACTAGAAGAACTAAATTGAGACATGATGACATTTTCCCCGATTTAAAGGTGTGATCTATAGCAATTCGTGCTGTTATGAATTTTTTCTAGTTGATTATCATTTACCAATATCCATCGATCGCATCTACATCCCAATGACAAATGACAATTTTCACGAGTATTTCATGATTCAAACAGAATTACCATCTATAGTCTGCCCAAATTATTGCAGTTATCTTAAAGTAGCCAAGCTCAACCTAGTTTAAAATTTATGAATATTCAACGATGGATTGCTCGCCGAGAACCAAACTGGAAGCGTTTAGACGATCTGTTAAATCAAGTTGAAAAAAAGGGGATAAAGGCACTTCGCTCTGGTGAAATTAAAGAATTAGCTAGTTTGTATCGCTCTGTAGCCGCAGATTTAGCCCGCGCCCGGACTCAACAAGCTAGTCATATGATTATTCAAAATTTACAATCTTTAACAACTCGTAGCTATAACCAAATCTATCAAGGTTCGCGGCGACAAGAATGGCAAGCAGTACTAGACTTTTATCGCTGGGGTTTTCCTACCGCAATTCGGCATAATTTTGGTTGTATTGCTTTAGCTACAGTACTCTTTTTATTTGGTGGAATTGTAGCGTGGTGGTATGCATGGCAAGACCCGACATTTCTATCATTAGTCGTACCCGACTATTTGATTAGAAAAGTACAAGAAGATCGTCAATTGTGGATGGGTTCGATTGTCGGTGTCGAGCCACTAGCATCTACAAACATTATGACGAATAATATATCTGTTTCTTTTGCTGCTGTCTCTGGAGGAATTACCGCAGGGTTATATACAACATTTTTACTAGTTTATAACGGTCTAAGTATAGGAGCAGTTGCAACTTTAGTCGGACAAAATAATTTAGCTTATCCCTTTTGGGCATTTGTATTTCCCCACGGCGCTTTAGAGTTACCCGCAATATTTTTTGCTGGTGGAGCAGGGTTTTTAATTACTAGAGCAATTATATTTCCTGGTAAATACAAACGGGGAGATGCATTAAAATTTTATGGCACTCAAGCCGCCCAGTTAGTACTGGGAATTGTCCCGATGTTGGTCATTGCCGGAATCATTGAAGGATTTTTCTCTCCCAGTCCAATTGTTCCCTCACCTTTAAAATATTTAGCTGGAATTGGTTTATTTACGTTGTTGGTGGTGTATTGTCAGCGGAAAAAAACATGATGATATTTGTAGGGGGCGGGGCGGGTTTACGGGAAAATTCTGTTTGAGTCAAAGTTAGTTGGTGAACCCGCCCCTACAACGTCTGCTCTCTAACACTCTTGTGTTCTTGTCTCAGCGATTTCTCAACAATTTATTATCCCTCACCCCTAACCCCTAATCCCCATCGACGATATATTATGGTTGCGGTACATACTCAAACATAGTGGCGATCGCGCTTCAGTAGCAAGCAGTAGGTTGATATGGCGATTCAATTCGGGCGGGAAATCTGCGGTAACCTGGATATCGCGGAAACGCGGGAGTGGCTGGTGACAAACGGGATTGGCGGTTATGCCTCTGGTACGGTAGCGGGATTGCTGACTCGACGCTACCACGGGTTATTAGTCGCAGCCCTCAAACCGCCTTTGGGTCGCACGTTAATGTTAGCAAAGTTGGATGAAACGATTTTATATGGCGATCGCTTCTATCCTTTAAACACGAATCGCTGGGGGGATGGAATTGTCAGTCCTGAAGGTTATTTGTGTGTTGAGCAATTTTCTCTAGAAGGGACAGTCCCCGTTTGGCGATTTGCCTATGCTGATGCCCTGTTGGAAAAGCGGGTATGGATGCAGCAGGGAGCCAATACGACTTACATTCAGTATGCCTCAGTTCGCGCCACTGCACCGCTACAGTTGGGACTGAAAGCGATGGTTAATTATCGCGACTATCACGGCATTACTCAAGGTAACAGCTGGCAAATGGCTTTAGATCCAGTCGATCTGGGAATTTGCGTTACTCCCTACCCTGGTGCTACACCCCTTTACTTGCTAGGTGATGGTGCAACAGCAACAATCGTTCACAACTGGTACTATGGCTTTGACTTAGCAGTAGAACGCTACCGAGGACTGAGCGATCGCGAAGACCACTTGCACGCAGCAACTTTTCAAGTGACGCTCAACCCTGGGGAATCCTTTACTTTTGTGGCGAGTACGGAAAGCCAACCAAATTTAGATGGTGCAGCAGCCTTGAAATTGCGTCACACCCAAGAACAAAAGCTAATCGGACAGTGGAAAGCCAGTCGTTCGATTAAAGCGAAAGAACCGCCGCAATGGATACATCAACTAGTTCTAGCTGCCGACCAGTTTATCGTCGATCGCCCCCTTGCCGACGAACCGCAGGGCAAAACGATTATTGCTGGTTATCCTTGGTTTAGCGACTGGGGACGCGACACGGCGATCGCCTTACCAGGTTTGACTCTTTGCACGGGGCGATCGGAAATTGCCCGTTATATTCTCCGTACCTTTGCTAAATATGTCGATCGCGGCACGATTCCCAACCGTTTTCCAGATGTGGGGGAAACACCGGATTACAATACTGTTGATGCGACTTTGTGGTACTTTGAAGCAATTCGTGCCTACCACAGTGCTACAGAAGATGATGCCCTCATCCAAGAACTATTTCCAGTTCTAGCAGATATTATCGATTGTCACTGTCGCGGTACGCGCTACAACATCCATCTCGATGCCGCTGACGGACTGCTTTATGCTGGGGAAGAGGGATGGCAGTTAACCTGGATGGATGCCAAAGTTGGCGATTGGGTCGTCACACCTCGAATTGGTAAACCGATTGAAATTAACGCACTTTGGTATAATGCCGTGCGGAGTATGGCAAACTTTGCCCGTCGTTTAGGTAAACCGCACCAAGAGTACGAGGCGATCGCCAACCGCACGCTAGCGAGGTTTTCTCGTTTCTGGAATCAAGATTTAGGCTACTGCTACGACGTACTAGATGGTCCTGATGGAGACGATCTATCCCTACGTCCCAACCAAATTTTTGCCGTCTCCTTACCCTTGGTGGGGGCGCAAGGCATTGCACCTCTACTCAACCCTACGCAGCAAAAAGGTGTTGTCGATGCTTGCGGACAGACATTATTGACTTCTTTCGGCTTGCGATCGCTTTCTCCCGAACATCCCCAATATCGAGGACGTTATGGTGGCGATCCACTGCAACGAGATAGCGCGTATCATCAAGGAACAACCTGGGGATGGTTAATTGGTGCATTTGTCTTTGCACATTTGCGCGTTTATAAAAATCCCGTGCAGGCGCGTCAATTTCTCGAACCGATGGCAAACCACCTTTGCGATCGCGGTATTGGTAGTTTAAGCGAAATTTTTGACGGCGATGCGCCCATGACTCCACGCGGCTGCATTGCCCAAGCTTGGACGGTTGCAGAAGTTTTGCGGGCTTGGTTTGCTACTGAAGAATAGGGAGTCGGGAGTCGGGGAAGAGAGCTGAGGGAGCGATCGGGAGCAACTACCAATTACCAACTACCAATTACCAATTACCAACAACAGTAATAGTAAACGTGTAGCTTAGCGATCGCTGCGTGATGTTAAAGTAAAGACATTGAAACAATAGCAGCAATATTCACCGATTAATGATGAAGTTCTTGTCCCGCGATCGATCTCGCTCGGCGAACGGGATCGATCGCGGTTGAGGGCTAACGGGTGTGTTATTCGTTTACGAATTCCTAACTTTACTGATGAAATGGGGTGCCTTCATATGCTCATCAGCTCAGATATTTCACAAAACCTAACCACTCAACAGCTCGTCAAAATTTGGGCAGAGCGATATAAACCTCAAATCTCCTTCTCCACGCAACATCATTTTGCCTCTGATGCTCTGCTTCACCTGATTTCGCCGGAGGGCAGACGTGAAACTGTTGCGAAGTTGCATCGATCGCTGATCGAGCTGAACTGCGAGTATGCTGCTAGTAAAGCGAGCGAACTGTATGAATGTATTCCATCGGCTACAAGTCCGAGTGAAATTACCAGCATTGTGCAGTGTACGGTTGAAATCTACTTAAATCTACTGGAGTTTTACAAGCAGCCATCATACCTTCTCACCGACACATTGCAGAACAGCAAGGGCGATCGCGATCTGCGATTGGTTGGCTTGAGTAATACAGATCTCATAAAGCTAGCTAGCTTTATAGAACCACTGCTGTTAGAGTATCAAGAGCGTCACCAAATTTCTGATGATTGGGCGAAGCTAGGGTTTCTCACGACTCACTTCAACTTTAGCAATGTGGCACTACTGGAAAATTTGAATGCTGCCGAGCAAATTTTTGTCAGACCTTACTTCAAGTTTCTAGAAGAGCAGGTAGCGTTGCCGTGGCTGCGCGTTTGCGAGGCAGCAAGTATGCACGAGCTGAGTTCGCCTGCGTTTCAAGTCGTTCCTGGTTCTACTCTAGTTTGTGTTTGACCGGTTTTCCGGTTCCACGACCATTCAGGGACGAGGCAATCAGAAAATTTCGCAACCAGTTGTCGTGGTAGCGAA